>QHPP01000158.1 GCA_003219125.1 Verrucomicrobiota bacterium
TGGCTGCTACTGTTGCTATTGCTCATTCCGGTACTGGCGTGGTTGCGCGGCAGGTTTGGACCGCGCGCTGCGATTTTATTTTCGGCGACGACGCCATTTCAGGCGATCGGGAAAAGTAGCGCCAGCCGGGCTGGACAAATCCTGCGCGCCTTGGTCTGGCTTGCCCTGGCGGCATTTATCATTGGCATCGCAAGGCCACAACTGGGTAAATCGCTCACGCAAGTAGAAGCCAGCGGTATCGACATCATGCTCGTGCTCGATGTTTCCAATTCGATGCTGGCGAAAGATTTCACCATTGGCGGCGACGAAGCGACACGATTGGACGCGGTTCGCGAAGTAACGCGCAAGTTCATTGAAGCACGACCGAACGACCGGATCGGGATGATCGCATTTGGAACTCGTCCATATATCGTTAGTCCGATGACACTCGATCACGAATGGCTGTTGCAAAATCTCGATCGTGTTCGCATTGGGCTGGTGGAAGGAAGCACTGCGATCGGTTCGGCCATGGCGGCGGCGGGGAATCGGTTAAATGACAAACAATCCAAAAGCCGGGTGATGGTTCTCCTGACCGATGGCGATAATAATGCCGGGAAGATTCCGACTAATACTGCGGCGGAGGCGTTGAAGGCGCTCCGAATTCATCTTTACGCGATTGGAATCGGCACCAACGGGGTTGCGCCTTTTCCGGTAATGGACGAGCGAACCGGCCGGGTGGTGACGGACGGCCGCGGCAATGTTTATTATCAGAATGCGCCGGTCTCCTTCAATGAAACTGGTTTGCGCGAAGTAGCGAGCATTGCCGATGGAAAATTTTACCGCGCAACGGACACGCAATCGCTGGCCTCGATTTATCAGGACATTGACAAGCTGGAAAAAACCACCATCAGCGCCCGGAAATATCAACAGTACCGCGACCTATTCCCTGAGTGCATCGCGGCGGGTTGCGGATTGCTGATCGGGCAGCTCTTGCTCGGCCAAACCATTTGGAAACGATTGCCGTGAGGAGAACGTTGCAGGATTCAAGCCTTGAAGGGTTAAAGCGGGCTGAGGTTTCATCGCTTTACCGCTTTATCGCTTCATCGACTCCATGAACTTCGGCGCGCCGATCTGGTTGTGGGCCCTGGCCATTCTGCCGCTCCTCGTGCTTTTGTATGCACGGTCCGAGCGGCGTAGTGCGATCAAACTGCGTGAGTTTGTTTCACCGCGACTGCTACCGCAGCTCGCCGGCAATGTCGATCGGGTGCGGCGTGCGATTCGTTTTGCTTTCGTTTTGCTTGCGCTCGCGCTCGCTATTATCGCGTTGGCCAAACCGCGCTGGGGTTACACTTACGAAGATGTGAAACGTCGCGGGCTCGATTTGCTGTTCGCCGTTGATACGTCGCGGAGCATGCTATCGAATGACGTGGCGCCGAACCGGCTTGAGCGGGTTAAGCTGGCAGCACAGGATTTAATCACAGAGTTGCACGGCGATCGCGTCGGCCTCATTGCCTTCGCCGGTCGGGACTTTTTGCAGGCACCGTTAACGATCGATTACGATGCCGCGGTTGAGTCGATCAACGATCTGGATACGAAAACAATTCCAGAAGGCGGCACCAACATCAGCGAAGCAATCGTACTGGCAACGCAAACATTTGGGAAAAGCGCGATGGGAAACCGCGCCCTCATCATTTTCACAGACGGTGAGGAACTTAGTGGCGATGCGGTAAACGAAGCCAGGAAAGCGGCGGATGCCGGCGTGAGAATTTTCACGGTAGGCGTCGGGACGGCGCAGGGCTCGTTAATTCCCGTCGAAGGAAAAGAAGGCGGTTTTGTGAAAGATGCGAAAGGCCAGGTGGTGAAGTCCAAGCTGGATGAAAATCGGCTACGCGAGATCGCACAAACGACCGGCGGGATTTATCTGCATTTGGAAAACGGACCGCAAACGATGCGGAAGTTGTACACGGAAGGGCTTTCAAAACTAAAGGCGGCCGAAATCGACGCGCGGCTTTCGAGCCGGCCGATCGAGCGCTACGAATGGCCGCTGGCAGGTGCGATTGTGGCCCTGGTTGCCTCCCTCTTCATGAACGATCGAAAACGGGCGCAAACTCCCAGGCGTTCGCCGGCGAAACGGGAAGCGCTGGTCGCGGCCTCCTTACTATTTGTGGCAGCAGCGGAGGTGAACGCGGTTTCGGGGATCGACCTATATAATAAGGGGCAATACGAGGATGCCTACGCACAATTTCAAAAGGATTTGCAGCACAATATTAACCCGGCCGATATGCCCAAGATGCAGTTCGATGCCGGAGCGGCCGCCTATAAGCTGCGTGACTACGACAAGGCGCTGGAGGCATTCAGCCAATCGCTGGTCGATCGATCGCGAAGGGTGCAGGAGAAGAGCCGTTACAATCTCGGCAGGACTTTGGAAGAGCGCGCCGATCTCCGGAAAACGAACGAGGAGACGCTGAAGGACTTGGAAAATGCTGCCCAACATTACGAGCAGGCATTAAAGCTAGATCCACAAGATAAGGCCGCGGCGGAACGGCTGGAGATCGTTAGAAACAAGATCGACAAACTGAAGCAGCATCCGAAACAACCCCCGCCACAGCCGCAGAAAAACCAGCAAAACAAGAAGGATCAAGACAAAGAGCAGCAGCAGCAACAGCAGCAGCAACAATCACAAGACGAACAGCAACAAAACCAGGATCAACAAAAACAAGATCAACAGCAGGCGAAGAATAATCAGCGACAACCGAATCAGCAAAATCAGGAACAAAATCCCGAGAATCAAAAGGATCAGCAGAACTCGGAGAAGCGCGATAAACAACAGCAGCCCTCTCCATCACCGAGTCCCGGCGGCGAGCAGAAACAACCTGATCAAAAAAAGAATGATCAGCGGAACGGCGGGCAATCGCCCACGCCGAGTCCCGCTGAGAGTTCAAATCCTTTGCCCAGCCCCGGAGAATCCGGTGAAAATCCATCGCCATCGCCGGGGGAGAATTCCGGCCAAGGTCAGAACGCGTCACCCAGCGCAACGCCATCCCCTTCGCCCGCCAAGCCACGCTCAGGCGAGATCAAAAGCGCGGGCGAGCCAAGCGACGAGCAGCAAAAGGAGCAAGCGGCCGAAGCGGAAGCGATGGAGCGCGGGGAAATGAGTCCGCAGCAGGCTGCACGATTATTGCAGGCAATGAAGGACGAAGAAGCGCGGGTTCAACTGGATGAACGCAAGCCGGTGCATCGTGTCTATAACGACTGGTAGCTGCATGTTTGAGGTTTGATTGAAAAATGTTGATGGACCGGCGAGTTCTTATCCTGGCGTTAATCGCGATTGTCCAAATGCAATCTGCGTTCGCTGATTCGCCAAAAATTACGGCGGTGCTGACAAGCTCGGACGTCGTGGTGGGTGAAATGGTGCAGCTGCAAATCCAGATCGATAATGCTGGAATGTCGGTGAGACCGCCAAGCGAAATCGATGTCCCGGGTTTACAGATTCGTTACACCGGCGAATCGACTCAGATGACGTGGAAGAATTTCTCAAAATCTTCCTCGATCACCTACAACTACACGATTTTGCCGGAAAAACCGGGAGGCTATAGGATTCCGCCGCAAAGTATTCGCGTGGGTAAGGACAATTTGCAGACGCCTGAACTAACGCTACGAGTGGCAGACTCGCCCAAAGCGGCTGCGAGCGGGGGAAGTAATCGGGCGCCGTCCAGCAATACACAGGCTGGCGAAGAAAAGATCGCTTTCGCCGAGCTGCTGGTACCGAAAAAGACCGCGTATGTCGGGGAAATGATTCCCGTGGTAGTAAAGGTCGGATTTAATTCGCGGACACGGGTTGCTGAGATGGCGCCACCGCAAGTGAACGGACAGGGGTTCACCGTGCAAAAGTTGGGCGAAGGCGAACGCAATCTGGAGAATATCGACGGGCGCAGTTATGTCGTTTTCAACTATAAGACGGCGATTTCCGCGGCCCGGGTCGGTAATTTTCAAATTGGGCCGGTTGAACAGAAAGCAAATGTTCTAGTTCCGCGGCGGAGCTCGGGGACGCGGCGCAAACCATTTGATCCTTTCAGTGAAGATCCGTTCTCCGATCCTTTCTTTGCATTGCCATTTGGAGGGCTGATGGAGCAACATGAAATCAACGTCAAGAGCGACCCGGTTCCATTGGAAGTAAAGGCATTACCAGCGGGAGCACCGCCGACTTTTTCCGGAGCGGTGGGGAGTTTCTCGATGACGGCGGAAGCGAACCCGAAGCGAGTGCAGGTAGGCGACCCGATCACGATTAAGACGGCAATCTCCGGACGCGGGAATTTCGACCGGATGAATGCGCCAGAGCTAAGTGATGAGCGCGGCTGGCACAAATATCCGCCATCATCGAATTTCAAACAGGATGACGACGTCGGAATCAGCGGAACGAAAACATTCGAACTGGTGGTTTCACCTAACGAGAAGTTGACAAGGGTTCCGTCGCTAGCCTTCAGTTATTTCGATCCGGTAAAGGAAAAGTATGTAACGCTGCAAAGCGAGGCAGTTCCGTTAATTGTGGAAGGGAATGCCCCGGCAACCCCCGCGATTGCTGGAGCTACGCCCGGAGCCTCACCCGCGCCCACCTCAGGTGGACCGCAAAAAGCGCAGGATATTTTGCATCAAATTAACGAGCGTGGAAAAATCGTGTCCAGCTTTACGCCGTTTTATGCGCGAAAAGAGTTTTGGCTGGCGCAACTTCTTCCCCTCACTTTTGCCCTGGGGCTGATGGGTTGGAAAGTTCAAAATGTACGCGCGTCCAATCGCGCGGCTCTGCGGGCCGCACAACTTCAGCACGAAAAGGACGAGTTGCTGCGCAAATTGCGCCGTGATCAGCTGGCGCCGCGAGAATATTTCTCCGATGCCTCGCGCGTGGTGCAGCTAAAGACTGCGCTTAAGCAAATGAACGTCGAGCCGGCGACGGTCGATGCAGAAACGGCCGCGCGGGTCTTTGACCTGAATGCAGAACAAAGCGAGCAGATGCGACGCTTGTTCGCGACTAGTGATGAGTTCCGCTACAGCGGCGCCGGCAACGGCGAGAGCGCGTTATCCAGCGATGGACGGCGTGAAACCTTGGAATTGATCGAAAGCCTTTCATGAAACTAAGAGCGCGATTTCAAATTCTGGTTTTGCTTTTATTCGCTCTGCCCAGCGCAGAGGGAGCATCAAGCGATGGTCCGAGCCGGACTGGCGACGATTTGTTCGTGAAAGCAAACACTGAATTTGCGGCAGGAAACTTCAAAGCCGCCATCGCCGATTACCAAGCGGTCATCGGTTCAGGCGAGTGGAGCGCGAATTTATTCTATGATCTCGGTAACGCTTACTTTCGTCACGGCGATTTCGGACGCGCCATTTTGAATTATGACCGGGCATTACGATTGGATCGCCATCATCCGGAAGCCGATGCCAATCTGAGGATTGCGCGCGACCAAACGCGTTCGCTGGAGCTGGCGCCGTCAGCTTTGGAGAGATATCTGAATTTTGGTACGGCTAATTTTTTCGCGGTTGTGGCCGCGATTTTTTTCTGGCTCACGATTATTCTTTTGATGCTGCGGCCGGGTCAAGCGTGGTGGATGGCAGCCGGCATATTCCTGACCGTGATTTGCGGGTTCGCTGCTTATAAATCGGAAAACGGAACCCGCGGCCAGGGCCTGGCAATTGTGATTGCCGAAAACACCGAAGCCAGAGTTGCGACGGTCGACAGTGCGCGGAGCGTTCTGGCTCTTCCGGCTGGAAGCGAAGTTTTGATTTTACAGGAGCGCGGAGACTGGAATTACGCGGCGCTGCCGAATGATCAACGTGGGTGGATTGCAGCAGACGCGGTGGAAAAGGTGCGGCTGTAGTATTTTCGTCTCGCGTCGATCTGGCGGGATCGCAAACGGGCGCTTAAATATTGGCGTGCGCGTTAGCAATGGAGGGCGTAGCTCTGCGAAGCCGGAGGACCCGCGGGCTCGCAGAGCTCGCCCCTTCATAGTTCACTATCGCGCTGTCATCCTGAGTGGAGCGGAGCGAAGTCGAACGATCCCGCGGCGCTAACTTTAAGGTTCCGCATCGGGACCCCTCGACCGCGCTCGGGATGACGGGGTTCTTCTGCCACCGCTAACTCGACGGTTGAGAAGCCCATAAATGCCGACATCTTGGAAATTGTGAAAGCCGAGATGGATGTCGGGACGAACAAGAAGGCGTTCCAGATTAATCTCGACGCCAGACGTTACGGGACCTTCGCGGAAATTGGAGCCGGCCAGGAAGTGGCGCGGCGGTTCTTCTTTGTCGGCGGCGCCTCGGGCACAATCGCAAAGACGATGTCGGCTTACGACATGACCTTCAGCGACGCGATTTATGGACCGACCGACCGGTATGTCAGCCGCATCCGTCTCGGGACGATGCTGGACCATGAACATAACTTATTAATCGAGCGGCTGGACCAAAAGCTTGGCGCGCAACGCTGTTTCTTTGTCTTTGCCGACACCGTAGCGGCGCGCAGTTTTAAGCAACACAACGAATCGCACGGTTGGCTCGGAGTCCGTTTTCAAACGGAATTCCGTGGGGAACCGAGCCAGATCATTATTCATGTGCGAATGCTGGACGAAGCGAACGTCGATCAGCAGGAAGCGCTGGGGGTAATTGGAGTAAACCTGATTTACGGCGCGTTTTATCTTGCGAAGCCAGAAGAGTTGATTTCGTCGCTGCAGGAAAACCTCGCCCCCGGCCGGATTCAGGTGGATATGATTAAATTCTCCGGGCCGGCCTTTTCACAAGTCGACAACCGTTTGATGAGTCTACAACTGGTTAGCCAGGGATTAACGGACGCGGTCATGTTCCAGGCCGATGGCGAAACCGTGCAGCCGACCGAAGTGTTTTATAAAAAGGCGATCCTGGTGGAGCGCGGCAGTTTTCGGCCGGTCACCTATGCTACCAATGACATGCTCGATGGCGCACGCCGGAAGTTTCTTCAGGAATCTGGCTGCGCCGAGCACGAGCTGATTGTGCTAATGGAAATGACGTTGGAGAATCTGCTGGCGGAAGGCCAACTGAACCACGCCGATTTTCTGGCGCGGGTCGATATTCTGGGCGCACTCGGGCGCACGGTCTTGATCTCGAAGTTT
>QHPP01000125.1 GCA_003219125.1 Verrucomicrobiota bacterium
AAGATAGGCATCCTGCCTGTCTCGGCCGACGAGCATGTTGCCCTTCGATTTCAAGTGAGAGCTATCAACTGTGCATGAAGATCGACCTCCACACCCATATTCTTCCGCGGGATTGGCCCGATCTTGACGCCAAATACGGCTATGCCGGATTCGTCCGGCTCGATCACTACAAACCGTGCTGTGCCCGCATGATGATCGGCGACCGTGTCTTTCGCGAAATCACAGACAGCGTTTGGGATCCAAAACGGCGAATCGAAGAAATGGATCGCGAGAAAATTTCCATGCAAGTGCTCTCGACTGTGCCGGTGATGTTCAGTTATTGGGCGAAACCACACGACGCGCTCGATCTTTCACGGCGGCTGAACGATCACATCGCGGATGTAGTCCGCGACCACCCGAAACGATTCGCTGGATTAGCGACGATCCCGCTTCAGGATCCGGATCTGGCGGCTCAAGAATTGGAGCGTTGCGTTCGCAAGCTGGGATTGCGTGGCGCACAGATCGGCACGCACGTGGATGCAAATCCGCACTGGGGACGAATCGATACCTTGAATCTCGATAATGTGTCGCTTCAACCGGTTTGGAGTGCGGCGGAACAACTCAACGCCGCCATCTTCGTTCATCCCTGGGACATGCTGGGCAAGGAACGCATGCCAAAATATTGGTTGCCCTGGCTCGTCGGGATGCCGGCTGAAACGTCACTCGCAATTTGTTCGATGATTTTCGGCGGCGTCTTCGAGCGATTCCCAAAGCTGCGCGTCGCGTTCGCGCACGGTGGTGGCGCGTTTCCATTCACCATCGGTCGAATCGAGCACGCCTTCCACGTGCGTCCGGACTTATATGACACCGATAACCCCGCGACCCCCCGCAGCTATCTCGCGCATGGTCACACCCCGGCGCGATTCTACGTCGATTCACTCGTCCACGATGCCGGTGCCTTGAAGCTCTTGCTCAAACTATTCGGTGCGTCTCGTGTCGCGCTCGGCTCCGACTACCCGTTCCCGTTAGGCGAATTTCACCCCGGCAAACTCATCGACTCGCTGAAACTCAGTGCGAAAGAAAAGGTGCAATTATTTTCCGGTAACGCGTGCGATTTCTTGGGCATCAACCGGTAATCACAGATTAACGATTTTTCTTTTAGAAAAATCGTTGGCTACTTGTCGGTCGGGTTCAGAAATTTGAAAGTCAGTCCGGCAAGGAGGCCACCCGCAAGCTCGGCCACAATGTGAATCCAAATGTCGGAGAAGTTAACGAGTTTCATGACCGCTGCACCGATAGCGACCGCCGGATTGAACGCGCCCCCAGAAATCGCTCCCACTGCGAATATCCCGGCCAGGACCGTAAAGCCGATTGCCAGGCCATAAAAACTGTTGTCCAGAGTACCTTTCGCGGTCGCGCAATTCACAACGACGTATGCAAGCGCGAAAGTGAAGAGAAACTCGGCGACGAACGCGGCCGGGGCGTTGGTAATTTCCATCGGGGTCCCGCTTTTTCCAACGAGAAACATGGCGACGAGCGCTGCGGCAATGCCAGCGGCGATTTGAGCCAGCCAGTATGGAACAACGTCTTTCATCAGCAATTTTCCACGGACGAAAACGGCGAATGTGACTGCCGGATTGAAGTGCCCGCCCGAAATGTGGCCACCGGCGAAGATCATGACCATGAGTACTGCCCCAATGGCGAGCGCGGGGATGACGCCTGCCGCGGCAGGAATAACAGTGCAGCCGACAGTAAGGACGAGGAAGAAAGTGCCGATAAATTCCGCAATATATTTTCTCATTTTAGTTTCTTGGATGATGAAAGAATGCGTTGAGGTTGACTGAGCGAAATTCTGTATCGGAGCGGACCTGAGCGGGGAAGTTATTTTTCCGCTCGGAGAATCTGCCCGTCATTCGACATTCGGCCTTCGTCATTTTGCAGCCTCCCATGGCAAACGCGGTTACATTTGGTGCCTGATGGCCCAGAGATCGTGGAAAATCGGCTTGAAGAGCGACTCTTTCAGAAACGGCACGCCGGGCGATCCGCCAGTCCCATGTTTTGCGCCAATCGTTCGCTCGACCAGCTTGATGTGTCGATAACGCCACTCCTGCAATCCTTCATCGAAATCCGTCATCAACTCAAAAAGGATGGAAACTTCTGGGGATCTTTTGTAGAGCCGCAGAATTTCCATTTGCACCTGTTCATTGGGCTCATTTGCGCGTGTGAGATCGCGCTTTTTCAGCTCCGCTGGAATTTGGGTACCGCGGGTGGCGAGAAAATCGTAGAAATGATCGATCACGGTGCTTTCACCTAGCCGCTGCTGGAGCCGCTCATAACCAGGAAAGTCCGGCTTAACGTATCCGAGAGTCGAGGCGCGCTTATATCCGAGCAGAAATTCCAACTCCCGAAACTGGATCGATTGGAACCCGGACGCCGTTTCGAGCCGGTCGCGGAAACTCGAGAACGACGATGGTGTCATTGTTTCAAGAATGTCCACCTGCGCCACCAGCGTCTTCATGATGGTCCGAGTGCGCTTGAAGGAATGAATCGCCCCGAAGAGATCGCCCGCCGAAAAATCTTTCTTAATTTTTTCAAACTCATGCAGCAGCTGCTTAAACCAGAGCTCATAGGTTTGATGAATGATGATGAAGAGCATTTCATCATGCTCCGCTGGCGTTGAGCGCGGCTTCTGGAGAGTCAAGAGCTTCTCCAGGTCCAAATAGTTGGCGTACGTGAGCGGAGGCATGCGTTCATGCTCGCTTCAACGCGTTAACGTTTCAACGATTTAACGCGGGACACCGACGAAGCCATTAATGTGATTCCCGGCTCTCCCTTTTCTCTCCCAATGGGAGAGAAGGATGCGGAGCGCCAGTGAGGCAGAGGAGTGGTGTGGGAGAGGATTGAGGTGAGGGCTTTTTAAGAATTCGATTAACGAGGGCCCGCCTTCGCCGAAGCTACGGCATGGCAGGCGAGCACGAACGTGCTAGTCCATCATGCTAAGATAATATCTGTCCCACGCCGCAGGAATACTTTCGCGCGAACTGTATGGCCCCGGCTCATACGCACGTGACGCGATTCCGTGCTGGCTCAATTCGCAGACATGCCAATCTTGTTTGTTCGTCATGTCCCAGAATTCGATCGCGTCCTCCGGTTTGAAGTCTTTGTGCGCGAACGCGGCCGGATGAAAGAACCAATCGCATACGATCAGGGTCCGTTCCGGCGACTTCGGCCAGAGCTGATGCACCATTACATATTCCGGATGCAATGAGAGCAGCATGTTCGGAAAGATCGAGTAGTAGAACACCAGTCCGTCATCTTCCGCTTCCTCTCCATCTTCTCTCTTAATCCCGCCCACCGGCAACGCGCACGCTTTCCCGCTCATCGTCAGCCCTGCGCCTTTATTGATTTTCATGAACCCGCCGAGAAACGGTCCTTCGCTCAGATCATTCTCCGCCGAATCGTAGGGCGAGACTTTCGCCAGCATCGGGTGAACGCCCGGGCAGTGATAGCACTCCGAATAATTCTCGAACATCAACTTCCAATTGGCCCGCACGTCGTACTCGATCCGCTTCGCCGGGCGCAAGATCGACATGTTCCAGTGCGAAAACTTCCCGTTCAAGGGCGCGAACCATTCCGCTAATGGCATCGCGTCCTCATCGAGATTGATGAAGATGAATCCTTCCCAAAGCGCGAGATTCACCGCGCGCAGGGAATAATCAGCCTTCTCGAACCCGCGCACCTCATCCATGTGCGGTGCGCCGATCAATCTTCCGTCAAGCCCGTACGTCCAGGCATGATACGGACATTGAATCACGGATGCGTGACCGCAGGCATCTTCCTTCAAACGCGTCCCGCGATGGCGGCAAACATTGTAAAACCCGTGAATCGCTCCGCTCTTATCACGAGTAATGATCAACGATTCCTTTGTCCGGCCGCAATCGGATGAAGGCGGAATCGATACCAGGAAATAGTCGCCGGCATCAGCGATCTGACTCTGATGCCCGGCCAACAGCCACTGCGTCGAGAAGATTTGTTCTTGTTCCTGGCGAAAGACTTCGGTCGAGACAAGGTATCGTTGCGCCAGGGTTTTTGCCCCGGCGGCAAAAGTATCCGCAGTTTTCCTGAAAACGGCTGGAACTGAAACGACTTTATTCATTCTTTGCGTGCCATAGTCGGCTCTTGCTACTTAAGACAGCCAAAATCCAGCATGCAACATCGAGTATCAAGTATCGGCCGTGCCGGCGCGAGCCGGATTCCAAACTTGCAATATTCTCGGGTTAATTAAGTCCGCAGAGCGCGAACGGGATCTATGCGCGTAGCCCGCCAGGCCGGGAGAAAACAGGCGACTAGCGCGACTAGCGTCATTACGATGAAGGCCATGCCGAATGCGAGCGGATCGCGCGGGCTCACCTTGTAAAGCAGATTGCCCATCAAACGCGTCAGCGTGAGCGCTGCAATCGCGCCGATAACAACTCCCGCAGTAGTCAATCGTACGCCGCGCGAAATCACCAAACGCAAGAGATCGCCCGCGCCCGCGCCGAGTGCCATCCGCAAGCCAAGTTCACGCGTGCTTTGGGAGACGGAGTAGGATAGGACCGCGTACAGTCCAATCGCGGCGAGAAAGAGGGCCATCCCGCCGAAGATTGCCAGCAGCGTTACCGCCAGACGTTGCGCGTAACTCATGCGATCGACTTGTTCCTGCAAACTGATTGTGTCCACCGGCGCGAGGTTCGGATCGAGCGCGTGGATTTCGCGGGCGAGCGCGTTCATAATCGCGGTCGCGCTTTGCTCCGACCGGATGATGAAGCCGTTTTGCACGACAAAGTTCTGGCGAACCGGCACATAAAAAAATGGTGTCGGCTGTTCAAGCTTGGTCCGGTAGTTCGCATTCTTTGCCACGCCCACAATCTCCATCCATTTGTCTTTCACCTTGAGGCGCTGACCGATCGCGTCTTTTCCCGGCCAATATTTTGCCGCCATCGTCTCATTGACGATCGCGACCGGTGGTCCGTTTTCGTCATCGTTGCGCCTAAATTCGCGGCCGGCCACAATCGGAATTCCAATCGTCACAAAATATTCTTCGCCAACTTGATTGTAGTCCGCCGCCACCTGTTCATTGCGCGGCGGCTGATAACCTTCGATCTCCAGCGGTGCTGACGAGTAAACCGAATAGCTGAAAGGCCTGACCCGCGCCAATGCTGCCGATTGAACACCGGGCAGTGCCCGGATGCGCTCGAGAATTTGTTCGTAAAAAATTTTGGCCCGCTCGGGCTTGTAGCCGGAAGAAAAAAGATCCACCGCCGACACGACGACGTTTCGGGTCGAGAATCCCGGATCGGAGCTTTGCATTTGCGCCAGGCTTCGGAGCAATAATCCAGTTCCAGCAATGAGCACAAAACTCAGCGCCACTTGAACGAACACCAGTACCGAGCGCAGTCGCGATCGGCCACTGCCGCCTATCATTCCGCTACCTTCACTTTTGAGCGCGCCGGAAAGATCGACATGGCTCGCTTGAATCGCCGGCACCAGCGCGAACAGCATTGTCGATCCGATGCAAACCGCGACACTTAGAGCCAGAACACGCCAGTCGAGTTGTCCGGGATAATCAATTGTGATGCCTGGAATGCGGGTTGGAGACACCAGGACGAGAGCGTTGCGACACCAGTACGCGACCGTGATTCCACCGGCGGCGGCGATCACGGAAAGCAACAGACCCTCGGTGAAAAGTTGTTTCACTAGACGACGGCGTCGCGCCCCGAGTGCCAGGCGCATTGTCATTTCATGACGACGCAACAACGATCGAGCGAGGAGCAGATTACTCACGTTCGCGCAGGCGATTAAAAGAACGAAAAACGCGACGCCGGTTGTGATGCCCAGCGTAGGCGACAGATTTGCAACGGCGTTGAATGGCGTTTTCCAGAGCGGCAGAATTTCAAAGCCGTGCCCGCGGTTTGTCTTTGGGAAATCATTCTCGAGGCGTTGCGCGATCGCATTGAGCTCGGCTTGCGCTTGCTGGCGCGTGACGCCCGGTTTCAAAAACGCGTAACCCTCAATCCAGCGCGCCCCGCGGTCTTCCAGTTTGTAGCCGGTCGAATCAAATGTCTCCTGCATCGACGTCGGCACCCAAAAGTTGAACGAATATCCGATGAAGGTGCCGTGGAATTTTTCCGGCGCGACGCCAATGATCGTGTGTTGCACGCCGTCGAGAAATTGCGTTTTGCCGATGATCTTCGGGTCACCCTTGTAACGGTCCTGCCAGGTCAGGTAACTAATGACTGCGACCGGATGGGCATTTCGTCCTTCGCCTTCTTCCGGCCGAAATCCGCGACCGAGCACCGGGCGAACACCCAGCGCATTGAAATAATTCGCCGAGACGATTCCACCCGTCGCGCGTTCGGCGCGATCGCCGACGCTGAGCGTCGTGCCCGTGATTCGATCGACAATGAACGATTCGAACAGAGTTGAGTTTTTTTGGAGATCGAGAAAGTCGGGATAGGCGAGGCCCTCCTTTTCCGTAGTTCCTTGTCTGGTGCCAAAGAGCGCGACCATCCGGTCTTGATGCGCAACCAGCGGATACGGGCGAATCAGAATCCCCTCGATCCAACTGAAGACCGCGGCGTTGGTTCCGATCCCGAGCATAAGGCAAAGAATCGCGAGAACGGAAAAACCCGGGCTACGCACGAGCATGCGCGCGCCGAAGCGAATGTCCTGCAGAAATTCATCTGCCCAGGTCCATATTCGCTGCTCGCGCGCGATTTCTTTGGTCTGCTCGAGTCGGCCGAATTGTCGCAGGGCCGCGTTGCGTGCTTCCTCGGGCAACATTCCCGCCGCAATATTTCGTTCGGTCAAAAGATCGACATGCGTTTGCATCTCTTCCGCCATCTCCGCATCGCGACGGCTCTTTTGAAATAAGCCGAGCAATCGGGATAACCATGAGCGAAGTCGCGGCATAATTGTTAGCCTTCAGCGAGCACGAGATCGATTCCTTTGGTGATGCGGGACCAATGTTCCTGTTCAGCCGCGAGTTGTTTGCGTCCGGCCGAGGTCAGTTTGTAATAACGGGCTTTGCGATTGTTATCAGACACGCCCCATGCTGCCGTGATCCACCCCTGAGCTTCCAGGCGGTAAAGGGCGGGATAAAGCGATCCTTGCTCGACGTGCAAAATGTCCTTCGAAATCTGCTGGATCCGATCGGCAATGGCGAGGCCGTGCCGCGGCTCGTGCTGGAGCGCTTTCAAGATCAACATGTCGAGCGTCCCGTAAACCAGGTCTGGTTTTTCTTTCGCCATAAGATCCTGCAAGCCTAGACAGTCTTGGTAAAGGATTGTTCAATCTTTCATCTAGACTGTCAAGAGGAGACGGTAGTGGCAGGCGCGTCGCTGCGCTGCAGGCTGTGCTCGGGCTTACAAACGATTAGGTTTTAACGATTCAACGCTTTGACGCGGCAAAGCCTATTGCAAAACGGCTTTGTGGAACTCGTACCAATCGTCCAGATTATTAAGGTTTACCGCGTCTTTCGGAGCGGAAGAGTCATCTGCCATCCTGCAGTTGCCCAGGATCTCCTGGCGCGTCTCGTCGTCGTGATTATACCCGCGCACGGCAGCGTTATGTTTTTCGATCGCCTGCGGGGTAAGCGACTTCGCATTCGCTGTCACCCACGCTTCAAACTGCGGATAGGTCGGCTTGTTCTTCTTAATATAATCCTTCACCGCCTGTTCCTCCAGCCCAAGGTCGGCGCAGGTCATCGCGTCGAACCCTCGGCCAATGCCGGGATAACCGGAAGCAAGTTTGCCCGTCGCTTCCAGCGAGACTTTTTGCCACATGCGGGGCAAATGTAGAACGCCAAGTGGTCCGGCTACGCCGGAGCTAATTAATGGGACATAGGTATCACTCAAAATAGGATTGATGGTTGATGTTGAAGCTTTTTACACCCGCATGAGGTGTAAAGACAACCCTCGGTCACTGATTTTCGCGCTATTTCGGCTGCCTCGATTTCGCTGCTAGAGTGCGCTGAATCGCGAGGGCGTTAAGAATTTCCGGATTGCCTTGCGCCCAGGCATTATCAATCGTCACCCGCCTAAAGCACCATTTCTGCCCGTCGCGCACCAGCTCGCAATCGTAGCGGCTCATTAGCAGCGCATTTTCTGATCCGCGCCGGCAACCTTCTCGGGGCATGAAATGTTGGGACATTACGTAGGCATACAGCGTGGCCGAATCATCACTCACCTCGATTTGCAGATTGCTGACGGTGTGACTGGTGTCGAGTGGGCCGAGGAATGGAATAAGAGCATTCGCGATCGCTTCGCGGCCATTCAGTTTTGGAAAATCGATCCCAAGTTTTCTCCCCGCGGGCCTGAAATCGAAAATGCAATCTTTCGTAAACGCCGATGCCAGTGAATCAGCATCGCCGTGATCGAGACCAAAAGCATATCGGTGCAGGGCGTCGGCAATCTCGTACCGGTCGCAGGCCAGTTGCGCTAGATCTGTGCTCATGCGCGGCAGTCTAGCTTGGACCTTCGCAATCGCAACGCGGCGAGAACCACGCGCTGGTACTCAGCAGAACTTGACGGCTTTAAGCCGTCAAGTTCGTGCGGGATCCGGGAAGCGGTGCGTTTTCCAAGCAATCTTTCGGCAGCGAGTGCACGGGTCGCTGCGTCTGTCTCTTGTGCGGTGGCGGTGAGGTCGACGCGACGCGGATCGCTTTGCCAAGGGAAGGTTTTCACTACCTTGGAGAGTCTGGAGGAGGCTCAAAGAGAGGACGATCGCGATTGGCGCGGATAGAAGCGATGGTACCCGTTAGACCAGGCGACGATGAGACCGACCGTATGCAGTTTACGCGACTCGTCCTGGATATTGTGAAGAGCGAAGCCGGTCATGTTCGTCATCTCTGGCACATATCGCGGCTCTTGTGGTTCGATCAAAAGCAGTTGCAAAAGTCTGGGATCTCACACCCGGAAACAGAATATCCAGAACCCTCTTCCCAGAACTCAGTTCCGTTTCTTAAACTTGACGGCTTTAAGCCGTCAAGTTTGATATCGATTAGGGCCGTTTCAGAGTGTAAGCCCATACCCAAGGCAAAATGCGAAGAATAGAGTTAGCAAGATTACCGCGACGAGACAGCAATACAGCATTCGATTTTGCAGGCAGGCACGTCTTGCCGCGGTGGAATAGGGGATCCGCGTGAACGTAACCATGGTGTAAAGCGGCAAATAGATACCGGGCAACAAACCTTCGAGCAGGTGATCGAGCTTCTTTTTTGCCCGAAATGTCTTCGACGCGGTTTTGTCGCGCATCTCGATGAAATTTTGCACCGCAAGATCGGCGAGGGCATCGGCGTTTTTTTTACGCCGGGCGAAGTATTCCGTAAAGGCTCGCTGTCGATCTAGCGGGAATTCGGCCAGGCATTTGTCGAGCACAACGCAATCTTCGAATGCAGCGTTCATGCCCTGACCGTAGAAAGGCACGACGGCGTGGGCAGCGTCGCCGACGAGCGCGACCTTGTCTTTGTAAAACCACGGTGCGCAACGAATAGTCACGAGCGAACCGGTCGGATTTGTTTTGAATTCATCGAGCAATGACAGCATCAGCGGCACAGCGTCGGGAAATTCTTCCTCGAAAAAGCGGCGGATTTGGTCGTCGCTCTTGGTCGAGGCGAAGCTACGCGGCCCTTCGAATTCCCAAAAGAGCGTACAGGTGAAGGAGCCATCCGGGTTCGGAAGGGCGATCATCATGAAACTTTTGCGTGGCCAGATGTGGAGCGCCTCCTTCTCCATTCGCCATGAACCATCCGCTGCTGGCGGGATGGTGAGCTCCTTGTAACCGTGCGCGAGATAACTCTCGTCGTATTTGAAGCCGGCAATTTTTTCCTGCATTGATTGGCGAACGGCGGAGAAAGCGCCATCGACCCCGATAATGGCGTCGCCCATGGCTCTAATTATTTGATGGTCAGAATTTACGGCCGATCCGGCCGCCTCTACAGCGGACGGGACGAGATTGGCGGTAGCGGAATCAAGATCGACGTCGGTGCAGCGATGATTGAAATGGACGCGCACGTTCGGATAGCGCTGCGCTTCTTCAATGACAGTAGTGTTTAGCGCGGCACGACCAATCGAATTGATGAACTTGTTCGGGTCGCGGTCATAGGGAGAGAAATGGAGCGCGCCGGATTTGTCGTGAATCATGCGGCCGCGCATTGGGATGGCATGCCGCAAAACTTCATCGGCCATTCCGAGCTGTTCGAGCGCGTGAATCCCGCGCGTCGAAAGCGCCAGATTGATCGAGCGTCCGCCGACGATATTTCCTTCACGCGGATCAGCGCGTCGTTCGTAAAGATCCACATCGTAACCGCGGCGCCCCAAGTACGCGGCGAGCAATCCGCCCGCCAATCCGCTGCCGATGAGAATAAACTTTGCCGCCACTTTAGCAGAATGGTTAACCGCGGATTACGCGGATATCACGGATAATCAATGCAGTGAAGAAATCGAAGCGGCGGTGTGCTGAATTTAAACCGGTATTTCGTTAATCGTAGCAGAGTCGGTTAAGTTCGCCGTGCGGAGTATTGCGGAAGATTATCTGTGATCGTGTCCCACGGAGCGCGGCAATCGACAAAGGTATGAAATTGTGGCCGAATGCCGGGATCGTCGTCGAACGCTCCCATACGAATCGACACCTGAGGACCCTCTGGCCAATCACCTCCGAAGAGGCTGGAGCCGCAGTTTATACAGAACGCTTTCACCGCGCCTTCGCCTTTTCCGTAAACCTTGATCAATTCGTCGCCTTGGAGGAGGCGGAATTGTTCTTTCAATACCCGCGTCTGCGTGCAAACGGCCGCTCCAGAATGCTTGCGGCAGCGGTCGCAATGACAGTGACTCGCCTGCAGAAAAGGAGGGTAGACTTCAAAACATACGCCGCCACACAGGCAGCTGCCACGGATCGGCTTTTTCATGCGAAAATATAAAACAAGACTCGCCTTGACTCGAATCGGTGATGGTCAAGGTCGGTGGCGGTTTTGCGTTTAATGGCGCTGGATTGCCGATGGAACCTTCCGCATAATTGAATCGCTGAGCGTGAAGAAGCTTTTGTCAGTAAATGTTGGATTGCCGAGGGAAGTGACTTGGCACGGCAAGCGCGTCACGACAGGGATTTTCAAGGAGCCGATCCAAGACCGGGTAATAATGCGCAGGTTGAACCTGGATGGGGATCAACAAGCCGATCTCACCGTCCACGGCGGCATAAGCAAGGCCGTTTATGCCTATCCCTCGGAACACTACGGCTATTGGCGAACCGAATTGCCTGCAATGGATCTATGCTGGGGAATGTTTGGAGAAAACTTTACCACGGATGGTTTGCTTGAGAATGCCGTTTACATCGGAGACAGGTTTCAAATTGGCGAAACGGAAGTCATGGCCACAGAACCAAGAATGCCCTGCTACAAACTAGGCATAAAGTTTGGCCGCGCCGATATCATCAAACGGTTTCTGGCCAGTCGTCGCACCGGTTTCTATTTTGCGGTGATGCGTGAGGGATTGGTGGGTGCCGGAGATACAGTGGAATTAATCAGGCGCGAGCAAGAAGAGATCAGCGTCGCGGACATCACGCGCCTTTATGCTTTTGACAAGGACGATGTAAAATCGCTGCGGCGCGCTATCCAAGTCGAGGCGTTACCGGAAAGTTGGAAAGGCTATTTTCAACATCAGCTTGAGAAGCAGGCACGCCAGTAAACGTGACCTAATCTGTGACTCGCTTTTTGGCACCATGACTGCTCAATCAAACGTGATGAAATCTGACTCGCATTGGGAGGGACTTCAGCCTCATGTCAACAGTCTCAACCTCAAGGCTATCCTGGTGGTCGATGATGACCAGCAACTCGCCTCTGCTTTGCAGTGGATCCTGGCGGACGAGAATTTTCTGGTCGATGTTGCTTTCGACGGCAGAGCAGCACTGCTCAAGCTCAAGGCGCACGAGTACGATGCGGTGATCTGCGACCTGAAGATGCCGAGGCTGCGGGGTGACGAGTTTTATCTGCAGGCAAAAGAAATGCGCCCGTCTCTGGCCGATCGTTTTATTTTCATCACCGGTTTCGCGACCGACGCAAAAATCGCACTCTTCCTGACCAAGCACGACGTGAAATACCTGGTAAAGCCTTTTGCGATCCAGGGCTTGATCAATTGCGTCAAACAATTGCTCTGCTGATCCTGCGGCGTCCGGAAGTTAGGCTTCCAGCCTGACTCGGCCGGCAGACTTGCAGTCTGTCAGTCCGCAGAATAAAAATCCGTTAACAAATTCTGCGAGAAGCGGGCCTGTAGCGGCGCTCAATGAGCGCCGGGCCTAGGAATTCTACCGTCATAGGACCGCGACAAGGCCTCAATCAAAAATGATGCGTTCGGTATGCGCGTAGATATTGAATGAGGGAGGGCGGAGGAACCCGATCAGAGTCTGATTGCATTCGCGCGCGAATTCCATTGCCAGGGTCGAAGGGGCTGAGACTGAGACGACGATTGGAATTCCGGCAGAGAGCGCCTTTTGCATGATCTCCAAGGACGCGCGCCCGCTAACGAGAAGTATACACGAAGCCAGAGGCAGTTCGTGATCAAGAAAAGCTCGGCCAATAACTTTATCGACGGCGTTATGTCGACCGATATCTTCTCTAACCCAGCGTGGTTTGCCGTTGAGCGCAAAGATACCAGCCGCGTGAATTCCGCCAGTGCGGGCGAAGGCGCCTTGGTTCTGACGAAGACGCACTGGAAGTGAGAGCAATGTTTCGAAATGAATGCGGAAGCCTTTTGCCGACTCAATCGGTGGGAAATTCTGCCGGATCGCGGCGATGCTCTCTTTCCCGCAGATGCCGCAACTGGATGAAATCGTGCCGAAGCGCCGTGCCGAGTTGAGTTTAGCCTTTACGCCTTCGGCCAGGGTAACGGTTATGATGTTTTCGCGATTACGCGCGCCAGGGAAACGTGAGAATTTGTCAACCTTGTCAGAAGCTCGAACGATTCTTTCGGAAAGGAGAAAACCGGCAGCGAGTTCTTCGTCGTTTCCGGGCGTCCGCATTGTAGTCGCAACGGTCTTGCGGCCGATGCGAATCTCGAGCGGTTCTTCAATAGTGAGATCGTCAGGTTGATACTCCAGTGTGCCATCTTGCTTTCGCCGGATGACCTGGCTGGATGCGATGCCCTCTACTTTCACTGAATTGCTGGCAATGTTACCATGTCATCGGTGGAAATCTGTCATCTTTACATTTCGCCAGGACACAAATTTTTCAGGCAGCATGGCCGGGAAGGTCTGCGTTCCCGGATTTTGACGGGCGGCATGTTGCGCTCGACCGCGCCCATTCGGGACGGCGATGATTGAATGAACATCAGTGCGGTACTGCTCGCCGGGGGGGGATCGCGCCGGATGGGCCAGGACAAGGCGACTTTAATTTTTCGCGGCAAACCGCTCTGGCAAATTCAGCTCGATCTCTTGTGGAAATTGAAGCCAGAAGAGATGTTTGTTTCGGCACGAAGCGATCCGCCATGGCGGCCATCGGGCGTACAATTCGTTTCCGACGAACCGCCGTCGCGCGGCCCATTAAGTGGTCTCTCTGCAACGCTGCCACGAATTCGAACCAATCATTTGCTCGCTCTCGCGGTCGACATGCCGTTGATGACCGAGAATTATTTGCGTTCGCTCTGCAATCTGATTGAGCCAGGCCGCGGCGTTCTTCCCATGATCGGCGATCGCGCCGAGCCGCTGGGGGCGATTTATCCAAAAGGCGCCAGGATTGATTTTATCGCGGCGCTTTCCGGATCGGATTTTTCGCTTCAATTGCTAACGAAGAAGCTTGCGGAGACAGGCAAACTAAGCCTCGTTAACGTTCTCGAAGAAGAGGGAAAATTTTTCCGAAATTTTAACGACTTCAGCGATTTCGACCGACCCTAAAATTTATGTTGTTGGCAGAGCGCAACCGGGAATTGTCCGAGATCGCGCCGGTGTAATCTCGCCTTGTCGGAAGGACAGTTATTTTCGGCGCATCCCTAGAATGCTGACGAAAAAGCTGGAGAAAACGGTTTGAAACCCCAAGGCGACGAGGGTCGCGCCAGGCACGACGAATCGCATGGTATAGGCGTAATCCAAATGGCCGAAACCAGTCAGCCACCATTGCCGGATGGCAGCTAGGAGTAGACCGCCGCCGGCGAACAGCGCCAGTGCCGCTACGGCGAGTCCCTTTTCCAGATTCACTACCTCGAAGAAGCGCTGCAAATGCCGATCTGGTGGAAGGAATCCTTCAGTGATGGCAAATGTCTTGGCGAAGATGGCAAACAGAATGCACTGGTAGCCGCACAAAATGGCCAGGCTGGCGAACAAGAGCGTGTGAGCGTCGAAGGTGCTATGCCCGATGCGCAGGCCTGGCATCGCTATAAGGTAACCAAGCAGGCCAAAGGCGATGAAAACGCCACTGGGAACCAAAAAGAGCCAACGCGGACTGCACATCAAAAAGTAACGGAACGTTCGCCAGCCATCTCGAAACGTTTTTAAGTGGGGTGCGTGCGATCGACGCCCGTCAGGATGCAAAGTAATTGGAACCTCGACGATTTTTTCGCCATGCAGGCTGGCTTTGATAATCATCTCGGTGGCGAACTCCATCCCAGTGCAGCGTTGATCGATCCGTTGGTACATGGTTTTGCTAAAACCGCGCAACCCGCAGTAAACGTCATTGATGGGGGCATGGAACCATCGTCGGACGAGAAAAGAAAAAAGCGGGTTGCCAACCCAGCGATGCAAAAACGGCATCGCGCCCGGTTGGATGGACCCACCCCCTGACGGAAGTCTGCACCCCTGAACTAGGTCGAACCCTTCTCGCAATTTCTTAATGATGTTCGGGATTTCAAGGAAATCGTAGCTGGCGTCAGCATCCCCGATGATGACGAATCGGCCGGTCGCCGCGGCAATTCCTCCCATCAATACACTGCCGTAGCCCGGCTCCTTGACCATCACCACCCGCGCTCCCTCTTGCTGAGCGATAGTTCGAGACGAATCGGTACTTCCATTGTCCGCCACAATTATTTCGCCGGTGATATTATGCTCGCGCAAAGCTTGCCGAGCTTTTTCAATGCAGCTTCCCAAAGTATCCTCCTCATTGAGGCAGGGAATAACCACTGATACTTCAACCGGCTCAGCCTCGCGTTCGAACTGCATAAAAAGATAAGATTACGGTATTCAAGCGTGAAAATCATTCTCGAATCGGGGCATCGATCCATTCCACGGCGAATGTTGCTCCTCAATCATTATCGCTGATGATTAACAAAACGTTCTCTCGACATGCGTAGCCACCAACTGGTCTATTGCGTCGTCCTGATTGGAATTTTTGGCGCTTTTGCGAAAGTCGCCCCTGCCCGGTTACGTGATTTGTGGCGAAAGTTTGAACGCCGGCTTTCGGAATTGGCGCGCCACAAGACGTTGAGTTGGGTCGGGTTGAGCGTGTTGGTTCTGGTGGTCCGGGCGGCGCTTCTTCCCGTCTGGCCAATCCCGAAGCCATCCATTTATGATGAGTTTAGTTACCTTCTCCAAGCCGATACATTCGCACATGGTCGACTGATCAATCCGCCGCACCCTCTTTGGCAGTTCTTTGAAAGCACTTACATCCTTCAGCAGCCGACCTACGCCTCGCGGTTCCCACCTGCCCCAGCAATGGCGATGGCGGCGGGGCAGTTGATCTTCGGACATCCTTGGTTCGGAGTCTGGTTGAGCGCGGGGTTGCTGGCGGGGATCCTTTGCTGGGCACTACAAGGTTGGCTGCCGCCAGGATGGGCGCTTTATGGAGCATTCATCGGCTTGAACCTGTGTCTTTTCAGCTACTGGATGAACAGCTACTGGGGCGGCGCCGTCACCGCCATCGGCGGCGCATTGGTTATTGGCGCATGGGTCCGGATCACACGTGCGAAACGATGGCGATACGCGTGGCTTTTTGGAATTGGAGCCGTGATCGTCATCCTTGCCCGGCCGTTCGAGGGATTGGTGCTTCTGGCCCCAGCCCTCATTACACTAGCCATAGCAGATCGGTCCGCGCGCGTGTGGCTACCGATCGCGCTCATCGGCATAACGGGCGCTTGCTGGTTTGCCTATGACAATTATCGCGTCACCGGCCATCCCTTGCGCCTGCCCTACCGGGAGTATTACGACCAATATGAGATTGTGCCGCCCTTTTCGTTCATGCCGATTTCCACTGCTCCGCGAACCCTTCGGCCGTTCGATCTTGAATCCCGAAATCGGGAGACCTACGACAATGCGCGAAGCTGGCGCCTGTTGGTAGATCGCCCGATGGACTGGCTTGTTCTGTTGCGGCATTACTACGGTAACTTGATCTGGCTGCTCCCTGTCGCGGCGTTCGCGCCTCTTCTATGGCATTCTCAGAGAACGCGATTTGCCGCAATTCTGATGGCAATAATTGGAGCCGCATCCCTGATCGAGGTATGGTGGTATCCGCATTACGCAGCACCATTTGCGGCGGCGCTATTGATGCTGGCCGTGCAATCGATGCGACACCTTCGACAGTGGGCGCACAGTGGGCGCGCAGTGGGACATTTTCTGGTGGGTGCAATGGCGGTTTCTGTGCTGGTAGTGACGGTTGTATCAGAAGCGCGGGCAATTGTGACGCACCGGACCATGGATCAGATCCAGACAAAGAACGCGAACAAGGGAAACGCGGAACAGGCGTTACTGGCAAGCCGACCTGGCCATCATGTAATCTTTGTTCGCTATCGCCAGGTGGATACCGCGCACGATGAATGGATTTACAATTCGGCGGATATCGATGCTGCTCCCGTCATTTGGGCGCGAGACATGGGACGGACCGAGAACGCGCGACTCATCCGCTATTATCCAGGACGATCGTTCTGGCTGTTCGAACCGGAAGAGTCGATGACCTTTAAACCTTACTAGCCTGATTTTTGATGCTGCGACGTTGACGCCGCGCGAATGACGTCGAGCTCGTGGAAATCGCGTTGCCAGCTGCCCTGAAGGCTGACGAGGAATCCGTGCGTTTACCCGCGCTCGTTTACGGGAACGGCATCCGGCGGCGGCAATTGAGACGCTTCAACTTTGATGTAGTTCAGAACGACTGGCGCCAGGATCATTCCCGGTATTCCCATGAATCGCTCGCCAACGATCAGCGCGAGCAAAGTGAGCCAGACGGGATTTTTGATCCGATCACCGATGATTTTGCTGTTTAGGAAGTATTCCAGCTTATGAACTGCAACCAGGAAGATGAGAGCAAAAATCGCCAGCCGTGGCGACATGGTAACGGCGATGCCGACGATGATCGCGTTGCTGATCAAGTTTCCCACGATGGGCAACAGTCCGCAGAGAAAGGTCAGACCGACCACGAAAGTCCCGTACTTAAGGGAGACAATGAGCACAAATACCGCGGTCAAGAGCGTGTTTATCGCCGAAATCCGGATTTGAGCGCCCATGACTGTCTCAAAACTTTGGTAAAATAATTGGAAACGGATTTTGATCTCATCTGTCATCGCGGTAAAAAGGTTCCGACTTTTCGGCTTATTGGGAAATTTCTCGATTCCTGGATTCAAAAACAAGCTAACCGCAACTGCGATTCCTATTAGAACGAAGACAAGTTGCGTGCTGGCTGCGCGCGCGAAATTGCCAACAAATAAGAATTCATTTTTCACGACATCAAGGATGGCCGCGATTAAGCTATCCAGGTCTGAAAACGGAAGTTCGATCCCGTGACTTTGCGCATACGTAATAAACGGCGGGATCGATTCCGATGCTATCTTGGGAAAGGCAATGAAGGCCTGCCGGATAAGAAACCCCAGGCCATATAGCGTGGCCGCGACGACAACGAAGAATAGGACGAGCGACAACCACTTCCGTTTGCCGAAATAGAGTTTACGCAAGGAAAAATAGGAAAAGAGAACTGTTACCAGTGGCGTCGCGAGATGGATGGCCGCCGCCAGCACAATGACGGCGATGAGGAAAATATAGGAGAACCGTGCCGCTCGCGTCATTGCGAATCATGACAGCTATACGGCGGCGGCTCAATCAGCAATCTCTTCTTAGAAGCTGCGGCGAAACGATCGTCAGCGTAGAATGTTGGCGAAGCGCCACACTTCATGAAAGGTATTATACAGCGGTGTCGGCGCCGCGCGGATCACGTTCGGTTCGCGGAAATCGCATTTCACGCCGGCGGCCTCGAGTTTGCCGAATAGTTCTTTGGGAAGTTCCTGCGCCTGGATCGATAACTGACAACCGCGCTCATTAGCTTCTCGCGGAGTAATTAATTTAAAACGATTCCCTGAGCCCACATCTTCTAAGAAGAATTGGAGATAGCTCGTTAGCTTAATCGACTTCCGTCGGAGCGCGTCGATTCCACCGGCTTCTTCGAAAATAGCCAGGGAAGCGCGCAGGGGGGCCATCGACAGAATCGGCGGATTACTGATTTGCCAGCCATCGGCTGAAGCCACCGGAATGAATTCCGGCTCCAGGTGCATGCGAAAGCGGGTATTCGGATCGTTGCCGAACCAACCAGCCAGGCGCGGCAAGTTCGTGTTAGTAGCATGTCGCTCATGGACAAAGGCGCCTGCGACCGCACCGGGACCGGCGTTGAGATATTTGTAAGAACACCAAACTGCGAAATCGACATTCCAATCGTGCAACGATAGCGGCACGTTGCCGATAGCGTGGGCAAGATCGATACCGACTGTAATGGCATGCTTCCGGGCCACCGACGTAATCGTCGGAATGTCAAACAACTGACCCGTGAAAAAATTCACACCGCCGATAAGGACCACCGCAAGGTCTTCGGCGTGCTTCTCGATTAGATCGAGAATATCTTCGGTTCGCACGGTAAACTCGCCGCTGCGCGGCCGCGCCAGAATCAGCGCCTCCTTTGCACTAAGTCGATGATGAGTTATCTGCGTTTTGATCGCATAGGTGTCGGAAGGAAACGCCGGATCCTCCATCAGAATTTTGAAACGTGATTTAGTGGGGCGATAGAAAGTGGCCATCATCAGGTGCAAGTTCACCGTGAGGCTGTTCATGCAGATCACTTCGATGGGCTGCGCGCCAACGAGTCGTGCCGCTGGCTTGCGCAATGTCTCGTGATATGAGTACCACGGCGTTTTCTCTTTCAGATGCGCATCCACGCCGAGGTTTGCCCAGTCATCCAATTCTTGTTCGACGATTTCTCTCGCGGCCTTCGGCATCAGGCCAAGCGAATTGCCCGCAAAATAGATTAGCGGCTCGCCGTTGTTTCCGACAGGCAAATGAAAACGGTCACGGAAAGAGCCGAGCGGATCCTCGGCATCGAGTTGCTGCGCAAATTCCTCGTCGCCGCTAAAAGTCATTGTGCGATGCTCCATGCAGCGCACCTCCGCGTCAAAGGTGGATCGGCCACTCCCTCGGGCGATGTTAGCTTAACTCAGCTATGCCGACATCATTCTTGGAGTCTCGCGGCTGCATGAATTCAATAGTGGTCCCGTCAGGGTCGCGAACATAGATCACCCGTTTTCCAGCGTTCGGACCTGAGCGGAGTGTTTGCGGTTTGCCGGCGGTGCGCCAGCCGGAGGCGGCGATTGTATTCAAGATCTCGTCGAGATTCTCGACCGTGAAAGCGACGTGGACCGATCCGACATCGCAAGGCCTGACGTCGATGCGTTTTCGGTCTCTCGGAGTAAGGTATTCAAGCAGCTCGATTTTGTGTCCGGGAGCTTTGAGAACGGCTAGCGAAATCTCCGCGCCGGGCACACCAGTAATTTCCTCGGCGAGCTCACCGGTTTGATGCGCGCGATGAGAAAGCTCGAAGCCGAGCACATCGCGCCAGAAGGCTAGTGAACGCTCGAGGTTCGAAACCGTAATCCCGGTATGGTCGGCCGCGATTATACGAAACGGCATAAGCTTATTTAATTACTGTAGTGACAGGCGTGTCGCCTGCAGAGTATTTA
>QHPP01000126.1 GCA_003219125.1 Verrucomicrobiota bacterium
CAAGAGAACCAGCGGCGCGAGCGAGAACACAGTGTAGTAGGCGAGTGCAGCTCCCAGCTGAGGTACTTTGTCTTCGAGCCATTCCGAAAACGTTTGTTTCAGCAGGCTGATTGAATTGGCGACAAATGATCCATGTTTCCCAGACATGACGATTTCTCCTTGTCGCTAATTCGCGGAAGGCCACTGCCGCAGATGCGAAGGAATGCGTGTGCGCGTTAATTTTGCGACATTGCGGCAAGAGTCAGCATTCCTTGCCGAACATTTATCATTTCGTCTTCGTGCGCGTGCGGCGAGCTTCTGCACCCCGCACCTTCTCGATCCAAGCGCGAAGTTCCTTTAACCGCATAAAGTTCACGGTCCGTTCTGGCGGAATTTTCGCCGCCAACGCAGCAGCGAGGGCGAGATCGATGAATTCAAATTGCCATGGATGGTGCGCGTCTGTACCCATGGAAATTCGGGTTCCGCAACGTTTGGCGATTTTAAGCAGACTTAAGTTCAGATCCTGCCGATCGGGGTAGGCGTCGATTTCCACCGCTTTATCGAGCCGGGTCGCCTCGTGAAAGACCGTTTCCCAATCCGCGCGCAAACCGGAACGATAATTGTAAATCCGGCCGCGCGGGTGGCCGAGAATCTGAATGTCCGGATTGCGAAGGGCAGCGAGATAACGTTCGGTCTGGTCCTCCTTGCGCCGCAGCGCAGAATGGAAGGAGCCGAGGACGAGATCAAGCGAGCGCAAGGCCGCCGGTTCCATATCGCCTTCCCCCAGAGGGTTGAGATTCATTTCGATGGAATGCAAAACGGTCAAGTTTTTCGAATTTGCACGCAGCTGGCGATTAACGGCTTCAATCTCAGCGGACTGTTTCTTCAGCTTTACTTCATTAATTCCATTCGCGATCGACAAGCCTTTTGAATGATCGGTAATCGCGATGTATTCGTAACCGCGTGCGACGGCCGCGTCCGCCATCGCGCGAATATCGCCGGAGCCATCGCTCCAATTTGTGTGCATTTGCAAATCGCCCCGAAGGCGCCTGGCCCATGACGCCGCTTTGGCGAGCCGAAGGCGACTTTCGGCCAAGGTGAGAAATTCTTTCCGCAGCGGCGGCGGACGCGGCGGATGCTGCTTCTGCCGAATCCATTGCCGGATTTGCTTTTGAAGGAACGGTCCAATATGCGCCAGTTCTGTTAGCGGGCGCTTTTGTGCGACCAAATCGCGCGCCTCAACTTCCCAGAGAAACGCACTTCGCGCGGCCCGGCGATAAGCGCGCTGCAAAACATAGGAGGCTTCGCTCGCTTCGCGCGAAAGTAGCTCCGCGATTTCGGCGTTAGTCGGCGGAAGATCGTTGCACGGTTGCAATTCAGCGAGCTGGCGAAAGTGCTGCGATGGACCACCCACGCTGGCCCACCGCAGCTTTTCTCCTTCCACCCCCCAGCCCCGGTAAGGAAAAAGCCTAATTACTGTGCCCGAACGTTAATTAAAGTTTTCGCCAGCTCTGTCAGCTTTTTGTCGGTCGCGCCTTCTTCATCGAGCGTTTGTTGCAAAAGTTCCGCGCCTTTGCTGTCACCGAGTAATTCGGCATAGGTACGCACGCAGCCGTAGCCGGCAATCTCGTAGTGTTCGACGCGCTGCGCAGCGGCGATAAGCCCGGCATCGCGCACTTCATCCTCGGCATCTTCCTCAATCATTTCCGAACCTTCCTCGATCAAGCCTTCCATGCCTTTGCACTTCCGGCCGCGCGTGCTTTGATCGAGGCTTTCCAAGATTTTTTCGAGTCGATTGACATGCTCTTCGGTTTGTTCGAGATGCTGTTTAAATCCTTTGGCAAGCTGTTCATTGCTAGCAGCCTTCGCCATTTTCGGCAGTGCCTTGGTAAGCTGCTTCTCTGCGTTGTGAAGGTCTTTCAACTCGTGAATGTAGAGATCTTTCAGTGTTTCTAGTTGCATAACGTGGGGATTTCGAATCTCGCCGACGATCTGGATTTAATCTTTGTCGAACAAGCCATCGTTCGACATTTATTTGCGGCGCTTGGTTCGGCGTTTTTGTTTTTTCACCAACTGCTCCGCTCGTTTCGGACCGAATCGCCCGATCGGCCGGAATTTTTTCCCGCGTTCCTGGTTGTAGGAGATGAAGAAGTGTTCGATTTCCTTGATTAAAGTTGGGCTCAAATCGGAGAGGGATTTAACTTCGGCATGAGTCGATGATTTGGCCGCGACTGCGATCAATCGATCGTTGCGTTCTGTCTTACCATCCTCGCTTTGTTCGGCTTCGATCACACCAACAAGGCGTGATTCAATGAGACAACCACAGAAAGCGGGTTCATCCATCAAAACGAGCGCGTCGAGGGGATCGCCATCCTGGGCCTTGGTTCCCGGGATCGACCCGAAATCGAACGGGAAAAGCGCGCCCTGAGGGAGGACACTCTTGAGCACGTAAGCTTTGCGCTTCATATCGTAGGCAAATTTGCTTCGACACCCCTTCGGCGTGTCGATGACAACGTTCAAATTGCCCGACTTCGAATCGAACGGCGGCAATCTTTTAAGCAAATTCATTTGCGTCTTACGAATTCGCTATTCCTGGCAAGATCGCGCGGCAGATTTACAACGTTTTTACCGACTTCCATTTGTGATGGTCTGGTGCGTTGCCAGACGCTAAGATAAAATCCGGGCTCGACTGATATTATCAAATCCGCTCTCGTTTCCCAAAAGAAATGCGCTGAGAACGACGGGTATCGGCTTTGAGATAGCGTTTCATCAACTGCAAAGCCTCCTTGTTCTCTTTCACGGTGTTCGAAACAACGCAGTCGGAGGGGACCGCTAGTTCGTAATCGCGCATATAGGCATCGTTCGCGGTAAAAAGGACGCAAAAATTGCCAGCAATGCCGGTAACGATAAGGCGCCGGACGCCAAGGTATCGCAATAATGTTTCCAACGTGCTGGAGAAAAATCCGGAATGCTTTGGCTTCAGGACACAATAATCGTCCTGCTCCGGATAAAGCTTTTCAATGAGCAAGCGGGCTTTCCCCTCGCGGCAATGCTCGATCAAAGCACGAAAATCGGAGCGCCAGCGTCCGAAGTTGTCATTCACATAGATCACCGGAACTCTTGCCGCTTTGGCCCGCCTCTTCAGTCGTGCAATTTTGTCAGCCAGCTCGGGGATGAAACGAGCCAATTGTTTCGCCTCGGGGAAATCGAGATCGTTAATTACGTCCACAATGATCAGGGCAATCTCCGATTTGTCGGGGGCGCTTCCATGCAGATCTGCATTCTTATGGCGCAGAGATTTTCCTGGAGTCGTATGAGACATAGATGGATGGCAGCCATCAATAAATCGCGTTTGATCTCGCGAACGAATGCAGCCTTGCAAATTCCAAGGAAAACTTAAGCGCACTTTTTCTCTGGCGTGCGTTTTAGGGCAAGGAGGGGGAAAATGCATTTAGGAGACAAAATTAAAGAAGCCGGTGCTACCGGATATATTTTACTTTGGTTGCTCGGGATTCCGATTCCAATTCTGCTCATTATCTTTTTGTTGCGCGGCTGCACCTAGTCCGGGTGGACCTTGATTCCAAGTGCACTGGTTCGTTCTAGTCTTGGGATCGTTAGCCACTTTTCGTTTAAGCCATCTCATCACAAAAGAGCGCGGACCGCTGGCCGTTTTCGAGCGTTTTCGTGATGCGCTGCCCGGTGGACGCGGTTCAGCTCGAGAATGGGTGAACTGCATCTGGTGCTTTTCCCTGACGGCGAGCGCGCTTGTTTGTCTCGTTCTTTGGGCAGGCGGACTCCGCTTGGACTGGACCTATTGGATCTTGCACTGGCTAAGTTTCAGTTCGCTCTCACTTTTAGTTAATAAAGTCTGCAAATAGCGGTTCATCCGATTCGCAGCCGATTTCGCAAACGTGAAACGGCGCCTGTTTTCAACTCCTGTTGGCAACAACGCCCATCGGCGCCGACGAAATTGTTCGACGCCATGACTCCGACTGGACTCGGCGGCGGATTTGCCCCGGGTCAAATGGGGCGGATCCCACAAAGCTGCAAGGAGATCAGTCTTTTCTCGACTAATCGGCAACGCAAAAAAACCGATGAAAACGAAAAACTCACGTTTCGATAGCTTAGTTGCTCGCTAATACCCGGCCGTTTACGGTTTCGCCAGCCGGCTCACCGATGATCCGCGCGAAGCGGTTGTCCTCACGCGTGACGCATTCAACGTCGCGCGCAAAACAAGTGCGGAATCAAGTGGTACGCTCTTGGTGCTTAACGGCGGTTGAAATGCCATTTACGCAGGCTTCTTGCGTGACCCTATTTCCGGTCATTACGTTTAATTCATCGCAGCCGTTACCTAATTGTAACATGAACAAGCTTGCCTTTGTTCCGCCCCTTGATAGCCATCTCCTCTCCCCTTAGGATATAAGCATGAAGGAGCGTACTACTTAGCCCATGACAAGCAGCGAGCTGGAGAGATGAAAACCTTGGCCACGGCACTCGGGCTGACAGGGCTCGATTCGCGTTCAAAGACACAGCGAACTGACGCACAATTTTTTGAATGGCGCGTTGTCGGCATCGCGCTGTGCGTATTTGTTGGATATTATCTCGGAGCAAAAATTGGATTCGCGTTAACTCTCCGACCCCATCCAGTCTCGGTTCTTTGGCCGCCCAATTCCATCTTGCTGGCCGCGCTCCTTCTCACGCCGGTACGTGTTTGGTGGGTGATTTTGCTGGCCGCATTTCCGGCCCACCTGGCGGCGCAACTGCAAAGCAACGTTCCGCCAGCGATGATCTTATGCTGGTTCATCAGTAACTCATGTGAAGCACTCATTGGCGCGGGTTGTGTCCGGTTTCTGATCGATCGTCCGGTGCGGTTCGATCGTCTGGGGAACGTCGGAATTTTCATTTTCTTCGCGGCGTTCTTGGGGCCTTTCCTTTCTTCCTTTGTAGATGCGGCCTTTGTCGCGATTAATCACTTCGGAGGAGACAGTTATTGGCGGGTCTGGCGAATCCGATTTACCTCCAACATTTTGGCCGCGCTCACCCTCGTGCCCTTGATCGTAACTTGGGTCGCGGATGGAATCGCCTGGCTTTGGAAAATTCGTCAGGCGCGATTTCTCGAAGCCGCCCTTCTTCTCATTGCTCTGCTTTCGGTTAACACCATCGTTTTCTATAAACTGGGACCAAGCGCAGACTCGGCGCTGCTCTGTTTGCCAGTACCATTTCTGATATGGGCCGCGGTGCGCTTTGGCTCACGCGGCGCGAGTGCGGCCATCTGCACCTTGACGTTTCTTGCAATATGGAGCGCTGGACACGGGTATGGGCCATTTTCGACAAGATCCGCAGAAGAAAACGCGCTTTCGATTCAAATGTTTTTGATTGTGATGTCGGTCCCACTCTTGCTTCTCGCCGCCGTTATAGAAGAGCGCGGCAAAGGAGCGATGACGCTGCGCGAACGCGAAGATCGCATTAGTCTCGCCGCCGAATCGGCCAATCTGGTGTTCTGGTCCATCAATTTCGAACGGAAGGAGTCGTGGATGAGCGACAAAGGTCGCGCCATTTTCAACTTCGGGCCGGACGAGCCTTTGTCCCGCGAACTGTTTCTCTCGCGTGTGCACCCGGAGGATCGAGACGCCGTTGACGAAGCGATCGAGCATGCGCGCGCCGAATCCCAGACCTTCGAAATTGAATATCGTTTGTTGCGACCCGATGGGGACATTCGCTGGCTCATCTCACGCGGCCGTTACGTGCGCAACGATCGCGGCGGGATACGCGAGCTGATTGGTGTGGCCATCGACATCACGGCGCAAGTCGAAGCCGACCTCCAGCTGGGACTGCAACGTGAGGAGATGGCGCGCATGAGCAGGGTATCGTCCATGGGAGAGCTCACCGCTTCGCTTGCGCACGAACTCAATCAACCCCTTACCGCCATTGCCAGCAACGCCGCGGCTGGGAGACGTCTGCTCGCTCAAGGTTCCCCCGACCCCAAGATGTTCAAAGAGTTGCTCGCGGATGTGGCGACGGATGCGCGGCGAGCGGGCGATATCATTCATGGAATTCACCATTTCGTCCGCAAGGGCGAAGGGACGCGGTGCCGGGTGAATTTGAATGAGATCGTACGGGAGGTTCTGCGTTTGTTGCATTCCGATTTGCTTGGACGAGGAACGGCGGTGGAAACCGAACTCGCCCCGAATCTCCCGTCGGTCGACGCCGATCCCGTGCAGCTACAACAGGTCTTGTTAAATCTGCTGATGAATTCGCTGGAAGCAATGAACGATACCTCAGCGGCCAGCCGCCGTGTTGTCATTTCCACAACTTGCCAACCAAATTCGTCTGTGGCGGTCAGTGTGCGCGATTACGGCAGCGGACTTCCCGCGGACGATGCGGACAAGGTTTTCACTCATTTTTATTCGACGAAACCAAATGGGATGGGAATGGGTTTGACCATCGTGCGCTCGATTGTCGAGGCGCATGGAGGGAAATTGCGGGCGGAAAATGTCGATGAAGGTGCTCGCTTTTTCTTTACCTTGCCGGTGACACGAAAATCTGAGACTCGGGAGGTCGCTTGAGCAATGCCAGGAAGCTTGTTTGCGTGGTGGACGACGATCAATCGGTACGCCGCGGTTTAGGGCGTCTATTTAAGTCCGCTGGATATGCGGCGGAGACTTTTGCCTCAGCCGAAGACTATCTCGCGCGAGAGATCTTCGAAGGCCCGATCTGCCTGGTTCTCGATGTCCGCATGCCGGGATTGAATGGTCTGGGGTTACAAGAGACGCTCGAAAAACGAGGTGCTTGCGAGCAGATTGTTTTCATTACCGGCCACGGCGACGTGTCGACTGCCACTCAGGCGATGAAAAGCGGCGCCATTGATTTTCTGACGAAGCCCTTTGACGATGTAGAATTGATCGAAGCGGTCAAACTTGCTTTCGAACGTGCCAAGGAACAACTGCACAAACGCGGGGAAAGACGGGAAGCACGTGGTCGCATCGAGAAATTGACGCCGCGTGAGTTTGAGGTCTTGCGTTTCGTCATCATGGGTCTTTTGAACAAACAGATTGCCGCGGAACTCCACACCGCCGAAAAGACGATCAAGGTTCATCGCGGCCGTGTCATGCAAAAGCTCAGGGTCACTTCCGTCCCCGATCTCGTGCGCGTTTCGCAACGCGCCGGCGTCTCGCCAGCCCACAATCCGCATAAGACTAAGATCAATTAGCCAACGGAGGGATCGGCATCATGTCGATGAATCCGTTCGTCTGTAAGCCTAACTTACAAAAGATGGGTGGGTTTCTGCCATTCGTTAGGGCACCTGTGCCGGATTGATTGCGACTCGTCGCTCCACCCCCCGACGGCGTGTTCCCGGCTGAAACGAGTCCAGCGATCCTATAAGACGAAAGTCCAACATGCTGAATCGGCAGGTGCCTGCGATGTAATCAATATGAAGATGATGGACTGTTTGGCGCTGGAAACATTGGTCGTCAATCATGAGCTGATTGAATTGATCGACGTTCGGTCGAGGAAAGAATTTGCTGCAATGCACATCCCGGGGGCGCGCTCGATTCCCTTTGGTGAGCTGGCGACGACGAGGATTTTTCGAAGGAGGCGCCCGACAACAGAGCGCGTTTATGTCATTTCCGCCGACGGTCACGCTCGAGCCAGCCTTGCAACGGGGATTCTGCGATCGGCCGGTTGCGTGAATGCCGTTCCGGTAGACGGCGGAATGAAGGATTGGCTCGCCCGGGGTTTTCCACTGCAGCGCAAGAGATTCTCGATCAGCAGTGCGGCAGATTTCATAGCGAGGGCGGCGTTGCCTGTCATGGGAGCCGGCGTGGCGATCGCACTGCGCGAGTTAACGGCCCAGACATGAAGCCGTTCGCCACCGAGTCCGCTGGGATGTGCCGCCCTCCTGCTCGCTATTGCCGGGGTGCTAATTCTCAGACCGAATTCTTCCCCGCCGAGACGACGGCAAAGGCGTGAGCGCGGACTTACGCACGTCATGAAAGCCGCCTGCATACCTTGCGAGAAAGAAGAAATCGCATGAGCACCAAAATGCGTGCGCGGCTCAACGATGACTTGCCGTTTTGGTTTGCGATGACGAGCCCTTTAATCGGCGTGCTGGGGGGACTCCTTTTGGTATGGCTGTTGGGCCCGGGCTGAAAAGCCTTGGCTCGAAGCAACCATTGATGCGGATGATAGCGGGCTGTCGCTCATCGTTGGCAGGGCCGTTTAGCTCAAAACGTTTCACAACGTATAAAAATAAAATAATTGCGAGCTTGTCTTGCGCACCCGCTGCGCACGAGTCTCATAGCGCGCCGGCGTCGCCCCGGCTCGCAATCCCGCATAAGACTAAGGTCCACTATTCCACCGAACGGTACGGCCTAATGTACCGGGTGTTCGCCATGTCCGACATTGAAAATAAGCCGGTCGCACAAATGCGCATAACGCCCCGCGAAAAACCTTCGTCGGAGATTGTTTGCCTGGTGGATGATGATCCCACGGTGCTCAGAGCGACCGGTCTTTTACTCGCCTCAGATGGATTCGAAGTGTGTCGGTTTAATAACGGCGAGGATTTCATTGCTTATGTCGCGTCACACGACGTGCCCGTCGTCGTGCTGGACATTTGGATGAAAGGAATGAACGGATTGGAAGTCGTGGCACGGCTCTGCGCTATCTCGCCCCAGACCCATGTGATTGTGATCACAGGACACGAAGATGTCGCCGCGCGAATCACGGCGATGCAAATCGGCACAGTCGCTTTTTTTATTAAGCCTTTTGCTGACGAAGAATTTCTCGAGGCAGTTCATCGCGCGCTCGGCCACGCGCCCAAATCATCATCCAGGAAACCATCCTTATGGAGGGCATTTCGTAACGCGTGTGGGCGTGCCGCTTCCCCGCGGTCCGGCATTGGACTAAAGTCCACTATCCAGCCAGATCGTAAGCAATAGGCTTGATGTTGCTCGATACGTCCGCCTAAGAAATGGGCGATCGCGCAATTTGTATGACATCCAGTGAGAAATCTGACGCGGAGATTGTTTGCCTGGTCGATGACGACCTCTCGGTTCTAAAGTCGATCGAGCGATTGCTAGCGTCCGACGGGCTTTCGGTTCGCAGGTTCAACAAGCCAAAGGAATTTCTTACGTATGTTCAAGCACATGCGGTACCGCTCGTTGTTCTCGACATCTGGATGGAAGAGATGAGCGGCTTGGAGGTCCTAGCGCAGCTTGGCGCGCTTTCGCCCAGCACGCGTGCGATCATTATCACGGGACGCGAAGATCCTACCGTCAAACTGACGGCCATTCAATCGGGCGCGGTCGCATTTTTCACCAAGCCTTTTGACGACCATCAATTTCTCAACGCAGTGCGTGGCGCGCTGGCGCTGCACCCTATTGAATGAGCGAGCGAGAGATAATCGAGAAGAAATCGGGCGAGCATCGAGAAACCGCTAATACATCTCGCGAAGAGCAGATCAACTTGTTGCAGTCGATCACGATGGAGGTGGCCGCAGCCAGCGATCTCTCGTCCGCGCTGGAAATTGTTCTTCGCCGAGTTTGCGAGAAGACGGGATGGGAACTTGGTCAGGCCTGGGTGCCGAACCGAGACAAAACTCTCCTGGTCTGCGGCCCGGTATGGTTTTGCGGCGAGGCTGATCTGAAGCACTTCCGTGCGGTCTCCGAGAAATCTCATTTCCAGCCAGGTGTCGGACTTCCCGGACGCGTATGGAAGTCGAAGCAACCGGTATGGATTGAGGACGTCGGCGACGACCCCAACTTTCCACGAACCAAGGCCGCCAAAGCCGTTGGGCTAAAGACGGCCGTCGGCATTCCCATTCTAACCGGCGATGAAGTCACTGCCGTGATCGAGTTTTTTCTGTGCCAGTCACGAAGCGAGAACGAGCGGTTGGTGAATGTGATTGCGTCGGTCGCGGCCCAATTGGACCTGGCGATTGAACGGAGAACCGCCGCCGAAGAACTTTCTCGCACTAACGATATTCTCCGGTCCGTTTTGTCCAACATGGGCGATGCCGTCATCGTTGCCGACAAGGAGGGCAAATTTCTTGTCTTCAATCCAATGGCCGAGCGCATGTTCGGCACAGATGCATTGCAAATGCCGTCGAACGAATGGTCGCATCGCTACGGGCTCTACTTGCCGGATAAGGCTAGTCTGTTTCCGCACGATCAATTGCCCCTGACCAGATCGATTCGCGGTGAAGAGGTAAACGATGTTGAAATATTCGTTCGGCACGAGAAAGCGCCCAAGGGACTTTGGACCCGGGTTAATGGTCGACCCTTGCGAGATCTCAACGGCGAGTTGCTGGGTGGCGTAATCGTTTGCCGCGACATCACGCCAATCAAAGAGGAAGAATTCTTTCGCGCTGGACAAAGCCGCGTGCTGGAAATGATCGCGTCCGACGCGCCGCTGGCGGACGTACTCACCAGCCTTGTTCTTCTCATGGAAGGCCAGGCGGAAGGACTGCGCTGTTCCATTCTTCTTCTAAACCGCGATGGAAAACATGTGCGCCACGGCGCGGCACCAAATCTACCAGAAGTTTACGTGAAAGCGGTGGATGGAGCGCCGATCGGACCGCGCAACGGTTCCTGCGGCACGGCCATGTACACGCGCAAGCCGGTGGTGGTGACCGACGTGATGACGGACCCGCTCTGGGCCGATTACCGCGATCTTGCGCGGATCTCCGGGCTGAATGCCTGCTGGTCGACCCCAATTCTTTCGCCCCAAGGCGAGGTGTTGGGTTCGTTCGCGATGTATCGCGAGGAAAAACGCGGACCGCGGCCGGAGGAGGCACGATTGACTGAAATCGCCACCCACATTGCCGGAATCGCAATCGATCGCCTGCGGCAGCAGGAGACGTTGCGCGAGCGGGATGCGCGCATCAGTTTCGCCGCGGAATCGGCCGACCTCGCATTTTGGGTCATCTATCCGGAGCAAAATACTGCCTGGATGAGCGATAAGGGGCGCGTTATCTATGGATTTGATTCCAAACTGCCGTTGACTCGCGAATTGCTCGTCTCACGCGTGCATCCGGATGAAAGAGCCGCGGTCCGCGCCGCTTTTGATCGCGCGTGCGCCTCGCACGGAATCTTTGAGTCGGAGCATCGACTCGTTCTGCCTTACGGCAAAACCCGCTGGGTCATCGTTCGCGGACGGTGTTTAGAGGACGAGCACGGAAGTCTTTTGGAACTTATCGGTGTAACGATTGATGTCAGCGCGCAAAAGGAGTCCGACCTCCAGTTGCAAATACAGCGCGAAGAGTTGGCACATTTGAATCGCGTGGCGTTGATGGGCGAAATGACCGCTTCGGTTGCGCACGAATTGAACCAGCCGCTCACCGCCATCGCCAATAACGCCTCCGCCGCGCGCCGTTTTCTCGAACGCGGAAATGTCGATCCCTTATTGTTGCCACAATTGCTCCAGGACATGGTGGCTGACAGTCACCGCGCGGGCGAAGTCATTCGCGGCATTCGTGCGCTGGTGCGGAAAGATAAAAGCGTTGTTCGCAGCGTGCTCAATCTCAACGCCGTTATCGCGGATACCTTGCGGCTGGTAAGTTCGGACGTTCTGCTGTGCGAAAGCGTGGTTACCACCGAGATGGATCACAACCTGCCACAGGTGGAAGCGGCGCCGGTTCAGATTCAACAGGTCTTGCTCAACCTGATCATGAATTCACTCGACGCCGTCGAAGCGCTCCCGCCGGCCGAGCGCCGCATCATTATTAGTACACGCTCACTGAACGGCGAGAGCGCGGAAGTCAGTGTGCGTGATTTCGGCACCGGCCTGCCCAAGGATCGACCGGACAAAGTGTTCGATCATTTCTTTTCCACCAAGCAAACCGGAATGGGCATGGGATTGACCATCGTCCGCTCCATCATTGAAACGCACGGGGGTAAGATCAGCGCGGAAAACGCGCCCGACCGCGGCGCGCGTTTCTTCTTCCACCTGCCGGCGGCGCGGGGCGACTCGAAAAGCCAGGCCGCATGAATACTTCCGGCGATGCTGAAGTCTGTTTGGTAGATGACGATTCGTCTGTCCTTCGCTCGATGCAGTATCTGCTCGCCTCGGACGGCATAACGGTGCGCGCCTTTAATAAACCGGAAGAGTTTCTGGCCCACGCCGCCGCTTATCCGGTGCGGGTCGTGGTAACCGACATCTGGATGGATGGCGTGACCGGCCTCGAAATCCTCGCGCGGATGTGCGCGTTTTCGCCGCGCCCGCGGGTCATCGTCATTACCGCCCGCGATGATCTGGCGGCGCGCGCTACCGCCATGGCGATCGGTCCGATCGCCTTTTTCATGAAGCCGTTCAACGACGAGAAATTTCTCGCCGCAGTGCGCGACGCACTGGCGCAGGCAAAGAGTACCCCTTGAGATCTACTCTGAATACGACCCTGTACGACTTTGGTGCAATATTCTGGCCGGATCATTCGCCGCCAAACTCTTTGCCCTTTATCAATCGCAACAAACCAGTCGGAGAAACTAATCGCTATGAAATCAGAGATGTTAAAGATGAACGCAACTTTGCTGCTCGGATTGGCAGGCGTATTGAGCTCGTTGCCGCTATCGTTGGCAGCGCAGCAGATCAATCGGACTGTGCTGCCGATCCCGGAGCCTCAAGCGCCAATTATTACGGAACTGGATGCGCGGAACGCGAAAGCGCCGCCACGTTTTGAGGTCAAAGCGCCCAAGGGAGCGCCAAACGTCGTCGTCGTTTTACTGGACGACATCGGTTTCGGGCAATCGAGCGCATTCGGTGGACCCTGCAAAATGCAGACAGCGGAAAAGCTCGCGGCCGCCGGCCTGCGTTACAACGATTTTCATACTACTGCGCTTTGTTCGCCGACTCGCACTGCGCTGCTGACGGGTCGCAACCATCACGTGAACAATGCCGGCGCGATCATGGAACTCGCCACTGCGTTTCCAGGTAATACCGGCATTCGCCCGCAGAGCGTCGCGCCTGTGGCAGAGATGTTGCGATTGAATGGATATAGCACCGCCGCCTTCGGCAAGTATCACGAAACGCCGCCGTGGGAAGTCTCGGTCTCGGGCCCGTACGATCGGTGGCCGACGCATTCCGGTTTCGACAAGTTCTACGGTTTCATCGGTGGCGAGACCAATCAGTGGGCGCCGGCTCTTTTTGATGGAACCATCCGCGTGGAGCCGCCCCACGATCCTAATTACCACTTTACGGTCGACATGACCAGCCAGGCGATCGCTTGGATGCAGGCGCAACACTCGTTAACACCCGACAAGCCTTTCCTCGTCTACTATGCCACCGGGGCGCTGCACGCTCCGCACCATGTGCCGAAGGAATACATCGATCGCTACAAGGGCAAGTTCGATCAGGGTTGGGATACGCTACGCGAAGAGACATTTGCGAGGCAAAAACAGATGGGTGTTATTCCAGCGAACGCGGAGCTAACCAAGCGGCCAAAGGAAATTCCTTCCTGGGATTCCCAAACTCCGGATCAGAAAAAATTGGAAGCTCGGCAAATGGAGACCTTCGCCGGTTTTTCGGAGCATACCGATGAACAGGTAGGGCGTTTGGTGGATGCGCTGCAAGGGATGGGCGTGTTAGACAATACCTTGTTCATTTACATCCTCGGAGATAACGGAGCGAGCGCCGAGGGCGGGCCGGAAGGCGCTTATAACGAAATGATGGCGTTGAACGGCATCATCAGCACTGCCGAGATCAACATGTCTCATTTGGATAATTGGGGCGATCCGAGTACCTTTCCGCATTATGCCATCGGCTGGGCTTGGGCGGGCGATACGCCATTTCAATGGACCAAGCAGATCGCATCGCATTATGGCGGAACAACGAATGGTGTCGTGATTCAATGGCCTGCACGAATCAAGGCCAGGGGAGAGTTCCGTTCGCAGTTCACCCATTGCACGGACATTGCCCCTACAGTTTTGGAAGCGGCCGGGTTGCTTTTTCCGAAGAGCGTCAACGGGACGGTGCAAAGGCCTTTTGATGGAACCTCGATGGTTTACAGCTTCGACAACGCGAAGGCCAAGGAGACGCATACCACTCAGTACTTCGAGATGTTCGGCAATCGCGGGATCTATCACGATGGGTGGGTCGCGTGTACGCGTCACTCCATTCCCTGGCTGATGGTGGCGAATCCACCGCTCTCGAAAGACGTGTGGGAACTCTACCACGTGGCGGAAGATTTCAGCCAGGCCAATGATCTCGCGGCTAAGAACCCGGCGAAACTAAAAGAGCTTCAGGCTCTCTTCATGAAAGAGGCGGCGAAGAATCATGTGCTCCCGATCGACGACCGCCGGTCGGAACGCTTTGATGCCACGATCGCGGGCCGACCCGACCTGATGGGCCCGCGCACATCGCTAACGGTCTATCCAGGCATGGTTGGCATGACGGAAAACGCGTTCATCAATATTAAGAACCGCTCCTATACCATTACGGCGCCCGTGGAATTGAAGGACGCCAACACGAACGGCGTGATCATCGCGCAGGCCGGCGCCTTTGGTGGCTGGGTAATATATATGAAGGATGGGAAACTCCACCATGAGTATAACTACTTTGGCGTAGAGAGGACCAACATCGGCGGACCGAACGCCGTCCCCGCCGGCAAACACGAAATAAAGTACGAATTCGTGAGCGATGGCCCCAAGCCCGGAGCAGGCGGTAAGAGCGTCCTCTATGTCGATGGTCAACAGGTGGCAGAAGGACAAATTCCAAAAACACAACCCTTCATGTTTTCTGGAGATGAAGGCACCGATGTCGGCGTGGATGCCGAAACCGCGGTATCAAACGACTACAAACAAGGCGACAACAAGTTCACCGGGAAGATCGACAAGGTGACTATCGACACCAAGCCTTCTAACCTGAGCGCTGCTGACAAAAAAGCGGTGGAAGATGCAGAAGAAGTAGCGGCAGCAATCGAAGACTAATTTTCCCGGCGGGATCTATTGAGATGAAGGATTGCGGTTCTATGGTTACATTTGCCATGACATGATGAACCCGGAGCCGATTGAATACACTCTTAGGAATTATCCGCGCTTTCCGCGCAATTGGGATTACCCGAAATTTCGGCTAGCTACCTTGCATCCTGTGGGCATTCTCACTGATGCGCTCGCCGACCAAATTATTGAGTTCATCGAAATGCAAGAGCACGACCAGGATGAGCTTTTTGATCGGTACACCGATTTTGCCGGTCTGACACAGGTTCGGCCAAAAGTTGACCATATGTTCGAAATCGCTCGCCGGCGTTGGAGCGCGAGGGAGCCAGTGAATTCGGCCTTCTTCGCGGACCAGCCGGTCACTTTGAGCATCGCCAAGATGTATGAAGGATTGATGGAGCGAGCGATGATCACCGTCCGCGTTTTCGAAAAACGCGAGGCGGCAGCCGAGTGGCTTGGTGTGCCGCTGCAGATTCTATATCCGCCCGGGAAGAAAAAATGAAAAACAGTCATTTAGTATTAACTGGTCTGGCCTTGATCACCTTTCTTGCCGGTTCGGCCCACTCGCAGCAGGCAAATGAAAGCTCCTCCTCCGAATTTGGCGCGACAATTACGAACAACTCGGCTGCGCCCAAATCCGCGCCCGAAGGAATGGTTTGGATTCCGGGCGGCGAGTTTTCGATGGGCGCCGCCGTGAATGGTCATGGAAGTTGCGAGATGCCGATGGCGTCCAACGATAGCGAGCCAATTCACCGCGTGCGCGTCGACGGCTTCTGGATGGATAAGACTGCGGTGACTAACAAGCAGTTTACAAAGTTTGTTGAAGCAACCGGCTACGTCACGATCGCGGAACGCGCGCCGACGAAGGAAGAATTCCCAACCGCACCCGAAGAAAACCTCGTCGCCGGCGCAGTCGTTTTTGCGCCGACTGATCACGAAGTGCCGCTGAACAATTATCTTCAATGGTGGAACTATGTAAAAGGAGCGAACTGGCGGCACCCATCCGGACCTGAGAGCGATATCAAAGGCAAAGAGAAGTATCCGGTAGTGCAGATCGCATATCCCGACGCGGAAGCCTATGCGAAGTGGGCGGGTAAACGTCTGCCAACGGAAGCGGAATACGAATGGGCTGAACGTGGCGGCCTTTCAGGTAAAACCTATGCCTGGGGCGATGAGTTCCGACCTAACGGGAAATGGATGGCCAATACCTGGCAGGGAAAATTCCCGGTCAAGGATACCGGTGAGGATGGTTACGCCGGACTCGCGCCGGTCGCTCGCTTTCCACCGAACGGCTACGGCCTCTACGACATGGCGGGCAACGTTTGGGAATGGTGCAGCGATTGGTACCGGCCTGATTACTACGCGCAGCTGGCCAAAGCAGGCGGCGTGGCAGTGAATCCACAAGGGCCTGCTTCGCCGCTCGACCCATCCGAGCCTAACGAGAAAAAGCGCGTCCACCGCGGCGGCTCGTTTCTTTGCAACGACCAATACTGTTCGCGTTACATAGTGGGCACACGCGGCAAAGGCGAAGTTAACACCGGCACTAACCATCTCGGCTTTCGTTGCGTGAAAGAAGCGAGCACGAAAACCGCAGGCCGATAGGACTAAAGTCCAATAGACGAACTGCCTCGTTTGTTTCAGATCGTGAGCGACGCGATTTCAACCAATCGCATCCTGACGATCATGAAAACAAAACTCATTTTTGCGGCATTCAGTCTCGCGCTGATGTGTGTCTTCAGCGCATCCGTCAGCGCGCAATCACCTGCGCCTTCTTCCGGAAAAAAGCCAAACATCCTAGTCATTTGGGGGGACGACATCGGTTGGAACAATCCGAGCATGGGCATTTTTGCATGGGACGAAAGTCCCATAGGCAACGCAGTTTTGTTTTCTCCAAGCTCTTTCCAGGGCAGCATGGGAACAATGTAGAAACAAGAAAGTAAGCTATGGATATTACGAGCTTAATTGTGGAAGCAGTCGGCGGCGCAGTCGGCGGAAATGTCGCCGGAGCCGCCATGAAAGAGAAGAGTCTGGGGCGGTGGGGAACTCGATTGCCGGAATATTCGGTGGCGGACTCGGCGGCACGATTCTGCAAACCGTAATGGGTTCCGCAGCCGCGGGGGGCGGCGGTATGGATATGCAAAGTATTCTCGCCAATGTCGGTGGCGGCGGTGTTGGCGGCGCGATCCTAATGGCCATCATCGGCATCATCAAAAACCAGATGGCAAAGAAGTAGCGCGACGGGATCGCTGCAGATTGCGTAGAAAATTCTGGCAAACCTCGCTTAGCGAGTTGTAGAGGCGCTTGTGACGAGCGCTTGAGCTTGGTCTACAACGGTCTCTACAACGCTCTCCTATGGGACCAAAGTCCCATAGCCAGAGTGTTGGGCGGGAATCATCTTCCTGCTTCACCCAACGAAGCAAAGAAAGGAAAAGCAATGAAACTCTCATCCAAGCAATTCAGAATCGCTGGCGCGATCGCCCTGCTGGCCCTGGCTACGGGCTGCGCCACCAACTCAACAACACAGACGACAGATTTACTTACCGCGGCCGGCTTCAAGCTGGTTCCCGCGGATACGCCGAAGAAGCAGGAGCTGCTCAACACCCTGCCGAAAGGTCAGCTCTCGGTGATCACATGGAAGGGCAAGATCTTTTATGTGCAGCCGGCTGCTGCTCCCAACCAAGCGTATGTGGGGACACCGGCGGAATACCAAACCTATCAGCAACTCCGGCTGGCCAAGCAATTGTCCAACGATAACCTCATGGCCGCGCAAATGAATCAGGACGCCATGGATCGCTGGGGCGCCTGGGGACCCGGTCTTTACGGTGGCTTTTATGGAGGTCGTTTCCGATAAATGACTCTGGAAAGACTTGCCGGCGGAAGGAGGCCGTCGGGTTTTACCCTCTTAATATAACGGACGCGTGTAGACAAAGAACGAACGGCCGACGGCAAAGCGACATGAAACTACCTCCGGACGTCGAGTGCATCGAAGACGCAAGCCTTTTGATCTGGCGGCCGCGCGGCGTACTAAATGAGGCGATTGTGAACAGAATAATAGCGTTCGTGGTAGATCGCGAAGGAAAGTTCGGCAGGCCCTTTAATCGATTCACGGACATGTCTGCGCTTAATGCGGTCGATCTTACTTTTAACTATGTTTTTCATGTCGCCTTGTTTCGACGTCTATCCCGAGTCGGCCGCGAAGTAGTGAAATCCGCGTTTCTAGTCACCGACCCGGAACGGGCTCGCTATGTCAAACTACATGCGATCATGACGGACCATTCACCGCTGAAGGTGGCGATATTTAAAGAACGCGCAGCCGCCGCGAAGTGGCTCGGTGTTCCAGTTGAATTACTGATGTCGCAGGAGTAGCGAAGCGGAAGTTTAACCGGGGGTTGTGAAAGAAGCGAAACCACCTCGCTACGAATTTGCACTTGGTTTCGTTTTTCTCATTATTCTGCTAATTTAAGACTTATGCGGCGTCTGTTCGGGCCGGCGGGATTGCTTGTCGTTCTGCTTTGTTCGGAAGCAGTTTCAGAGGCTGCATTAAAGACCGAGCTCATGCTCTACGGTGAGCGAATGGATCTGCCCGTAATTCGCGCGATCTATTTTTCCGTCCGGTGCCGATGAGCTGGATCACAATGCTATGGTCGATGGACGCCGCGTTGTGTTTTACGCTGGCGGGGATATATTTGCTGGTCTGGTGGAAGCAACGCGACGGGTGGGTGCATTTGCTCTTTGCCTGCAGCGCTGTCGCGGCGGGAGTCATCGCAGGGTACGAGCTGGCGTCAATGGGCGCGGAGACGACCGCACAGTACGGCCTGTTGGTGCGATGGGCGCATCTGCCGGTGTGGATGGTGATCGTGTCGATCGTGTGGTTCGTGCGGCTTTATCTTCGCGCCGGGCGACCCTGGCTGGCTTGGAGTATCTGCGGCCTGCGGACGCTGGCGCTGGTCCTCAATTTCCTTTTCACACCGAATCTTAACTTCCGGAAAATCACGAGTCTGCGGCATCTCCAGTGGTGGGGAGGAGAGACGGTCTCAGCGCCGGTCGGCGTGCCGAACCCGTGGACTTTGGTCGGCCAACTAAGTTTGCTGTTGCTCCTTATCTTTTTCGTGGATGCCACGATCACCGTCTGGCGGCGTGGTGACCGCCGGCGTGCGCTCATTGTGGGCGGGAGCGCAATTTTTTTCATCACGTTGGCGTTCGGGCAGTCGGCGCTGGTGATTTGGGGAGTTATCGAATCGCCATTCTTCGTCAGCTTCCCATACCTCGGCATCATCGCGGCAATGGGCTATGAGTTGAGCTACGACCTGCTGCGCGCAGTACAACTTGCCCAGCGGTTCCAAGCTAGCGAGGCTGCCCTGCGCGAGAGCGAAGCGCGCATTAACCTCGCGGCCAACGCGGCGAACTTCGGTCTGTGGCTTTGGAACATCCGGGATGACAAACTTTCTGTAACCGAGAAATGGAGAAAGTTGTTCGGTTTCACGGAATCGGAGCCGATGAGCTTTGCCCGATTGCTCCAGGTCGTGCACCCCGAGGATCGCGAACGCATAAAGCAACTTGTACAGCAAATGTTCGAGCACGCTGGCGGCGAATATGAGAGC
>QHPP01000127.1 GCA_003219125.1 Verrucomicrobiota bacterium
GGGCGCGGACGAGCGTGCGAGAAATCTGGAGTATTCGCTTTTTCAAAAATTGCGCGAGGAGACCCTAACGCAACTTGGACCGTTGCAAAAAACAGCGGGTGCAATCGCAACTCTGGATGCGATCTGTTCGCTGGCAGAAACAGCACGGTTGTTCCATTACTGCCGCCCGCAATTGAATCAATCGTGCCGGCTAACGATTTGCGACGGCCGGCACCCGGTTCTCGATCAAAATCTGGTGGAAGAGAAATTCGTTCCTAACGATACCGAGCTCGACGGCGAAAAGTTGCGGCTTGCTATCATTACCGGGCCGAACATGGCGGGGAAATCAACCTACATCCGTCAGGTCGCGCTTATCGTGCTGATGGCGCAGATCGGAAGTTTCGTGCCGGCAACCAGCGCCGAGATCGGTTTGGTTGATCGGATTTTCACGCGGGTGGGCGCGAGCGACGATCTTTCGCGCGGCCAATCCACTTTCATGGTGGAGATGAACGAGACCGCAAACATCGTCAATAATGCGACCGAGCGCAGTCTCATTATTCTCGATGAAATCGGACGCGGAACTTCAACCTTCGATGGCTTGTCGATTGCCTGGAGCGTGGCGGAATTTCTCCATGACAAGATTAAGGCGCGGACGCTGTTCGCCACCCATTATCACGAACTGACCAAACTGGCAGTCGAACGAAAAGGGGTAGTGAACTTCAATGTCGCGGTGCGGGAATGGAACGAGCAGATCATTTTTTTGCGCAAGATCATTCCAGGCGGTGCGGACAAGAGCTACGGAATTCAGGTGGCGCGGCTGGCCGGTCTACCGAAAGAAATTCTGGATCGCGCCAAAGACATCCTTGCGCATTTGGAAAACCCGAACGGCGCGGTCGCCCACAGCAAATCAAGACGCAAAAGATCGGCGCAAATCCTTCCTCAATCGCAAAAGCCGCAACTCGATTTGTTGTGAGCTTGCTTGTGCCGGGGGGGAGCCATCGCTCAATCCGGAGGGCCCCTCGGCCAAGTCGCAGGAGTTTACATTTCAGTATTGCACCTGCAACAGCGAAATGTTAGCACAACCGGAACTCCGACTTTCTTTTCCTTATGGGACCAAAGACTGAAGAACTGTTAAATATTTTGTTGTGGTCAGCCGACTTACTGGTGAATCCAAGTTGGCGCAGCCTTTTTGAGTCCTACGAAGGCTGGGCTTATCGGAACGGTCTACTCATCCAGATTGGGCGGCTCGAGCAGCGCAAATGGGTCACGCGGAAATCCAAAGAGCGAAACGACCGCGTCTATCGCTTATCCGCCCAGGGACGGCTCCATGCCCTGGGCGGGAGAGATCCGGAAGCACGCTGGGGGCGTGCCTGGGATGGCCGCTGGCGCCTGGTTATTTTCGATATTCCAAGCGGACAAAACGCGGAGCGAGAATGGTTGCGACGCTATCTGCGCGCCAGGGATTTCGGTTGTTTGCAGAATAGCGTCTGGGTCACGCCGGATCCGATGGAAGAAGAACAGCGTACCCTCGCCGGAGGTTCCCTTAATGTGGAGTCAATCGTTCTTTTGGAGGCACATGCTTGTGCTGGCGAGTCAGACGAGGAAATCGTTAACGGTGCCTGGGATTTTGATCGTATCAACCAAGGCTACTCCCAGTATCTGAAAATTTTGGGCCGACGGCCAAGCGGTGTGCTCAAAACTGAAGTTGCGGCGAAGAAACTCTTTCGCTGGATGTCGGAAGAGCGTGAAGCCTGGTTGGCTGCTGTCAGAATAGATCCGCTACTGCCTGCCCGGCTGCTCCCGGGGAATTATCTGGGCCAGAAAGCCTGGCGAACACGACTCCAAGCAATGGCGGAAAGCGCGCGGCGAGTGGTCGCGACCGCGCCCAAATAAGAACCGGAAGACAGGCAAAATCCGAGTTAACATCTCAATGTTGCAGGTGCAATACTGAAATGTTGACTCGTTTAACTCGGCGCTACTTTCCGGAACGTGCACGGCTTTGGGCGGGCCTGGCGCGGTGCGCGGGTTTGATGTTTGAGCATTTCTCATGACGGAGGAGCGATGCTGAAATTATAGTCACGGCGACGCGATATGGCGGTTAAGACGGAGAAAGAACTGAGTGAAGATCAGCGCGCGCATTGGCTGAAGGCGGTGGCCGCGATTGAGCTGCGGAATTTCGGGTATGCCATTTCCCTTTTACAGGGAATTCTGAAACAGGAACCCCAGTTTCTCACCGGCCGCCAATTATTGCGCCGGACTGAGGTAACCCGATTTAAAGCGGCGAAGAAGAAATTTTTCAGTGTTTCGACCGCATCGGTGGCGGTGATGAAAGCGCAGCGCGAAATGAAGAAGGATGCGAAACGCGCAGTGGAATTGATCGAGAAAATTCTCGAAGACGAACCGTACAATAAACAAGCGAACTTGGCGCTAAAGGAGGCAGCAGTGGCGGCGGGATGGCCTGAGACTGCGGTCTTCGCGCTGCAAACGTTGCTCGAAGAAAACGCGCGAGATACCAAATTGCTGCACGAGTTGGCGCGGCTCTATCACACGCTGGGCGAGAGCGAGCGCGAGGTCGAAATTTACAATCGGATCAGCGCAATCGATCCGGCCGATGCAGTGGCGATGCGGCTGGGAAAGGAGGCTTCAGCACGCGGTTCGATGAAAAGCGGAGGTTGGGCCGCAGCGACGAGCTATCGCGATTTGATCAAGGACAAGGAAGCAGCGGTTTCACTGGAACAGCAAAACCGAATGCAGCTGACAGAAGAGTCGCTGGGCCAGCAAATCGCGGAGACCTATGCAATGCACGAGGCCGAGCCACAGAATGTGGATGCAGCGCGGCGGCTTGGCGCATTGAGCGAACAGAAAGATGATCTGGACGCAGCGATTGCATGGTACCGATATGCTTCTGATTTAACGCACGGAAGTGATCCGGGCTTGATTCGAAAAATTTCCGACCTGGGCGTGAAGCAGACGGAGCGTGAGATTGTGGCATTGGAAGAATCGGTGGCGAACAATGCCGGCGATATCATGGTCCTCGCGGAAAAGAATGCCGCGTTGGCGGCAGCTAAAAAGCGGCGAGCGGAAATGTTGATCGAAGAAGCGCGGAAACGGGTCTTGCGCAATCCGACCGATCTGCAGTTTCGCTTTGAACTGGGTGAACATTTGACGAATGCGGGACACTTCCGTGAGGCCCTGCCGGAATTGCAGCGCGCCCGGCAGAATCCGAATGCACGCTTGAAGGCGATGAATGCGCTCGGGCGATGTTATCGTCAGTTGGGGATGTTTGATCTGGCGGCAAAGCAACTGGAAGAAGCCGCGCGAGAGATCGCAACGATGGACGCAACAAAGAAGGAAATCGTTTACAATCTTGGACTGGTTTACGAGCAGATGGGTAACCGCGAGAAGTCACTTGCCTGCATGAAGCAAATTTACGAGGCGGACTACGGCTACAAAGACGTGGCAACGCGAGTGGAAAGTTCGTACGTGGCTGGTAGTTAAAGAGGCGCAGCCCGCGAGCTTTACAGCCATCTCCTCAGGGCGACGCGAATCAGGTGTGCCGAACTTTTGTTTCGGCGCCCTTAATCTTATCAAAACCTATGAAACATAAATTTTCCATAAATATTCGATTCGTGCTTGGCTTAATTGCCATTGGCTGCATCGGCCTCACCGGAACGTCCTTTGCACAAAATCCGAAAATGTTTCCAACAGCGACTCCGAGTAGTTCAGGCTCGCCGGAGACCAGCAGAAAGGCTAAGGGCGGCACATTGAGTTCGGCTGACAAGGCGTTCATCAAGGATGCGGCCAAAGGCGGAATGATGGAAGTGGCGATGGGCCGGGTGGCAGGAAAGAACGCGACCAACAGCGAAGTGAAAAACTTTGGGGCTCGGATGGTGAAGGACCACAGCCAGGCAAATGAAGATTTAAAGGCGATCGCCAAAGAAGAAAATGTCGAGTGGCCGGCGGAAAAGGAACCGGGGAAGTGGAAGTCAGACAAGGATTACATGGATGCGATGGTGAAAGACCATGAAAAAGATCTGGCGGCGTTCGAAAAGGAGGCGAAAAACGGAAGCGATCCGAAAGTGAAAAGTTTTGCCGACAAAACCGCTAAGACAGTGCGGGAGCATCTGGAAATGGCGAAGGAGATTGATGCCAAGTTGAAGTAGTCTGGTTGGTGTTGTTTCTGCAAGACGGCGCGTCGACTAGGCGCGCCGTTTTCTTTTAGACGGGGTTTGCGCGCTTGGCGCAGCTATTTTTCGCTCTAGACTTCCCAGGCGATGCTGCCGCAATTCTTGAGAGCCGGAAATTTCAAGCCAAAGGTTTATACCGGCGGGGGGATGCGATTTTATTTGCCGCTTTTGCACGATATCCTCGCCGTGGAAAAACCGGCGTTGATCGTCACCCTAGGTCTCGGTGATGCGCAAGCCCACCTCACTTTTTGTCAGACCGCAGCGCAACAAAATATTTCATCGCGCTGCGCCGCGATCCGGCGGGCGACGGTGGATGAGGACGCCGCGGATGATCCTGGCTGGCAGAGAGCGGAAAAAGCGACGGCGGAGTTTTTCCCAACGATCTCCCAACTAATCGATGGCGGTTCGACAACCGAATTCTCAGATGGATCGGTGAACGTGCTTCTGATCGATGATGTTGATTCGGCAGAAACCATTCGACGTGAGCTGGAGCTGTGGAGTCCGAAATTATCCTCGGACGCGCTGGTGATGCTGCATGGGCTGGATCTGGAGCGAACCGATTCACCCAGAAGTGCATGGTCAACTTTCGCAAAGGAAAAAGCTGCGGCGGAATTCCATGACGGAATCGGATTGGGAATCGCGACGAATCCCGCCGCGATGAAGTCGTCATCGCTGCGCGAAGCGATTTTCCTGAACACCGCAGCGTTGAGGCAAAGCTACCAACTGGTCGCCGATTTGATGCAGGCGCGCGTGCAAGCGAAAGACGCCGGGGATTGCGCTCAGATGCTGGAAGCGCGGCAGCTCTGGTTTGATGCCCTTTTCGAAGACCGGAGGAAGGCGCAGTTGGTGATGGAACGTCAACAGGGCGTGATTGGCGATCTGGAACCGCGGCTTGCCGCCTCGCGGGCACAGCTTGCCGCCTCGCGGGAAGACCGCGCGAAAGCGCAGTTGGTGATGGAAAATCAGTTTAATCAATTGCACAGCCTGGCTGCCGCGCTCGAGCAGACCCAGACGCAGCTCGACAAGGCGCACAAGCAAATCGCCGATCTGAAAGATTTGATAAATGTGGCGAAAGCCGCGTGCCGCAAAAAAGGGCGTTGTTTCGACGTTCGCAAGGAGCCGAAACCAAAGCGAACGGTAGCAGAGCGAGTGGCGCGCGAATTCGCCCGAACAAAACGCAGGGCGCGGCGGGTGTTGCGCGGGCCGGAACCGGCTGAGATACCAGCGCAAAAAGCGGAGGAACCAGAAGAACGATATAAAAATTGGATTACCGAGCACGAACCAATTCCCGAACAACTGGAGCAGCAGCGGGGGGAATCTGCGGCCTGGGAAGATCGTCCAAAAATTTCCCTGCTTATCCCCGTCTTCAACACTCCCGCAAAGTTTCTCGATGAACTCCTGGAGTCTCTTGTGGCGCAAACCTACGAGAATTGGGAAGCCTGCATCGTCGATGGAGGTTCAACTGAGCAGGCGACCAGCAACGCGTTGCGACGGTGGGAGAAGTGGGAGCCCCGCATTCAGCCGCAACGACTCGAGCAAAATCTCGGGGTCTCGGAAAACACCAATCGTGCCCTACGCAACGCGACGGGGGATTTCGTTGCCTTGGTGGATCACGACGACCGGCTCCCGCCTTTTGCATTATATGAATTAGCCGCTGCGATTCGGCGCGAAGCGGGGGCGGAAATCTTTTACAGTGACGAAGATCGCCTGAGCGAAGCAGGAGTACGCGGGAAGCCATTTTTCAAGCCGGAATGGAGTCCAGAGTTGCTTTTTTCCTTCATGTATGTCGGGCATCTCACTGCTTACCGGCGCGCTTTCGCTCTCGAGCTTGGCGGCTTTCGCAAGGAATTCGATCTTTCGCAGGACTACGATTTCGCGTTGCGTGCAACGGAGCGTGCCAAAAAAATCGTGCACATACCGCACGTGCTTTATCATTGGCGCGAACATCCCGCCTCCGGGGCGGCCGGAGGAAAACCCGAGGCACGAAAGACGAATCTCACTGCGCTGGCGGCGGCAGTGAGACGGCGCGGCTGGGATGCGGATGTGATCGAATATCCCACGGCCAATCGGGTGCGTATGCGTCTGCCGCGGCCCCGGCGCGTCTCGGTTATCATTCCGACCGACTCGCCAATCCGCGCGAAAATCTGTGCAAGAGATTTGCCCACCGCCACGACCTACGGGGATGCGGAGTTCGTGATCGTGACGAACAGCGCACTGATCGAGCAGCTCCGTGCGGCCAGCGAAGAAGTCGGGGATCGCGTCCGGTTGGTCCCGTTTGACAAACCATTCAATTTCTCGGCCAAATGCAATGCCGGCGCGCGCGCCGCGACTGGTGAACGCCTGATCTTTTTCAACGATGACGTCGAATCGACAGAGGGAGATTGGATCGAGAATATTATTGAGCCATTAGAGAATCCGGAAGTCGGCGCCGTTTCGCCGAAACTGGTTTATACAACCGGAAAAATCCAACATGCCGGGTTGGTCACTGGTGTCCGCGGATTGGTCGGAACGGCGATGCACCAGTGGCCGGCCGACTCGACTGATTATACGAATTTCGCGCAATCAATGCGCACGGTTTCGGCGCTCTCGGCAGCATGCCTGGCAATGCGGCGGGAAGATTTTTTTTCGGTGGCAGAGTTCGACGAAATAAATACGCCGATTGCGCATTCGGATCTCGATCTCTGCTTCAAGCTCCGAGAAGCCGGGCTGCGCTGCGTTTACACGCCTTTCGCCACCATGACGCATCGCGGCCACGTTTCAATCGGGCCAACAGAGCAGGAAAAGACCGATCGCGCCGATAAGAGCTCGGTTTTTCTTTTGCAACGATGGGCGCACTTTACCGGCCGCGATCCTTTCTTCACCGACAACATGCGCGATTGGCTCTACCATGATTCGCCTACGCCGGTTCGGATGTTTGCCGCCAGAAATTCCGCAACCGGAAGCTGGACGCGCGACATCTTGCTCGTCTCGCACGAGTTGAGCCTGAGCGGTGCGCCCATCATCCTTGCGCATCTGGCAAAGTGGTGCCGGGCGAATGGAATTTTTGTCGTAGTGATGTCGCCGGTGGATGGCCCATTGCGAGAAACTTTTCTCGATGCCGATATTCCGCTGATCGTGGACCCGTTGCTGGCCACTGGATACGAGATGTTCACCAAATTCGGTCGTGGCTCTCCTGTGCGGAGCCACCAAAGCTTCATCAAGTTTGCCCGCGGTTTTGATACGATCGTTGCCAGCACTATCTTCGCGGCACCTCTGATTCGCGATGCGCAGATCGCGAGCGTGCCGAGCGTCTGGTGGATCCATGAAGGTCTGGTTGGAGACCATTTTTTGAAGAAATACCCGCGTCTCGGGAATATCTTCGAAATGGCGGACATAATTGCGACGCCGAACGAGGAGAGCCGCCGGATCTATCAGCCTTTTACCAGCCGTCGTATTCTAGTTTGGCCTTATGGGATTCCCGATGTCCCAGTTGCGATGAATGCTATTCAAATCGAAAAAAAACGCGTGCGGTTTCTTCTGCTCGGAACCGTCGAGCCGCGCAAAGGTCAACAGACGTTCGTGCGCGCAGTGCGTCAGCTCCCGCACGATGTGCGCGAGCGAAGTGAATTTCTTATCGTTGGTCGGCCACACGACACGCATCTGGCCGAAGAAGTACGCGCCGCAGCGAAAAGCGTCTCTCACCTGCACTACCAAGAAAGCATTCCGCACGCGAACGCCATGGCACTGATTCACAATGCCGATGTGATGGTTTGCGCCTCGTGCGACGAAACAGGGCCACTTACGCTGATCGAGGGAATGGCGCTCGGCAAACCGATCCTCAGCACGCCAGTCGGTTTGGTGGCGGAAAAACTTGTCGCAGGTACAGAGGCGCTCTTTGTGAAGAGCGGGGATGTAGAGGAACTCCTGGAGGCGATCGTGCGACTCGTGCGCGAACCGGAACTGCGTCGTCGTCTCGCGATCAATTCGCGAAGAGCCTACGAGAAACACTTCACTTTGGATCGTTTTGCGAAAGATTTTGTCGCGCTGATTGATAAAGCGGATCTGGCCGAAACAGGAAATGTTGGCGCTGACGTCATGGCCGATGCGCTGTCGAGCCGATGAATGAGCGATAGTTTAGCGAGAACCGAGGGTTTAGTCGGGCAGGATTCTGCCACGCGGCGCCATCGCCCTCGCGGGGAGACGATCGAATTAAATAAGCGCGCGCAAGTCGATCGCTCCTATGCCGCGTGGGTAAAAGAGTTTGATACCATCGGAGGGCGCGAGCGCATCGTTATTCGCCGGCAACTCCGCGCCCTCTCCTCTCTTCCGCTTATTTCAATTGTGCTACCGGTTTACAATCCCGATCTCGCGCTCCTTGCCTCCGCCATCGATTCGGTACGGGCGCAGATTTACCAAAACTGGCAACTTTGCATCGCGGACGACGCTTCTACAAACCCGGGCGTAGCTTTAATGTTGCAAAAATACGCGGCCAGTGATGCACGCATCGTGCTCACGCTGCGCGACCGCAATGGCCACATCGCAGCCTGCTCAAATTCAGCGCTCGGCCTGGCCGCTGGGCAATGGATCGCGCTATTGGATCAGGATGACCTCCTGCCCGAGCACGCGCTCGCCCTTGTCGCCGCTGCCATCAATTCCCATCCGGCTGCGGGACTGATTTATTCGGATGAAGATAAGATTGATGAGAATGGGCAACGTTGCCGGCCATATTTTAAATCCGATTGGAACCCGGAACTCCTTCTTGGACAAAATTGCGTCAGCCATCTCGGAGTTTACCGGCATACAGTCGTGCGCGAAGTCGGCGGTTTCCGCGAAGGACTTGAAGGTTCGCAGGATTATGATCTTACGCTGCGTTGCACCGAAAAGTTGCGACCGACCCAGATCAGGCACATCCCGCGCGTCCTGTATCATTGGCGCATGATCAAGGGCAGTGTTGCCGCTGCGGCTGAAGCCAAGCCGTATGCTCCGGTAGCGGCCAGGCGCGCGATTGCGGATCATTTGCAACGCAGAGGAATTGCGGGCCGGGTCGAATCGTGTCCTGAAAATCGTGAATGGCATCGCGTCGTCTATGATCTGCCTCAGCTACCGCCATTGGTGTCGATTATTATTCCGACGCGCGATCGGCTTCCATTACTCCGCCGATGCATCCGGAGCATTCGCGAGGAGACACTCTACTCACCCTTCGAAATCATTATCATGGACAATGGCTCAGCCGAGGAAGAAACGCGCCGGTTTCTTCAGAGCATCGGGCAAGAAACGAACGTGACCGTTGTGCAAGATGAAGGCGAATTCAATTTCAGTCGCCTGATAAATCGAGGAGCGGAGCTAGCACGCGGTGAGATTCTGGCGTTCTTGAACAACGACATTGAAGCGAAGGAAGGAAACTGGTTGCGCGAGATGGTGAGCAACGCGGTTCGCGCGGAGGTAGGCGCAGTCGGCGCGAGACTTTGGTATCCGGACGGAAGATTGCAGCATGGCGGGGTGGTGCTGGGGCTGAATGGAGTGGCAAGCCACGCCTTTCATCGTTTTCCGCCGCAACCAATCGCGCCGATGCATCGCACTTTCGTTTTGGCGCAAAATACTTCCGCCGTCACCGCCGCCTGCATGGTAACGCGCAAAGACATTTTCTCCGATCTCGACGGCTTCGATGAGAATCTCCCCGGAAATTTCAACGACGTCGATTTTTGTCTGCGTCTGCGTGAACGTGATTGGCTCATTGTCTGGACCCCGTATGCAAATTTGATCCACCACGAGTCCGCGACCCGCGGTCGCGATACGGATGCGAACGATCGAGAGCAATTGTTCCGCGAAGCCAGTTACATGGAGAAAAAATGGAGCGCGCAAATTCTGCGCGATCCCTATTACAGTCCAAATTTGTCGCTTCATTCGCGCGGTTTTGATCTTGCCTTTCCGCCCAGGTGGGAAAATGAAGCGGCTATAACCGAAGCAGAGTGAGCTGATGCGCAGGACCAAAATTATTTGCACGCTGGGCCCCGCGAGCGAGAAAGCGGAGACGCTGCGGCAGTTAGTGCAGGAAGGCGCCAACGTTTTCCGGCTCAACATGAGTCATGCGCAGCACGCTTGGGCACGTGAGATCGTCCCGCGAATCCGCGCCATCGCGGAGGAACTTGGCCGTGCCGTCGCCATTCTGATGGATACGCAGGGTCCCGCCATTCGCACCGGCGATCTTAAGACCGATTTGCATCTCAAACCCGGCGACATTCTCGAATTCACCGTCCGCGGCGCCAAGAGCGAGGAAGCCTACTCGGTGGATGTGAACTACGATGGCTTAATCAACGACATCAACGAAGGCGATACCGTTCTGGTTGATAACGGTGTCATTCATCTCCTGGTGCTGGAGAAACGCGAAAATCGCATTCGTTGCAAAGTGATTACGCCGGGAACGCTGGGCTCCCGACGACATATTAACCTGCCGGGTGTGCGAGTGAATTTGCCGCCGCTTACCCAAAAGGACCTCGTAGACATCGCGCTGGGAGCGGAGCTGAACGTGGACTTCATCGCCCTGAGCTTTGTGCGTCAACGGGGCGATTTAGATGAACTGCTGGAATTACTGGCGCAAAAAGGAAGCAAAGCCCAGGTGATGGCGAAGATCGAAGATCAGTCCGCTGTCCGCTTGATCCACGAGATCATCGCGTCAGCCGACGCCATCATGGTGGCGCGCGGCGATCTTGGGATCGAATGCCCAATCGAGGAGCTGCCGATTATTCAGCGCAAAATCGTGAAACTTTGCGCGCGTCTCGGGAAACCGGTGGTGGTTGCGACGCATATGCTGGAATCGATGATCCACAATCCTCTCCCGACTCGCGCGGAAATTACCGATGTAGCCAACGCGGTTTTCGAGCAAGCCGATGCCATCATGTTGAGTGGAGAAACCAGCGTCGGAGATTATCCGGTAGAATGTGTGCGCATTTTAAATCGAGTGGCGCTGCGCATTGAGCGCAGCGGCGGGGCCGGTTACGCCAAAGCGGCTGTGCTCGAAGATGTGCGACAAAAAACGGTGGCATCTGCAGTCGTCCTGGCGAACTCGCTGCCACGTGCGCGGATCATCGTCTTTACCCGCCACGGCGCGATGGCGCGCAATACCTCCAACCTGCGTCCGGAACACGCCACGATTTTTGCCTTCACTCCGAACGAGGAAGTTCGACGTCAACTCGCACTTTGTTGGGGAACTTATCCGGTACGAATAAAATTTACCGATGATCCTAATGTCACCATCGAAGCGGCCGAGAAATATCTGCAGGACGCAGGATTGACTTCGCCAGGTGACAATCTGGTGATCATCAGCGACCTGCGCGCCGGCGAGACATTGGTGGACACGGTGCAATTGCGAACTGCGCGGTAGGATAAGCAACGTCATCCCGAGCGAAGTCGAGGGACCCCGCTTACGCAGTCATTAAGGTAACGCAACGGATCTCTCGATCCCGCCGGCACGGGACTCGGGATGACGGATTTTGCGTGCAGCGTCCTGAGGAAGGAACACAGACCTGAGTCTGTGCGCTACACAGGTCTGTGACCGGTGTTCCTCTGAAAAAAAACGCGCGGATTAACCCGCGCGTTTTTGCTAATTCTCGTTAGTCGCCCGCTTACGCCTCGACCGGCATCTCGAGATCAATGTCGATCGGCCGCTCTTTTTTCGCGAGAGCGCGCCGCAATTTCGACAGCGCGATGTTCTGCAACTGCCGAATGCGTTCCCGCGTTACTCCAAATTTTTTCCCGACTTCTTCGAGCGTCTTCGGCTTGCCGCCGTCGAGCCCGAAACGCGAGAAAATAATTTTGCGTTCGCGATCGTCCAACACCTCAAGCAGACCGCCCACTTCGTTGCGCAGATTTTTGTCCCGCAACAATTCGAACGGCGTCATCGCTTCCTCGTCGCCTACGATTTCACCGAACTCGGTCGAGTCATCATCGCTGATCGGCGCGTCCAACGATGCCGGCCGGATTGAGACCGTTTTCAATTGGGAAACTTTCCCGGCGGCGATGCCGATTTCTTCACCGAGCTCGTCGTCCGTCGGTTCGCGGCCGAGCTCCTCGCTCATTTGCAAGGAGACACGGCGCATCTTGGAAATTTTGTCCACCAAATGCACGGGGAGGCGAATCGTCTTGGATTGATTGGCCAGCGCGCGTTTGATCGATTGCTTGATCCACCACGCGGCGTAAGTCGACAGTTTTCCACCTTTCGCCGGATCGAAACGTTCGACCGCTTTCATCAGGCCGATGTTTCCCTCCGAAATCAAATCGAGCAGCGGCAATCCAAGATTCGCGTAATCGTGCGCGATCTTAACGACCAGACGCAAGTTCGAGCGAATCATCAGAGCGCGAGCTTCCTTGTCACCGCGCTTAATTTTGGCGGCGAGTTCAATCTCCTGTTGAGGAGTGAGCAGAGGAATTTGCCCGATCTCGCGCAAATAAATCTTTATTCCAGTATCGCTATCTTCAGCAGCCATAAAACTTCTTTTCATGAACGTGAAAGGGGGGTGCGGTATCCATTATCCGACTATTCAGGGTTCGCCGGCATTCCTTAATCGCAGCATTTATCACGCGCGAAAGTCCTTAACAAGGTTAAATATTCGCATCTCTGACATTTGTTGAAGGCATTTTGTTCAAATAAGTGTTTCTCCTTCCCTCTTAGGCGCTTATCGACTATGGAAATTTGAGAATTTGGGGCGGTTTTCGCTGCCGAGGAGGCGACTCCGCCCTCCTTCGATTTTTCGAGCCAGGGAGCGCCAAAAATTCTCGCTTATCCGCCTCGATTTTTCGCAGCCGCGCCAAAACCGCACAAGTCTGGCCTAATAATAAGACACGCCGCTATGTTCCGGGTCGTGGAATTCCGTGCGGTATTTGGTTTGTATCATCTTGATCGTGGTCACCTTGTTTCGATTGCGATCGATCTCGGGCTTTCGTGCGGAGGGACGCACTTCTGTGCGTCCCGGACTGGCTGCGGCGCGTGGTTCCGAGAGATCACAAGCAGCACTTTAAAACTGCTGGTCCGTCTGATGGTTCGCAAATCTTCTGGTGCCAAAATGGATTTGTCCCTTTTCGCGCGAAAATTTCTCTGCCAACCTCGCGCAGATGTTCGCCAAAATTTATTCCGCCGCGGTTTTCGGCGTTGATGCGTACGAAGTCGAGATCGAAGTGAACTCGGCCGGCGGATTGCCTGCAATCGTCGTCGTTGGATTGCCCGATGCGGCGGTCAAGGAAAGCAAAGACCGCGTCACCACCGCGATTTCCAACAGCGGATATTATTGGCCGCGTGGACGCACGACGGTGAACCTCGCTCCGGCCGACATCAAAAAAGAAGGACCGAGTTTCGACCTGCCGATCGCGCTGGGTATGATCGCGTGCAGTCTGGAAACTGATACCGCGGCATTTTCTCAATACAGTTTCGTGGGCGAACTGGCGCTCGATGGTGCGGTTCGCGCGGTAAAAGGCGTGTTGCCCGTTGCCATTGAAGCGCGCAAACGCGGAAAGAAGGCGCTCTTTGTTCCGGCAGCGAATGCGCAAGAGGCCGCAATGGTGAGGGGAATCGCCATTTATGGCGTGCGCAATTTGCGCGAAACATTTTCGTTTCTCTCCGGCGAATGCACGCTCCAGCCGACCCGGGGCGATCTGGAGAAATTTTTTGCGACCCATCAAAGCTATGAGGTCGATTTTGCCGATGTAAAAGGGCAGGCGCACGTCAAGCGGGCGCTGGAAGTAGCCGTTGCTGGTGGCCACAACATTCTCATGGTCGGGCCGCCAGGCTCGGGCAAATCGATGTTGTCGAAACGCATCGCTACCGTCATTCCGCCGATGTCGCTGGAGGAAGCGATCGAGACGACCAAGATTCACAGCATAGCGGGATTGCTCACGCCGGAACAATCATTCGTGCCGACGCGCCCGTTCCGTTCGCCTCATCACACTATTAGCGACATCGGGTTGCTCGGCGGTGGCGCCATTCCAAACCCCGGCGAAGTCAGCCTCGCGCACAACGGCGTGCTTTTTCTCGATGAGCTGCCGGAATTTCATCGTTCCACGTTGGAAGTGATGCGTCAGCCGCTGGAGGATGGACGCGTTACCGTTTCGCGAGCGGCTGGCAGCGTCACTTTCCCGAGCGAATTCATGCTAGTGGCGGCGATGAATCCGTGTCCGTGTGGTTACTTCGGCGATTTGAAACGTGAATGCCGCTGCGGTCCGAGTCAGGTGCAACGATATCGGCAGCGCATTTCCGGACCATTGCTCGATCGGATCGATCTCCATATCGAAGTGCCCTCGATTGAGTATCGTGATATGGCGAGCGAACGGTCGGAGGAATCTTCCAGCGCGATTCGCGAGCGCGTTTCCGCTGCGCGGAAGAGGCAACAGGCACGATTCGCTAACGATTCCAAGACGAACTGCAATGCGCGCATGGGCACGAAGCATCTGAAACAATGGTGCAAATTGGATTCCGATTCGCAGGAACTGATCCGAGTGGCGATGACGGAATTAAATCTCAGCGCCCGTGCCTACGATCGCATTCTTAAAGTTGCCCGCACCATCGCCGACCTGGCCTCTGTCGAGGCGATCACCGCCGAAGAGGTGAGCGAAGCAATCCAGTATCGCAGCTTCGATCGCACATTGTGGGTCTGATACGCCCCGGGTAGGAGCGCATTTGCAAAGGAAGGGTGTGCTGGAACTGTGAAGAGTGGTAACGGCAGCGGCCAGGGCGAAATATCCGAAACCGATCTGTTATTCTCCATTCTTGAAATATGTGTTCATCCATATTCCCAAGTGTGCTGGAAGCAGTATTCACCGCGCCTTGGGCGTCTTGCACGCGGAGCGTTCGTTGCAGGTCGGGAAACCCAAATATCACAAGCATGCCAAAGCGGCCAAGGTGCGTGAAGTCCTCGGACCTGCCTGGAATGAATGCTTTAAGTTCGCTTTCATTCGTAATCCCTGGGACCTAATGGTTTCCTCTTATCATTGGTGGTTGACCTATGCGGAAATATTTCCGGCTTTGCGTGAAGACATCGTTCGGATTCGAGAAATGGGCACTTTTTCTGTCTTCATCCGCTCGGAATTCGGTCGTTTAATGCTCAACGAACACCGTGGGAGCGATTTGACGGAATGGATTTCAGATGGCGACAAGATCATCGTTGATTTTGTGGGCCGTTACGAAAACCTGAACGAGGATTGGAGCAAGGTATGCCGATCGCTCCACGTTCCGGTTCTCCCGTTGGGGCGAGAAAACCAGGTTGTCCGTCAGGATTACCGGGTCTTTTACGACGACGAGTCGAGGGAGCTTGTAGCGAATCGCTTTGCCCGCACGATTGAGCTATTCGGCTATCGTTTCGATGGCTAGAGGTAGATACCGAAAAAGGGATCTGGTTTCGAATAGTAGCCTGCCGAATTATAGCCAGGTGCTCCGAAAAGGATTGGTTTCCAGATAATGCTACCACCGCAGGTCAGTGTCATTATCACATCTTATAACCAGCAGGAGTATCTAAGAGAAGCGATCGAAAGTGCCGTCGATCAAACCGTGGCCGCTTTCGAAATCATTGTCGCCGATGATCATTCGACAAAAGATGGTTCAATCGAAACCATTCGTGAATATGCGGCGCGGTATCCCGGATTGGTGCGCGGCATTTTTCAGGAAAAAAATGTCGGTATTCCGAAAAATAGAAATAGCGCGTTGCTGATGGTTAGAGGGGATTACGTCACAATCCTGGACGGAGACGATCGTCTGTTGCCGAGATTCATTGAGCGGCATGGGGCCGCCCTGATTGCCAATCCGCAAGCGCACGTCAGTTACAGCAATCGCTACGACATTAATCACCTTGGCGAGCGGCGTCTGCATGATCGCGACCCGCAACCCTCAGGCGATGTCCTCCCCTACATCGCGCGTGGTCGCAAAGGCATCCTGCGCTCAATGGTGGCGAAGTACGACCTAGTGAAAGTGGCCGGGTTTCTCGATGAGAACCACTATCACTATGATGGTTTTGTTCTGACTTTGCGTCTGGCGAAATTGACTCCGTTTGTTTATCTGGCCGATCCGCTGATGGAAAAACGTGACCACGCCGGAGGGACGTCCAAAGGAATTTCTTTTTCGGAAAAGGAGCGCTGTTTTCAGGACGTGCTTGCGGAGGTTATGCGAGTCACCGCCGAACTGCCAGAAAAAGAGAAGCGTGCCATCCGGAGAAACTGGCTGGAACGAATTTGGCAAGTGTCGATTAAAGCGAAGATGGAAAAAGGTAATTGGTCGGGAGCATGGATGGAAATAGTGCGTCGGGTAGTGAGCGATCCGCGTCGGATAAAGGCGAGTTTGAAAATGGTGGGCGACATTCTATTCCGGGCGGGACATACATGATCCTACATCATCCAATTCATCCCTGGATGGAACGTGAGCGCCTCCGAAAGTGAAGCGATTCACGACCGCACTTTCGACCGCATATTGTGGGAGTAGCACGTTGGCTAATAATGCAAAAAAGTGAGGACTGGTGTCGCTTGCCCTCGCGCAGTTTCGGTTCAAGATGTCCGCGAATGAAAGTTGTTCCCAAGTGGTTTCCAGACCTTCGGCAGTTTGTGCCGCATTTTGCGACTAAGGAATCTCCTCAGATTCCCATCGCCTGTAAAATTCAGTCTTATCAAGAATATGAGTTAGGCTACCGCAAGCTTGCGATTACTTTGGGGCGCGCGAGTAGCAAGCCCGCACCGCGGGAGCTGGAACTTCTCCGTTTACTGATAGATCGACGAACTAACCCTGTCGGATCTCTTGGAGTCCCGGACTGCCTGTTCATGACAGCTTTTGTCAGCATCATTCGCCCGCGCCGCATGATCGAAATTGGGACGGGCAGCGGGTTCTCCAGTGCTGTTCTAGCCTGTGCTATTGACCCCCGGCGGACAGATTCATGTACACCTTGCGTCGATACACTGGATGCGCACGCAACATATTTTGGAGACAGGGAACTGCCGGTCGGATTTGAGGTCCCGCGCTTGATTAGTGAATTTCCCCGTGCGGTTCGGGTACACGCCCCACGCGAGTCCGATTATATCCGAAACCTGGCATTTCCGAATGAACTAGATATGGCCTTTATTGATGCCAACCACCAACACCCATGCCCCCTGCTGGATCTTCTGCGGCTTGTTCCATATGTTCGCAGTGGTGGATGGATTCTTCTCCACGACATCCGCCTCGGGACACTGGTGGAGGAGTCCCGAAAAAATGGAGTCCCAGTTGCTTACGAGCCAGTGTTCGGGGCAGAATGGCTCTTTGACGAGTGGCCGTGGACCAAGATTGACGGAGGAAATATCGGTGCAATCCAGCTGCCAATGGAGCGGAAAGCAATCTGGGGTCCGGTGCGAAGGCTGATGAAGCGGCCGTTTGAAGTATGCGAACAAAGTTACCGGCGTCTGCGTGACGAAGTGAGTGAGGCTGCACGAACGTTGGATTGAAGGAGCCGAGTTCGGCGGGCCTGTTATTTGCAGATAGCTCGAGATCCTTGACCCGAAGGCTTTCGGTAGCTCAGGACGACAAAGAATTAAGCGCCGGGCGGCTGAGCCGCCCCGCGCTTCGAACTACTACCAAGGTATTTCTCGCCCAGTGCCCCAACTCAGTCATGACTTCAGCAACTTCGCTCGTTGTCGCAAAGACAGCCGTGGCAATTGTTGTTAGTCGATGATTGTTTTTAGTTCCGACCCAGCCGCGGCGCGGTAACATACACGACCGCGCCAAGGAGAGGCGTCGCGCCGCGGCTACAGGGATTCATTCCATCTTAATTGTTGTCCACTGGAACTGCCAAATACGCAATTAACGCGCCCGTACTTGGGTCGACAGCTCTACCTGTAATCTCTCCCTTGTCATTTATGTCTTTCGCGAGTGCGAGAAAGGCAGAAGAGTCGCCTTTGAGATCGTTGAGGTCTGTGGGGTTGGCACCGTTATCCCAAATAACGGCACGGCAATCAACCTGATCTGCGTCGCATGAGACACCGACTATCTGGCGACGTTCGTTAATACCATAAGCCTCACTGTCTACGTGTTGCGGTGTGCGTCCCTTCAGCGGTTTCAGGGGTCGGATGCCGTCCTCCCGGGTCCACATGAAGGCGTGTAAGGGATTGCCTTCAACAAAGGCGGGGTCGCCGGCAAACCCGACGACATCGCCGTGTTGATTGATTGCCGTCGGCGTGTTCCACCACTGAGCCCCAAGGTTGCCAATATTAGTCACCTTGCCGTTTTCCCAAAGCACGGCGTGCTTGGCCGTGTGTCTTCCAACGGCCTGATCGCAGATGCCCGAAATGCCCACGATTTGACCATTGTCATTGATCGCTGTGGCGGCCCCTGAGGTGTCGCCGGGGATCAAAGGGAGGTCGTGGATCTGATCCGGCGGTCCCAGAGTCCACATGGCCGGGCGAAACTGGAGGACTTGTGTGCAGCAACACGTGGGGTCATGAACACCATTCTCCGCCCAGCCGACTGCTTGACCCAAGTTATTGGCTCCGGTAGCAAAACCGTTGTTTCCGCCAGCAAAATTGGGCAATCCCCTCATCTGGCCCTGTTTCCAAACGAACCCTAGATTGATATAGCCGACGTTGTTAGGCGTACTGTAGAAAGCCGCGCTACTCCAGCTCTCCCCGAGCAGCTGCGGGTCGGCAGTTTGGGAAATACCCACGATGATTCCCGCGGTATTTTTCACGTTCCATGTTACACTACTGTTTGGTCCGCCGAGTGTGCCGAGGTCAGTTAGCGCACTGTTTCGCCACAGGGTAGCGTGCCGGTTCCTATCCGGCAGTCTGGAATAGCCTGCCACCCAGCTAAGGTCATTAATGCTGTTTCCCCCGCTACTCGTTCCGCCGAGTGAGGGGAGAGTGGATACATTGTATTGCGTCTTTGGCTTCGCCTGTG
>QHPP01000159.1 GCA_003219125.1 Verrucomicrobiota bacterium
AACCACGCGTCGTCGTCCCAGATGAAGCCATTGCGGAGCGCTGGCAGATAGGCGAGGACGGTAACGGCCACGAGAAAAGCTGCCTTCGTGGAAGTTCGCAAGGATGCGGTAGTGAGTTTGGGCATGTGGCGCTCAGGCATGGATTAGCACAATGGATGCTCGGCACGAGTTCAGGAGTGTGGTCCGCGCGATCAAGGTGCAACGCGATCTACCGCGCAGAGTACCCTCATCCCAACCTACTCCCAGCGGAAGAAGGGATCACCTCTCCCCTCGGAGAGGCTGGGTGAGAGTTTTTCAGCGTTGCTCACCTGGAACTTCACTAGTTGAGGAAGCGACCACATCCCCTCGGTGGAGAATTTCATTCACCCTACCACTTGCGCTCGCTCAAGGACGCGGTGGAGTTGATCAAAATTGATCGGCTTCACCAGATGCGCCAGGAAACCAGCCCGCTCTGTTTTGGCGAGATCTTCGGCCATTCCGTAGCCCGTCAGGGCAATCCCTCGAAGGCCATAATCAGTACTCAACTGCATCATCAGATCGATGCCGCTGCCGTCCGGCAACCCGAGATCGCTGATAACAAAATCAAAGGTGTGATGAGAGGCTAAAGCGAGAGCGTCTTGTACACTGGAGGCAGGCATAACGTCATGGCCGTGCTCGCGAAGAAGTCTCGTCAGGACCGCGAGCGTCGGCTCGTGATCTTCAACCACGAGGAGGCGGTGTGATTTGCCCGTGAAACGCCGCGGTTGTGATGCCTGAATTTGAGCCTCGGGAAACGGTAAAACCGTGCTCAGCTCCACAGTAAACACTGCGCCCAGACCCGGTCCGGCGCTTTCTGCACGAATAGTTCCGCCGTGGAGCTCGACAATTGCTTTCGAAATCGACAAGCCAAGGCCCAAGCCGCTGCAAGGCTGCAATCCTCGGATATCGCCCTGCTCAAAGGCTCGAAAAACAAACGGAAGCGTTTGCTGATCGATCCCAATGCCATTGTCGCTCACTGTTAGAACAAGTTGTCCTGGGGTGGGATTTGCCGTGCGCACGGCTATTTGGCCGCCGGCAGGCGTGAACTTGATCGCGTTCTCGAGCAAGTTCCAGAATACCTGATTAATTCGGGCGGCGTCACCAGCGACATGATGCTCGTTGGCCGTCAATTCGAGGCGCAGCACTAATGACTTATTCCGCGCGTCACTGTGTACGATCTGCTCGGAGTGAGCGAGCAACGAATGGACATCGACGGCACCGGAAAAGAGCAATTGAAGTTTGCCGTGGGAGACCCGCGTCAGGTCGAGCAAATCGTCAATGAGTCGAGCTTCGAGTTCGACGTTGCGTCGCATCATGCCGAATTGCCGACGCAGCTCCGGCTCGATGCCGGGCTCTTGCTCAAGAGCAGCGGCAGACATGAGCACGGGAGTAAGGGGGGTGCGCAACTCGTGCGAAAGAGCGGCCAAGAAATCGTCCTTCGCGCGATTGGCGCGCTCCGCTTCATTTTTCGCTTCCTCCAGTGCAACAGCATCTTTCTTGCGCTGCGTGATGTCCTCGACCATAGCCAGGTAGTGACGCGGCTTACCGCTCTCGTCGCGCATTAAGCAGACAGTCCGCGTGGCCCAGATTATCTCGCCGTCCTTTCGAACGTAACGTTTTTCCACGCAGGTGCGCGCTGTCTCGCTCAATAAGCGCTGGGTCAGTTGCTTATCTTTCTCGATATCGTCGCGATGGGTAATTTCCGATGGCGTTCGGCTGGTGAGCTCTTCTTCCGAGTAACCGACCATGTTACAGAGCGTGGCATTTACCCGGGCGTAGCGGCTATCGAGCCGTACCACGGCCATGCCGATCGGCGCTTCCTCGAATATCTGCCGGAAATTCTGCTCGCTCGACTCGAGCGCAGCAGTGTGGTTGGCAATGAAACGCATTTCACGGATACTGCGCAGACACGAGATCACCAGGAAGATGTCTTCGAAGATGACCCAGCCGGCATGCTCGATTGATCGCCACGGGCTGGAGCTAAGTACGCCATACACCGAGTAGGGCCAATAAATTCCGCGAAGGAAATGATCCAGGTAAACGACAATTGTCGCCGAAATTAAGACGCGCCAATCGCGGTAGAAGGAGAGGATGACAAGCGATCCAAAGACGTGAAAATGAGTTTCGATGCGACCGCCAGTCAAATCGATAAGCAGAACTGACATTAGCATTTGAGCCACCGCAATGATGTGGCGAGTCAATGCTGTGCCTGGCCAGGCTCGCGTCATCCAGATGGGGAACATGCTGATTGCCCCTCCGACAAAGATGGCGGCCCAGATGTGAATGTGAATGTAGCTTGATTGACCGACCCAAGTGCGCGGCGAAATGATCATCGCGATCATGATCGCGGCCACCCACTGGAAAAGCATCAGCCGGGCAAATAACTGATCCGTATTTCGATAAATCTCCTGCCGATGCTGCTGAAAGAGCTCGTCGGCCCGATCGGTCCAATCATTAGACTGGAGGGATTGTTGAGCTATTTCGGACATAGCGCTTTGTCTCCTTCGTGCGAGTGCTTTGCCAAGGCGCAACCGAATACGGACGTGGCCGTTCGCGCAGGCGCACGGCCATTAATCAGCGATTCAATCGCGCGCACGCCAGTGTTGTCGCCGACATGCCCGCGAAATTCCGTGATGCCTCCGCTGAAGAGGAGACGCCCATCGAGATCGAATAGAAGTGTGTGGCCTGATGTTTCGGCACCGAATCCGCGTGCCTCAACTCCATCAACATCCGACAGGAGCGTCACGCTTGGGATTGCGGCGACACTGCGCTGAAGATCGGTGTCTTCCCATTCAATGCTACTCTGTCTTGGTTTCAGAAAAAGCACGTATGCATCGACCTTGCCCTGCGTACGCGCCATCAACTCCGCCAGCTCGGCGACGCTTGCTCGCGTACAGGGGCAACGTGGATGAACCAACATGACTAATGTCGGGCGATCCGTAACTCGCTCAATTTGCGACGTCGACGGCCATTGGCGAGGCACCGCCCCGACTGTGCCGGGGGTGCTTTCGTACGCTAGTAAGGTACGCAAACCGAAGGCAACGGCCACTGTCCAGGCGAGGCCTAACAGGGCAGTAACAAACAGCGTTTTTGTTCGTCGTGGTTGCAAGGAGAATGACCTTAGACGCGGGCTGACTTGCAGCAGAGAGTATTCCACTTGCGCAGAAATGGGTCAGCCGCAGGAAAATGGGCGGATTTCTTTCCTTACACAGCCTTTGGAATTTACTAATAGTCGCAAAAAAGAGAGACTCGCCATTGAATTGCTGAAGGTCATTTCTGGCGGACAAACTGGGGTTGATCGCGGTGCGCTCGATGCCGCGCTTGCATTTAAAGTTGAATGCGGCGGGTGGTGCCCGGCAAGACGGTTGGCCGAAGATGGGCGAATTCCGAAGCGTTATCCGGTGACGGAGTTGGCGAATGCCGGATATGCCGAACGCACCGCACGGAACGTGGCGGATTCGGACGGCACGTTGATCATTTCAAACGGAGAGCTTGCCGGCGGGACACGTGAAACTGTTGATCGCTGTATCGAAATGCGGAAGCCCCATCTTATCATTGATTGCGCAAGTATGAGCGTCGAGGAAACGATCGAAGCGGCCACGAAGTTCGTTAGGAAGCTGTCATTCCGAGTCGCGCAGACGATGAGGAAGCTCTCAAACGTCCGTAAACGCACTGACCAATTGAGAGCTCCCTCGCATTCGCTCGGGATGACGATCGTGTTGAACGTGGCCGGCCCACGAGGCAGTCAATGGCCGGAAGGCTACAAAACCGCGCTACAAATTGTGTCACGCGTTCTACGCCGCTTAGTGGACAGAACGACGCCATTGAATACAGTTCGTGACTCGCCGGGCGGCGACCCCTGAACATGGCACAAAGCGAAGCAGAAATTCAGCGTCAGAAGGAAATGCAGCAAGCGGAGGAGCTGCTTTTTAGCGGCCGCCAGGAACTCGGTTTCGCTAAAGGACTTTTCCTGGGAAATTTTGTAGCTGACTGGGTGATGCCGTATCCGCGGCTTGACGCGACGCGGGAGACGGAACTGGAGAGCGCACTGAACGAAGTTCGCCAAATGCTCGATCGGGAACTCGATCCAGACTGGATCGATCGTAACGCCGACATTCCGCGCCACCTCATCAATGGTCTTGCTCGCACCGGTGTTCTTGGGATGACGGCGCCGCGGGAAGTCGGCGGCCGCGGTTTCTCGCAAATGCAGTGCTGCCGAATCCTGGAGGAAATCGGGAAACGCGATGCCTCTACTTCGGTGTTTGTTAATGCTCATCACTCGATCGGAATCCGTGCGCTCTTATTGTTCGGCACCCGTGAACAGCAAGCGCAATGGTTGCCGGCGCTGGTGACGGGAGAAAAACTGGCCGCGTTCGCGTTGACCGAACGCGAGGCGGGTTCGGATGCCGCAAATGTGCGGATGACAGCCACGCCGAGCGACGACGACTCGCATTACGTTTTGAATGGCGAGAAGCGTTACATCACCAATGCTGCGGTGTCACAGGTCTGGACGGTGATGGCGCGAACGCCAATTCCGGACAAGCCGGGCAAAGACGCGATTACCGCTTTTTTAGTCACGCCGGACACCCCCGGTGTGGAAATGATCGAAGGACGAATGCCGAAGCTCGGAATTCGCGGCACTGCCACCGGCCGTTTTCGTTTAAACAACGTACGCGTGCCGAAAGAAAATATTCTCGGCCCGCTCGGCAAAGGTTTGCGCGTTGCGCTTACCGTTCTGGACTTCGGGCGCACCACTTTCGGAGCTTGTTGCACCGGTGCGGCCAAACATTGTCTGCAACTGGCAATCGAGCACGCCAACTCGCGTCAGCAATTCAAAAAAACATTGGGCAATTTCGATCTGGTAAAAAAGAAAATCGCGCGCATGGCAGCCGACGTTTACGCGATGGAAGCGATGACCAACGTGACCGCATCGCTAATCGATCGCGGCCTCGAGGATTACATGATCGAGACTGCGATGTTGAAAGTTTTCACAACCGACCGGCTATGGGAAGCGGTCAACGACGCCTTCCAAATCCACGGCGGCTCCGCTTACTTCGATGATAATCCGTTGGGTCGAATATTGCGCGATGCGCGGATCAATCAAATTGGCGAAGGGTCGAATGAAGTGCTGACTTCGTTTATCGCGTTGGTCGGAATGCGCGGGCCAGGAATGGAGTTCAAAGAAATTTACGACACCATGACATCGTTCTCAATGAACCGAGTCGGCAAAGCCTGGAGCGCAGGCATGAATCGCCTGGGTGCGACCGTTCGCACCCCGAACGTGCCAGTCCAAAGCGCGGAATTGCGCGGTTTCGCTGGACAACTCGGGCGTTTGATCTGGCGCTTCAATTTCGCGGTCAATCGTGCGCTGGTCGTTTACCGCGAACCGGTCCTGGATATGCAGCTGGTTCAGGAGCGGATCGCCGGGGCAGCGATGGAGTTGTTCGCCTCTACCTGCACGCTCAGCCGCTGGGATTCGGACCTGCAGGCACGCGGGCGAAATGGCGAAAAACAACCACTCGATTTCACTGCGCCGGAATATTTTCTGTGCAAATCGATTCGTCACGCCAAGGAATTGCTGGCGAAGTTAAACGATAATGATGATCGGGCGCTGCTGGCGGCGGCTGATTCTACGTTAGGGAAAGACGCGGATTAGCTGGCGACTGCCCAACTAGTTTGTGTCACTTCAAATCCGCTGGCGATTTTAGAATCTTCAAGCCGCGCATGAGCTCGGGGCTGACCAGCTCGTAGAGCGGATACTCGACGGCCATAACAATGTAATTGTGCATCTCGAGTGCGCAGGTAAGTCCGACAGCGGCAAATAACGCGATGCTGCGCCATCGTTGTGCAACGAACCCGACCAGGACCAGTAATTGGCTGAGGGCGAGGACACACAATGGGAAGTCCCACATATTAGCATAACGCAGATTCATTCCATATTTGATGTTGCACATCACCAGGTAGCTCGCAGCAATGAAGAGAAAGCAGAACCACTCTTGCTTCTTTGCTCGCCGCAGATTGAAAACGGATCCAATTGCCAACAGCAGAATAATCGGACTAACGAGCATTAGATCGACCAGGTAGCGATACCATGGACCATCTCCAGTGAGAATCGCGTACTTGAGTTCGTAGTTCTTACTAACCGACAGCTGATAGGTCGCAATCAAGGGAGCTGCTCCTCCAGCCAGCATCCCTAGCAGCACGACTCCGAGGGCGGGACCGATGACGGTAGCTAGAAGCAATTCCCGTGTGACCGTACCAAACTTCAGCCAATGATTGGCTAGAAGAATGGCTACGACCGCGACCCAGACGAAGAAAGCATTTTCTTTTGTAAGAACTGTCGCGGTCAAGGCAACGGTGTAGAGAAGCAGCCAACGCCAATCCCGAGACGCATGCAGGTTTTCCCAGAGCGACCAAAGCACCAGCATCGCCCAAAAAGTGAAGAATCCATCCACCAGGGCATGCTGCGACATGTGCAATTGCGTGGGCGCAAAGGCCATTAGCGCCCCAACACCAATTGCGTAGCCAGATCCACCGAGCCTCGCTGCAAAAATCGCAGCGAGCAGAAGCGTGAACATGCTGAACAGAGCCGACACGTTCTTGAGACAGCTTAGCGTTTCCGATCCAAAGAGCTCATGCCATAGATAGGCAAAGAAAATGTAGAGGAAGCGGACCGGTGGCAGAATTGACCCTGTTAATGTTTGTTGCTTCTCCCGATAGCGCTCGATGATCTCAGGATAAGAGAGCAATCCGAAACGAGTGAGCTTGTCAGCGTAATCGCGATACAGGCCTTCGTCGAAGCCGAGTTGCTGACTCGCCGAGTGCGGATGACGGATAACCTGACTGCGAAGCGGCGCGTGATGATTCGTGGATTAAGCAAACGATGAGCGGACATTCTGTCAGCGAGAAGTAGCGAAGATGTAGCGGTTCCGAGGGTTGTGAGCAAATTCCAATCCTATTAGGGACCGAAACTTACTTCATCCGAGAAGTCATTGTTGCCCGTGCTCTGCGCAGGGGTTACTTCGGCTGCACCCCTACGAGCTCGATCAGTGCCAACCCTGGACCAGCGCCAGCGAAGTCTGCTCAAGCTCGTTGATCCGAGTAGATTGAGGCAGTGACAAGGGGACCGCATCTACTTTGACCGCGTGCTCAACCGAAAAGACACTCAATTGCTGCCACCAGGAAGCAGTATAGGCGCGATTGTCCCATTGGAATCGGGAAGCGGGAGCTGGCGGCAAGATCATTGGGCCCTCTTCCGGACGCGGCAGATTGAGTCCGCCGACAAACCAGACACGATTTCTCGAAGCCAGCGTCGTTCGAATTGCTTCTATTAGATCATCGATGGGATGAGTAGAAATCATTTTTGCTTTGATGAGATTGTAGCGGTGGACTCGGTGATCGCTGATGTTGGGAATCGTCATCCAAGGTGCCGAGCCGCGATAATAACTGTTAAACGGAATCCCAAACTGCCAGGGAACAACCACGATCAAATCACTGGGCGCAGCTTGCGCGGCGACGGTCCTGGCGGCAACATCGACGTTCGTTTGACGTTCTGTAATTGCTGACCAATCGGCGAAAGGTGCGAGGACCAGGGCACCTGTGGCCAACGCGGCCGCGATAACGCAAGTAAAGGCGAGATAGTACCAAGCGCTCGTTGTGTAACTCAGAACGCGAAGGAACCCATAGCAGCCGATGATTGCGAATATACTTGTGAGTAAGCCAAACCAAATCAGTTGCGACGGTGGTTTGGCTTCGCGATTTTTGTAGAGCCGAAAAGTAAATAGACCGATTAGACCGACCGCGATCGCGTACCAGAGCGCTGGAATGCTGTAGCCGGGATTTCCCAGTGCAACTTCGAAATGCTTCCATAACGAGTAGGAAGTTGGCCAGCCGCGCACGAGGATATTCCAATCTCGTGCACGCAAGTAAGCCGGAGTGTATGGCAGAAGGAAAACCAGTGCGAGCGTGCAGATTGCCGCCACGACAATCGCTTGTCGGGAGCGGCGCTCAACCAGAAGGATGCACAATACGGCTGCCCCAATCGCGACTAACAGAACACTGTTGTAGAGGAGAATCTGAACCGCGAATATGCAAACCAGCGCGGCGGCGATGATATGTCGCCGCCTTGTTCTCAGAAGTAAGCTACCGACATAACCGAAAACCAGAACGATCATCGCGCTACCGAGGCCATAACCGCGAATAGTTGTGCCCCAGACAAAGAAGGTGGTATTCAAACTCAGCAAGGCGAGCCCGAGCAAGGGAAGGTTATTTCCGAACAAGCGTGCGCTGATCCAAAACGCGCCCACGACTAAACAGCCGACGCAAAATCCGAAAAAGCGCAGAGCGGCGTCAGTCGAGCCGAAGACGGTGATATAACCGCGAACGATCAGCGGAAACAGCGGCGGAAAGGCTTCGTGTTGAAAGTTGTGCGCGATATCTCCCACGGTTGGCATTTGCGCCAGTTGCACCACAGCACATTCATCCCGCCAGAGAGCGCCCGCATGAAAAGTTCTGGCCACAAGCAAAGAGACGACAATCGCCGTCAACAAAAGACCGAGAAGCCATTCGGCCTTGGCCAGTAAATTCGATTGTTTTGCTGAAGCGTCATCTTTAGCCGTCGCTCGCCCTGCCTTGCCTGGTAGAAGCGGAATCTTTGCTACAAATGAAGCGTGACTAGTTCGAGCCAACACGTTGCAATGGCTATTCATGACCTGTGAGGTTGAGGCGCCGGAGTTCCACGACGCGTGAGGTTCAGCAGATTCGATACCGGGCGTGAGCGCCTAGGGAGGTCCGATTTTAATTTCTTCGGACAAGGCTCTGAATTCTGGCTGGTCCGGTTTAAGGCGAAGAGCCGCGTCGATCTCAGTCCGCGCGGCGTTGAGATTGCCTTCCCCAAGGAACGTTTTGGCGAGGAGAAAGTGGGTCTTCGCGTTGGCGGGATCGATTTGGGCAGCACGCCGAAACCAGGTTTCAGCGTTGGCATACTCGTGAGCATCGAGGGCGATAACGCCAAGATTGTTCAGGGCTCCTTTATGCTTGGGATCGATCGACAGGACGGCCCAATAAAATGCTAACGCGTCATCAGACTTTTGCTGTGCCAGACGCAGATTTCCGAGCGCGAAGAGCGTCTCGGAATTATCCGGTACATAAGCGTAAGCAACAGCCAGTTTCTTTTCCGCGAGCGCCAAATTATTTGATTCGAGGGCCTGCCATCCGGAGTTATAGGCATCGAGGGCCCATAAAGAGGGATTTCGCTGCGGCCAGGATATAAAGACAGTCGAAACGGCAAGCAGGGCGGCGTATGAAAGCATCGGACGAAACTCGCCGGCAACGAGGTTATGGAAGAACATGACTAACCCGAATGCGGCGAAAATAAGAAGGCCCGGAACAACAGGCAATCGATAGCGCTCGGTCGTGAAAACGGGCAGCAACGCCAGCATTTGGAGAGCGATCGCAGATATGACCCAGCGGCCAGCCGGTACGGTTTTCCGTCTAAGGATCATCGCTGGTAACGCAAAGGCGGCGACCAGGCCAAAATAAATCCCAGGGAACGTCACTCTTTGCTCCCGCAGGATGGTAATAATGCTGAGATCGTCGTACTGGAAGGCGCTCCAGAACGTGCGCAGTTTGAGCGCAAGTAATCGCAACCAGGCCACCGGATAGCGTTCGATGTAGTCACGCGCTTTCGCAGACCAATAGCGTGAAACCTCCCCACGTTTGAGGGGGTGCCCGGCAGCGGATTCGGCCGTATCTATTGAATCTTGTAACATCGCGGCCTGGCCGGCGCGGAGACCGGGCGGAAAACGTGGATAACCATTCGCGGCCGGATTATTTCCGATCCAGAAATTAATACCACTATGAGCGGACAGAAATACGCGGTCGCGGGCGATGAGATAATTGTGCACCCAACAGGGCGACGTGCCAGCAGCAGCGCCAAGGAAAAGCAGAACAAGGGCGCCC
>QHPP01000160.1 GCA_003219125.1 Verrucomicrobiota bacterium
CCCGCTGAAATCGGACAATGAGATGTCCAAGGAGCGTGTCGGTAGGAATCTCGCCGCTGTAAGCGCTCGCCCAAAAATGGAAAATGCGTGCTCGACCGCGCAGCATCACTGTGGAGTAGGCGGACCAGTTATCTCGATCGGGAAGGATTGCGACCGTAGCAAACCCCGCAGCGATCACACTGTTACAAGACAGCTGATCTTGCGGGATGCCTAATGAGAGCGTCTGCTGCCAGCGCCGATGCCACTCAGCATAGAAAGCGTGTGCAGCCGAAGTGTCCCGAACGAAGATCACGCCACTGTTGAAGTAGCGATTCGGCAGGAATTCCCAGCCTAGTTTTGCGCGCACCTTTTCCATATTAGGAAGTGCGTCCGGTGGTATACCGCGCTTGTTCCAGTCGCGAGCTACCGCCAGATCGGCTTCGTTAGGCCATCCATGATCTAGCGGTCGCACCGCGATGGCGTCATTGTCGAGATATACGTAGTCGCCCTTCACCAGTTGTCTCAGAACCGTCCGGAGACTCCGGCTGCTGACGATCGGGTCGTCAGTGCCTGTCGGCTGCGCGATGATTTCACTCACGATATTGCCTAGAGCGTGGTTATCGTGGTTGATAGCGCTTGCCGTTGACTCGTCCGTTACAAGGATAGTTCGTGCTTGCGGATGAAGTCGGCGAACTGCAAGAGCGGCGACCGCTGCCATATCAGCGTAAGGTCCCAGTTCCTTGGCTACAAGGACGAAGCAGATCGTCGGCAACTGTTTCCTACTGCTGTTTCTTTTCATCGCGCGATCCCGGCGGCCAGAAGCCCAGTAGTTTTTAGACACTTCAGCGATGGAAGGCTCGGACAAGGCGATCGCCAGATGATCGTAAATAGCTCATTGTTCGATCATCTCTGAGGCGTCGAATCGGCATTTCCCAGGGTCGCTTCTTGGTAGAGCTTTTTGATTTTCCTAACTCCCTCATCGCTGTACCAGCCATTGAAAAGCAGGATGTCGCCATTCCGGACGGCGTTTACCAAGGCATCGTGATCCTCGGGCCGATCACCGTCAGGTGCCATTAGTACACTAAATGCTTTTGGATAGACCGTTCTTGCGCCAACCGGCGTGGAGGTCACCTTGTGGTGCACATAGGAATTAAGCGGTGCGGAGTATGCAAAGTAACGCATCGACTCGTTTTCGGGAATCAGCAGCACATCGGGATGCGCGTCGGCGACAGCCTTGAAAACATCAGGGTTGAGAGAATCATTTGTAACCCTGACCGTTGAATCGATGTAAAAGAGCGTGCAGCCCCACCGCTTTTTGGCATAAGCGAGCTTGTCTTTGAGAACCTGTGCGGCGTGATGGTCATCGGCCGCGTCATGCACCGGCTTGCCATCCACCATCGTGATCTGCTGCGGGCGAAGGCACACTCCCACTTTAAGTCCTGCTCGACGAAACTTCTCGAAATATTCGTCGATGGCGGTTATTCCCTGATCGTCCTTAAACTCAGTTTCGGGCGCGAGAACTGGGGTAAGGCGCGGGTCGCCGTAATAGCACGAGCCCAAAAACTCCTGCCCTTCAGGGTCCCAAGTAATCATTCCCTGAGCGTTCGCGTCCCGTAATACCTTGATGCTGTCATCAGCCAGCTTGAGTAGCGCGGTGCGAAAGGCGCCCTTGCCTAGGTCGGTTGTAATGTCGATCTTGCCTTCGTTCATGATCCAGCGGCGCGGATTGGTGGGTACATTAATTCCCGAGCTGGCCAGGAAGATCGCGCCGATGGGGCGTCGGTCGTTCCAGTTTATTTGGAAGGGATACTTCTTCGCGTACGTCTCCAGAACGTCGCCAGTTAGATCTTGCACGCGTGCACCTGTCGGCCCGAAGCGCAGCGAGACATTGAACGTCTTGGTAATGCCTCGTTTAATATCGTGGCAAGTGATCATGAACGGAAAGCTTGTGTTGGTCGGGGGATTCGTCGAATGCGACACGTCTACGGAGCATTCCAGATCATCGCTGCAAAAGTTGAGCGCGCCGGTGCCGTAATCCACTCGGACAATCGGCACAACAAACTGTGGATCGGCAATCGAAGGAACCGAGGGATATTGGTGTAAGGAGCTCGCGGTGTCCTTGAAGCCGAAGCCAAACATGCCCGCCTCAAGCGTGCCACCTCCCCGAACGCTGGGGAAATTTAGTTCCATCAAACGGAGAGAGAGCTCATCGATTTCTTTCGCATCCGCATTCGAAACCTCAATTCGCATTGTGATCTTGTCGCCTTGTTTGCCGTAGGCGCACGAGACGCGTCCCCATCGATAAGCCAGTTCGATTGAGTTTGTCTGTTTGTTTGCCGTTGCGGCCGGTAACCGAGTACTAGGCAGAAGCAAATCAAGCGCCGCGCGAAAAACAGATTTACTCGGCTGCAACTCTCCGCTTTGAGGTGAGCGAAGGAGCGATTGGCCGTTGAACGAGAGTGACTCGAGACCGCGAGTCCCAACCGCGAAATTCAAACCTTGTTTAGGCGCGGGAGATTGGAGGGCGGGTGACGCCGTGGCCACGTCACTTTGTGATTGCCCATTCGCCCGGTTTGCCCCAGCGAAAATGCCAAAAGCAAAAAGGAAAAAAGAATAATGAGTGATGAGTGACAAGTGGTTAGTAAATGTTGTCCGCCATTCGGGTCCCGCCAGTAAGAGAATTAATTCGATGCTAGACAATAGCCCAGCGTTTTAACGCTGGGCTATTGTCTTTGTACTCACGGCCAATTCGTTCCTCTAATGGTCCGTAGTCTGGTTGTTTCTTTGCCTCCGTCTGAGCGCCAGGGATGCTAACGGCAAGGGAAATGCTTGCCCGCCTAGCAGGATTGCACAGATAAACTCCGGTATTGCTCTTAATTCGGCTTTCAAGTCAGCTTCACGATGATGGATAGATCGAACCAGGTTTTTTTGTTTCTATCTCATTCTGCATCAGCTCAGGTCGTTAGGGAATATGGGAATATCCAGAGAGCGATTTCAGGAATGGGGAATTCATTTTTTCTGTATCATGACAGATGCAACGAGGCCCCGCCTGGCTTGCCATGGTATGAGCTTTATCTGTTCTCAAACGAAAGCTTGTCCAAGCTGAATTATCCTAGGATCGGACCATCGCTTGTGCATGGACATGTTGGCTTCCCGTTGCTGCAATTCTTCCGTGACCACCCTGACTTCGATTACTATTGGCTTATTGAATATGACGTTAGATTTTCTGGCGATTGGCATTTCTTTTTCGACTACTTTAAGGATACAAACCAAGATTTTTTGACTTGCCATATTCGTGATCACGCCGATGAGCCGGATTGGTCGTGGTGGTCGCTACATCATCCGCGCAAGTCGATTCCGCTTTCTGAACGTCTCCGTTCTTTCAATCCGATTTATCGCCTGTCGAACGCATCGTTGTCCTTTTTGCATCAGTCCTTAAACGATGGATGGTGCGGACACAATGAGGTTCTATGGCCGACATTGCTACATCATAACGGCTTTACGATAATGGACATTGGCGGGAAAGGCAGATTTACTCCTCTAGGCATGAAGGATAACTTTTATACCGAAGCTGAATCGAACAGAGAGGGCGCACTCGAATGCGGGACCATGAGATACCGACCTTCCTTCTGGAGAGTTGGCCAAGAGAAAAACAAGCTATATCATCCCGTCAAACCTCTGTCTTTTGTAATGCGTGAGAAATTCAATAGCCAGAAATGCCAACGGTGGTTGCTGGGACGTTTGGCCAGGCGAATACGGGACCGGTTCTTGCCTCGACTTTGACGAGACTCGCCATCATCCGCGTGACCATCTGCGATTTGCCGATGACGTCGGGGCGGTCCCCGCAGCGGCAATGGCGTAGAGGAGAGCTGCAGGTCATGTGCAACTGCGCCGGAAAAGCAGCTCGGGCTACCTATTTGAACAAGGCACGGCCTGCACGGCCGACAGACTATTATGCAAAGCGCTGAATTGGTCATTGTCGGTGGGGGGCCGGCCGGGCTGTCGCTGGCCTATCACTACGGTGAAAATTCTCTGGTCCTCGAAAAGGAACAGAAAGTCGGGGGTCTCTGCCGATCCATCGAGCACGGGGGCGGCGTCTTCGATATCGGTGGCCATGTGTTCCACACTCCGCATCAGGATGTCGCGTCATTGGTGCAGCGTCTCATGGGCGACCGCTGGTTCTCGCAGAGGCGGGATGCCCGTGTATACACCCACGGCACGCTGATTCCGTACCCGTTCCAGAAGTTCTACGACCGGATCCCAGACGTCCGCGTTGTAGAGGAATGCCGGAGGGGACTGCAGAATACTCGGTCGACCGGGCAGGCTGATAATTTCCAGGAATACATCATGGACCGCTTCGGCGACGGCGTGGCCACCCACTTCATGCTCCCTTACAACCGCAAGCTTTGGGCGAGGGACATTCGGCGGATGAGCTGCGAATGGGCGTCAGAGCGAGTGGCCGGGCCAAAAGGCATCACAGAGGAGTTCGATAGTGGAAGCGGGATCCGGAACCCGCTCCAGCCCGACACGATTGTCGGCTACCCCTCTGAAGGCGGGTACGAAGAAATCTACAAGAGCTTCGTGCCCTATTTACCGGCCGTCGAGCTGGGACAGCGGGTTATCCAGATCAACCCCCTCGAAAGGACCGTGACGACCGATTCCGGTTTGGTAGTGCAATGGCATCGGCTTGCATCCACTATGCCGCTGCCAGTTCTGGTTCGGATCGTTGAGGGGGTACCGAACGACATCGTCGGACTGGCCGATCGCCTGGAGTTTACGTCCTTGGACCTGCTCTTGTTGCTGATCGGACGGCCACTGCCCAACGCGCCTCAGCGGATCTACGTGGCGGACCCTGACATTCCGCCCCACAAGATCGCATTCAATCACACGTCCTCCGACTCGTTGCGCGCCAGGCCGGTACATGCGATCATGGCCGAGATCTCATACTCCGACGAGAAGCCGCTTCCTGAAGGCCATGCTCTAGAGCGCGGTACGACCGAGTTCCTGATTCGGGCAGGCGTGTTCGACTCCGTCGAGGATGTTCTGTGGACCGGGCATGTGGACGTGACGTACGCCTACCCTGTTTACACGCACGACCGCTGTGCGATCATGCGCCGGATCCGAGATTTCTTCGAGCCACTGGGCATCCACACGCTCGGTCGATTCGGAGAGTGGGAGTATGCCAACTCGGACCAGTGCATCAAGCGTGGGATGGAACTGGCCGCGGAACTGCGGACTCACAGGACTTTGAGTAGTGATCCCACCCGATTATCGCGCGGCAAAGCCGCATCCGCTAGGCCTTGCTAACCAGATTCGTAAAACGCGGCGAAAATGAAGCGCCTTGGTAACCGATTGCATTGCTGATTGCGTTCCACTCACGATATCACAAGCAACCAATCGACACCGCATCGCTGATTAAATCAACGCCGCGAAAATTCGTCGCAGTCGCCTGTAAATCGGTCTCAACGCGTGCCAAAGTGACGTCGCCGCGAGACTTTGCCGGACCCGCCTGTAAATGCGATTTCCCAACGTCCGCCAAAGTGACCGCGTTCGAACTGCGGAGCGCCAGGCCGTGACTTCGCCGCTTAACGACCCGTGAAATTCGAAAACTAGGTAGCGGGCCGTCGCGAAACCCGGGTTTTTCATGTCGTGCATTTCGCCTGCCGGAAAATAAACCACACCATGCCGTTCAATGCGGCGACCCATTGTTTCCACGCTGCCTGAGAGCAAGACGATCGCCACGTCATGGACGTCTGCATGGCTCGCGTAGCCAGCGCCGGGTTGGAGTTCGGTCAAATGTACTTGCAGTTTCGTTAGGTAGTGAGTGGGCCCTTCAAACATGAGCTGAGTGGCGAACGGCGCATTACCGATTTGCTGGATATCTTCCGTTTTACTGATCGTTGTTTCGAACGGCGCTTCCGTTTCCTGGGGCGGGCCCCTCCATTTAAACATTAGATACGTAATCGGCTTGGCGCTAGCGTTGCGGATGGTGTGAAACTGAAAAGCCGGATAATAAACGAATGCTCCGGCGCTCAATTGCTCACAGCGTGCATTAAGCCCAGTCTCGTTTAGGGCGATCACAAGCTCGGCTTCCCCATCCAGGATAACGAGAACCTCCTCCTCACGGTGCGCGTGCGGCGGATGGGGTGAATGCCCTGGGCTGAGCACCGAAACGTGCGCGCCCATAGTCGAAAGGTTCGTCGTCGCGCCGGCGAAAAGATAGTGCGGGTGCCAGCGCCTAACACGATCCTCCGGAAGCGGAAGCTTGAGTGGATGAAATTGACTTGGCAGCGCAGGCGCGATCGATTCCGGCGGTGGGACGATATAGTTTGCGCGGCTCGAATCGCGGCCGCTTACGAGCAGAACCGGCACTCGTGACATTTTGAATCGAAAAGGCCATTCGAGTTGACTAAAATCGGGCATCTTCACGGGCGTGCCCGCCGCCGCATATTGCAATAGCAACGCGGTGCGTGTGCCTTTGCTTCGTGTGTTCCACGAACCGTGCCAGAGGCGACCATCAAAAAAGACCGCGTCTCCATCGTTCATAGCGGACTGAACGAACTCGACTGAAGGAATAATTGTGCGCGCCCAATCGAGCACAGTGGCTGTGGATGCCTCGCCTCGCCGGATACCGTTTTCGTGCGCGACTTCCTGAATGGTTTTTCCGATCACGTGCGATCTTGCGATCAGTTGAAGCGCGGATTCGCGGCTCGTGTTTTCGATTCCGATCCAGACCGACACGAAACCTCCGCCCAGAGAGGAACTTTCAATGTCCGAGTGCCACGGATGAATCTCGTTTGGTTCGCGCGTGATTAAACTGGCGCCCCAGAGCAAAATGTCGTTTCCTAGCAACAACCGCAGTGGTCGCCATGACGGAAGTGACGCAGAACTACCTGGCACTGTGCGCGGGTAAAAAGTGTTATCGGTCCGATGAAGCCGTCTCGGCCGAAGGAGTCGCGTTCTCGCCGCACGGTTTCCAAATTGTCCATCGTCCCTATTTCGCCGCTTCGTTCGATGGTCTCACTCTCACTGCCGGATCGGTGGCAAATTCTCACCATACTTCCAGATCAGCCAGGACAAGTTACGCGCCCTCCAGAGTCGCGGCACGAAGACGTGTGGCTGCGCAAGTAATCGCCCAAGCCAGCCGGGATAAACGCGATCGGCCCAGCCGGAATCCTAATCTGATCGCCTGTAATAAAGCCAAGCGCAGCGCCGGTGCAGTGAATCGCCGGCCGATAAGATAAATTCTCCCGAAGATAATATCCCAATTTTTCTTGAGGCCGAGCGCCGACCGCAATTAGCACATGCGCCGGACGGCGGCCCTCAATGAGCATCAGAAGATGTCGATCTTCGATTTCAAATCCGTAATGCGGTGCGACATAACAGTTGTCGATCTTGACCGCAAAAGCTTCGCGGTGCGACCAATCCACCAATTTTTCTTGCGCGCGCTCGGTCGGCAAGACCCAGAAAATCTCTGCGGTCCCCTCGCCTTTTAATTTTGCAAGCAGTCGCTTCAAATATTTGAGACCGGAAAGGCGCTGGATCTTTTTGCCCCGCAACAATCGCCACATCAGCACCATCAAACCGTTGTCATTCATCGCGGGCTTAATTTGTAGGGCGTTTTCTCTAAAACGCCAATTCACTTACGGTGCAGAAGTTAGCAGAAAGCAGACCAGGAATCGCGGATCGTAGTGGGGGAGTCAGTGTTTCGCCACGGTGAATCGGTGTCGCCGCGGCGACCGGGGCGCCATCTTATCATCGAATCGACCCGTCACGGCAATTCGGTTGCGGCTGCGGGCAGCGACTTCTAACGCCGCGAATCGATCGCAGCGAGCTCCGCCTCAACCATTTCGTGAGCAAGCTCGCGAAAAGTTCCTGCGGGGTTCCAGCCAAGTATTTTGCGAATCTTATCCGCGCAACCGACCAGCCGGGCTGGTTCTGTCGGCCGATCAAACGCCGAATCATGCTTCACATATTTCTGCCATGGAAGATCGACAACGGCAAAAGCCGCCTCGACAAATTCGCGCACCGAATGGGTCTCTCCGGTTGCCACTACATAATCATCGGCTGTGTGGTGTTGCAGCATCAGCCACATCGCCTGAACATAATCCTGAGCACGCCCCCAATCTCTTTGGCTCTCCATATTGCCGAGCACCAGCTCCCTATCCAGATTTCGTGCGATTCGCGCCGCCGCGCGCGCGATCTTGCGCGTCACAAAGTTTTCTCCGCGCCGCGGCGATTCGTGGTTGTAAAGAACACCGTTGCAAACAAAGAGGCCGTACGATTCTCGATACACTCGCGCCAATTGTGTGGCAAAAGCCTTGGCGCAGCCATACGGGCTGGTAGGCCGCAATGGCGTGCTCTCGGTTTGGGGAATCTCAGATGCATTCCCGAAAATTTCGGAACTGGAAGCGTGATAAAATCGCAATGATTGCGGCTGAGAACGCACGATTTCTAGTAACCGAAGGGTCGCCATTCCCCCTTCTTCGCAAGTCGATTCTGGAATCTCGAAACTCACGCCGACATGGCTTTGTCCGGCGAGATGATACAGTTCCATCGGCTGAACATCGGCAACAATGCGACTCAGAGTCGCGCTGTCGGAAAGATCGCCATAGTGGAGAAATAAGCGGCGACCATAAATTTTTTCATCGCGCCGAAGGTGCTCGATGCGCGATCGTAATAGATTGCTGGTGCGCCGCACGATGCCGTGCACCGTGTAGCCCTTTTCCAGAAGCAGTTCGGCCAAATACGATCCATCCTGCCCGGTGATCCCGGTAATAAGGGCTAATTTCTTAAAATCTTTCACCTCTGTCACTGGTCACCAATCCGTCGTCTTTTGTTGCTTCTCATCGGTGGCATCTTCTCGCCATATTTCCAAACCAGCCACGGCAATTCAAATCCGCGCATTAGGCGCGGAATGAAAATCCTCGGCTGCGCAAATAATCGCACAATCCAGCCGAGACAAAGGCGATCGGCCCAATCGGGAATCGCAATCTGATCGCCCGTGATGAAGCCAAGCGCTGCGCCAATGCAGTGAATTGCTTGGCGATATGATAAATTTTCACGTAGATAATATCCGAGTCTTTCCTGGGGCCCACTACCGATCGCGATTACCACGTGCGTCGGATGGCGTTTTTCGACGAGCGCAAGAAGATGTCGATCTTCGATTTGCCGTCCGTACTGCGGCGCGACATAGCAGTTGTCGATCTTCGTCGCAAAACCTTCCCGGCGCGCCCACTCCAGCAATTTTTGTCGGGCGCGTTCGCTCGGCAGGACCCAGAAAATCTCTGTACTCCCCTCGCCTTTCAACTTCACGACCAAGTGTCGCAGATAGCTGAGACCCGAAATGCGCCGAATCTTTTTATGGCGTAGCAATCGCCACATCAGAACCATCAGCCCGCTGTCAGCAATCGCTAGGTCGCCTGCCAGCATTGCCCGACGATACGATTCATCGTCGCGCAGCCGCGCGAAGCAGGTCCCAGATGGCGCAACCAGAAAGCCGCCCCGCTCAAGCATCACCTCAATTGCTTGATCGACCTTTCCATCAAAAAACCGGATGCCGAGAATTTGTTGCGACAAATAGTTCTGAGCTAATTCGCGTCGCACGCCTATCTTTTCCACAAGTTCCCAACGTAATCGCGTTTCACGATGCGGGGTCAAGAAAGCAACCTGCCGAATATCACATCCCAATCGGGCGGTTCAAAGTGCCCAAGACCAGCCTGCGGATGCAATGTAAGCTCACCGAAAACCGGCTTTCCCGCATCGTAAAGGTCAACGCGAAGAAAAGGCTCCCGATCCGCCAGTCGTTCCGCAACGTCACGCATTTCGTTGAAACACTCCGGACGAGCGATAGCGTGTATACCCTTTTTTGGGCGGGCATACCATAGGGCGACCGGCAGAAGATTGAATTCTCTATCATACAGCGACCGGGTGTGGTTTGTGAAGCGATCGCAATCCACCTGCACTATCTCAGCTCGACCGTGGAAACAAAAAAACTTGTAGTCCACCGGCACGATACCACGCCCGTTTGCCACAAATTCCTCGACAAACAAGCGCGGCTCAATCCAGCGATACTGCCACTCAGCAAAGCGGACAGAATGATCACCCTGCAGCCATTGCTGCGTCAGGCGATGTGCAGCGTCCCAGTCGAATTGCAGCACATCGGTAACAACGATATTGGTGCCGGAACTGTGGTTAGCTTTGACAACAAACCTGCTCGGCAACCGTTTTTCTCGTGCGCGTCGGATATCTGTGCCGATCCAGAACACCTGGGTGAGGTACTGTGCTCCCACTTTGGCAGCAACGTATTCCCGAACCGCAATCTTATCGGCATACACTATATGACGAGCTTTCCGGTTGAGCAGCTTTGCGCGCTGCAACCGCTCGGTGAATGCACGCGGTCGCAAGAGACGCGGAACACGATCAAAAGCCCTCCGGTAGGTCGAACATACCTTCCAAACATCTGACGGCCACAAAACAAGGTCGATTAGACACCGAGCAGCCGGGAATTGCGCAATCCGCGAGCGCTTGAGATGCAAACCTATCGCCGCTAACAAGCTGCGCGCGCGACGTCCGAATCTGTGCATGGACGAAAGCTAACTCCTTTTCGGTCCGCGGCCATCAAGCCTTTCCTTACGTTAGGATCTAAATCTTTTCCACAAGTTCCAACGTAATCGCGTTTTCGCGATGCGAGAATGTGAATATGATCTGGGTAGTTGACATCTACTCTCACAGCTTCTCAACCCGCTGCGCTCGAGCGGCGGTTTAATACTCTGCGGACGATCGGCGCGAGCGTCCTGCTCGCCTTGCTTTGGTTGGGACTTTGCCGCACGTTGAGCGGCGAATGGTCGGTTAACGAACAATACAACTATGGGTGGTTCGTTCCCTTTTTCGCCCTCTATCTTTTTTGGCTCCGCTGGCAAGACCGGCCGGCGCCAGAAGTTAGAAGTCAGAAGTTAGAAGTCAGAAGTCGTTTGGTTGCAGCGATCATCGGCCTGGCCGCGCTTCTTTTGCTGCTGCCGGTGCGACTTTTTGAAATTGCGAACCCGGAGTGGCGACCGCTTGCCTGGCTTCACGCGGCGGCAGTCGTCACGCTGACGCTGTTATTGATATGGTACATAGGCGGCGGACCATGGCTCCGCCATTTCGCATTCCCAGTCGCGTTTGTTTTCGTCGCAGTGCCATGGGTTACGGCGGTTGAAACTCCCGTGATCCAGTGCCTGATGCGCATGGTCGCCCATGTCGCTGCGGAAACAGCGATGCTCCTTGGAATTCCTGCGCAGGTCGAGGGTAACCTGATTCGCGTCAGCACCGGGCTCGTCGGCGTAAACGAAGCGTGCAGCGGCATCCGTTCGTTGCAAACATCACTGATGATCGGCCTGCTGTTCGGCGAACTGAAACGGCTTTCGGTCTTGCGCCGCGTATTGCTAGTCGCGGGCGCGGTTGGCATCGCGCTTTTCGCGAATTTTCTGCGCGCAGTTTTTTTGGTGAGCGTTGCAACCACGAAAAATATTTCAGAAGTGAGTCGCTGGCACGATATCGCGGGCTACACCATCGTGGCTCTCGTTTTCGTGGGCACGATGGGCCTCGCGTATCTGCTCGGCCGGAAGAAGGGTACTGTAGTGGCAGGCGTGTCGCCTGCGAAGATGAAGCCACGCGAAGGCGTGTCGCCTGCCAAGCCGAAGCCACGCGAAGGCTGGTCGCCGGCGAGAAAACGATTGCCGGCACAGCTGCCTCTACAATTTCCCGCTTTTTATCTAGCGGCAGCGCTTTGCTGGCTCTTCTTTGTAGAGATTGGAACAGCGGCATGGTATCGCGTTCACGAAACCAATCTTGTTAGCGGCATACGTTGGGGTGTGCAATGGCCCGAACAGGCGCCCAATTTTCGTAAGCTAAAGATCGACGAAGAAATTCGTAGTGTCCTCCGTTTCGACGAAGGCAACGGAGCTGCCTGGACGCTAACGTCGCCTCCGGGTGCGCCAGCGACCCAATCGACATCGAATACGATCTCCTGCATTCTGTACATTTTTCGCTGGAAACCGGGCCGAAACAGCGCGCTTTT
>QHPP01000161.1 GCA_003219125.1 Verrucomicrobiota bacterium
CGCAGAAATTCGACCAGCTCCTGCACTTCATCCTTGGCTTCTTCAACTCCAGCGACGTCGCGGAAAGTGATCTTGTTTTTATCGCGCGCCAGCATGCGCGCTTTGGATTTGCCGAAGTTAAGTGCGCCTTTGCCGGCCATGCGGATTTGCTGACGGAACAGGAAATAGAGAACGAGGAGAAAGAGCGCGATCGGGAGAAAACTAAGAACGGTCTGGGCGAACAGGTTCGATTCGGTGCGGATGGCCGGTTGAATGCCGGCAGCACTAAGCCGCTTCTCGAGGTCGGGGCTGAAATTCAGATCGACCGTGGTCCGGAACTTCACTGCCTGTTCCGCCCCGGCGGTTTGTTTGCGGTAATAACCGATGAGGGCCCGAGTGGGCTGGCCTTCCTGCACCAGCAGGGTGACCGGGAGGTTTTTGTCGCTAATGATCTGCTTATTATCGAGCAGCTCGATAAAGCGGTTGTAGGGGACGTCCTCGACATTCTGGTAACCCCCGTTGCGAACCAGCAGAGCCATGCCGATAAGGCCAAAGGCAATGGCAATCAGAACGATACCGCGCCAGTTAAAATTCGGCTCGTTATTGCGCTTATTATCGCGCTGGGAATTGCGGTCAGGTTGCGCCATTAGTTTCGGTGCGCGAACTCTTGCCGCGCTAGAAAAGTTACATCAGCAGATGGGCAATGCAATGAGCAGGAGTCACGCCTTTGGGATTCGACACCAAATCGGGGGTGGCGTTCGATTGGGGTGACATGTGGAATCTGGCAGACAGGGGCCAAGGTGCCCGTGGGCCCCACAGCCAAGATGGCTGTGCTACCCACCGGGCGAAGGGGTAGGCACAATCATTGCGTCGACCGGGGCTTGGAGTAACATTTATACCCAAATAGCAATGGCCGAATTGTTAGCCCAGGTAGCCGATAAAATTGATCGCGCGGTGCAACGCGTCACCCCTTTTGCGTATCGGATGCAGCGGAAAGGTCGGCGCTGGATGCGCCGAGCGATGCGCAAACCGCGGAGCGTTTCGGAAGGACCGAATTTGCTGCCGTTGCTGATCCAGGTGCTGGCCAGTTTTTCGAAAGCGGATGGGGTTCTGCTGGAAGAAGAAATCGACTCCAGCCTTGGCTTCCTGCGTTACGATTACCCGGAAGCAGTTTACTCCGAGCTGCGGCAATTGTTTCGGCAGGCGCTTTACGAGCAGCAGGACTTAACGGCGATGGCGCAAAAGCTAAGCATTCAGCTGAGCACCGACCGCAAGATCATGCTGGGGGTGCAGCTTTACGATCTGATTTCGCAAGCCGGCCTGAAGCAGGAGCAGGTGGTGCAATTTTATTCTTTCATGTCGCAGCTGGGGATGGCGGCGCAGGCGATTGACATCGTTTATCAGCTGAACGCGAGCGAGGAATCGGATCCCACGGTCTACCAGCGCGGCTCCTCGCCGTTGGAATCGATCTCGTTTGGCAACAACGGCCAATCGGACGTGATGTTAAAAAGTCTCACTGCCAGCGACCGGCTACTGGCCTTTCGTTATCACGATTTGATCCTTTTGAAAAATTACAGCTCGCAAAGTGTGTCGGTGCGAAGCCGGCCATTGGTGCGGGGCGGATTTTGCCGCATTTATCCGGGCCAACGCATTCTGGTGGGCGACCAGGTGCTGAGTTATCAGGACCTGGCGCAATATTTCAACGCCAAGAAAAACGTTTCGCTCCCGCAAATTTTTATCCGGGTGAATCGTGACTCCGATGAAGTCGAGCTGGAGCGGGCGCGGACACGTGAGACTGCGTTGGAAGTTACTTTTGGATTAAAAGTGAAGGTGAAGGCGTTGAAGGACGTCGATGCCGAACTCAACGGCACGCGGTTGCGCGCCGGGACCTTGGTGGAAGCGACCTTGCAGGACCGGATCGTTTTTCACAACGACAGCGAGCTCGATCTCCTCGATCTGCGCCGTCGCGCCCGGGCGCTGGGTGGTCGGTTTCAACTCAAAGCTTCCAAGTCAGAATATCTGGTCTCGAATAACCCGAGCCTGCTCGAAGAGGACGATATTTTGCTCTCGCCGGGCACTGCGGGCGATGTGTTGCTGAAAATTTTTTGCGATTATGACAAACGTATCGGGACCCTGGAAGTGCTCGAAGCCGATCGGCCGATCGTGGTGGGCGAGACCAGTGTGCGCACCACTTCGCCGCTAAAAGATGGCGACACCATTCGCATCGATGTCGGGCAGTTTTTGAAATGCAATTTTTCCGAGCGCATCATCGAGGAAGAGCGCAATATCATTCGTACCCTGGAGGTGAGCGAAGTCACGCACCGCTTCGGTAGCGGGGATATCGGACTGGAGGGCATTTCCTTCAATGTGGTGCGCGGGGAATTGGTTTGCGTGATGGGGGCGAGCGGCTCTGGGAAAAGCACGTTGCTCAAGGTGTTGGCCGGGCAACTAGAGCCGACGAGCGGCCAAGTCCTGCTTAATAACCAGCCCCTTTATCCGAATCTCGATCAGCTGAAGCGCTACATCAGTTACATCCCGCAGGAAGACGCTTTCGATGAGCATCTGACGATCGGCGAAAATTTGCAGTTCGCGGCCGCGATTCGCTCGCCGCATTTGTCACGACGCGACCGAACGCGCCGCCTGGAAGGAAAGTTGGTCGAGCTCGGTTTGAGCGAGCGGCGCGATGCCGTCGTGGGCACCGCGGTCAAGAAAATGCTGAGCGGTGGCGAACGCAAACGACTCAACATCGGCCTCGACATGATCGGTTCGGCGGACATTTATCTTTTCGACGAGCCGACCTCGGGCCTCAGCTCGAAAGATTCCGAACACGTCCTCGAGATCATTCGGTCGATGGCGCACAACAAGATCATCATCGTCACCATTCACCAGCCGAGCTCGAAACTTTTCCAGATGTTTCACAAGGCCATCCTGCTCGACAAGGGTGGGCGACTGGTTTTTTTCGGGACGCCGACCGAGATGCTGCGTTATTTTGCGGAAGCGGAACACCAACACCAATTCGGCGCCGATCTGGGGGCATGTCCATCGTGCGGAACAACTCGGCCTGAATTTATTTTCGACGTTTTGGAAACGCCGCTGCGCGATCTGAGTGGCGACATTATTTACGAGGAGAACAATCGCGGCCAACTGGTGCCGTCGCGGCGTTACGCGCCGGAATTCTGGCGGGACAAATATGAAGCGTTCCGCCTAATCCAGGATGTTAAGCAGGTTTCATTGCGCAAGGAGCCAGTGGCGCCGGTGCCAAGCGCGCCGATGCAAAAGAAAAAACGGGTGCCGTTTCGCTGGCATGACGAATGGACACAGTTGCGCACTCTGCTGAGGCGCGCCTTCATCAGTAAGCTGCGCAATCGCGGCAATCTCGTCATCACCATCGGGGTCGCGCCGGTGCTGGCCTTTCTGATCGCGAGTTTGCTGCGTTACTCCGACAGCGGCACCTACGATTTCGCCTCCGCCTATCACATCCCGACGTTTCTCTTTCTTACACTTATCGTCGCAATGTTCCTCGGCCTGACCAACAGCGCCGACGACATCATTCGCGATAGGGTGGTGCTGCAACGGGAGCGCAATCTCAATGTCAGACTGCCTTACTATGTTTTTGCGAAAACGGTTTCGCTCGGCGTCTTCGCGCTGGTGCAATGCATCCTCTTTGTCTTGATCGGCAATTACATTCTCGAAATCCGCGGGATGTTTTGGATTGACCTCGGGATCGTGTTCATGACGGCGATGGGTGGGGTTGCCCTCGGTCTGGTGATTTCCTCCATCGTTTCGGATCCGAAGACGGCCGCCAATATTGTGCCGCTGGTTTTGATTCCGCAGATCATCATGGGTGGCGCACTCATCAAATATGAAGACATGAACCGCAACCTCGCGCTTGTCTATACGTTTACGCGTTGGTTTTCGGAGCATCCGAACAAGGAACAAAACAAGAAAATGGACAGCAAATTGCAGGTGCCATTCATTTGCGAGTTCATCGGCATGCGCTGGTCTTATGAGGAAATGATTGTGGCGCAGGCGAAATTGAATCCGGTGACACGCCGCCAGGACCGAACCCAGCGCGAGATCGATCGGATCGTGGCTCGTCACGATGCTCGGCCAGAATCACGGCGACGCTTGAATGATTTAAAGGATACATTGGCGATGCTGTCGGGCCTGGAGGCGAAAACGCCGGACGATTTGGATCGCTATCTTGGGGTGATTGATCAGGTGCTCGATGGTAAGCAGTCGTTTGATCGCAGCCAATTTGCGAATGCCAATGGTCCGGTCACCGCGGAGACGCTCTATCTGAATCAAAAAGTATCCGATTTGATTTCGAATGCGGAGATGGAACAAAGCGATTATCGCCGCGGGGGAAGACCGAACGTGTTTTTCGGTGAGGAGAAGCGGTGTCTTGGAATGGAGGTGGATGTGTTCGTCTTCAACACCATCGTGTTGATCGGATCGAGCCTTGCGCTGCTCGGGTTGTTGCACTGGATTTTGCGGCGGCAATTGGATGTGCGAAGGACTTAAAGTCGTCATCCCGAGCGAAGTCGAGGGATCCCGCGGAAGTTAGCTTTAAGATTACGCAACGGGATCCCTCGACTTCCGCTCGGGATGACAAAGTGGGCGAAGCGAATAGCATCTAGCATGGCCACCAAACCCGAATTAGCCCGCCTGATTGTCGCACCCAGCGATACCGATGCAGATATGCTTTACGCGACGCGGATTTTCATTGGCGATCCGTTCATTTTTCTTCAGCAAAACGGGAAGCGCACGCTCGTCCTGAGCGATCTGGAGATCGATCGGGCGAAGAAAAATGCGAAGGCGGATGACTTTGTCATGTTCAGCCAGCTCGAACGCGAAGTTCAGGGCAAGGCAAAAAAGGCGCCGCCCTACGAAAAAGTCGTGGCGCATTTTCTAACGAAACGTGGAGTAAAGCGGGCGAAGGTGCCGGCTAATTTTCCGCTCGGTTTTGCTAACGAGATTAGGCGGAGGGGGATCACGCTGGAAACGAGCAACGGGCTTTTCTGGCCGGCGCGGGAGAAGAAAACAGCGGAGGAAATTCGGCTGCTCGAGCGGGCCTTGCGGATAACGGAAACGGGGATGAAGCGCGGGATGGAAATCCTGAAGGCGTCAACGGTGGGAGCGGGGAAAAAATTGAAGTGGTCCGGCAAAACCCTGACTTCGGAAATTCTGCGCGCGGAAATAGACAGCGCAATTTTGCGCGCTGGCGGTGTGCCGACCAACACAATCGTGGCGGGGGGCGATCAGGCGTGCGATCCGCACGAGCGCGGATTCGGTCCACTCCGGGCAAATTCGTTGATCATTTTCGATATCTTTCCGCGCGACGCCAAGACCGGCTACTGGGGCGACATGACGCGAACAGTGGTGCGCGGTCGCGCCAGCGAGCAACAGCGCAAACTTTGGGAAGCGGTCAAGGCTGGTCAGGCGCTAGCCTTGAAGCGAATCAAAGCGGGCGTGGACGGAATGAGCATTCACCAGGCTATTACAGAGCTATTCAATGACCGTGGTTTTCCCACGGAAGAGCGTAATGGGCGCCGCGTCGGATTTTTTCACGGGACCGGGCACGGGCTTGGGCTCGAAATTCATGAATATCCGCGTTTGCAAAAAGTGGTATTGAAAGCGGGACAATGTCTCACGGTTGAGCCAGGTTTGTATTACCCGGGAATCGGCGGTACGCGGATTGAAGATGTGGTGATTGTGGAAAAAGATGGCTGTCGAATTCTCTCGAAGTTCTCAAAACAGCTAGAAATTTGAGCAGCGTAACAAATTTCGGTCATCCCCAGCGAAAGTCGCCTGCTACGCCGTAGCTGTATGCGGAGGCGAGAGGGATCCCGTTGAAGTTACCTTAAGGCTCACGCGGCGGGATCCCTCGATGTAGCTCGGGATGACGGCAGATCGAAGCGAAATGAACGAAGCGAGATTGCCGGCGTCTAATTAGCAGACACACTTAAGACAGGAATGTTCTACCCAATCGGATTCGGCGGAAGTCATTGGTTGCTCTATATCGGCGTTCCTTTGATCATCGGCATCTGGGCGCAGATTCGCGTGAGCAGCGCGTTTGGGCGCTGGAGCAAGGTGCGCGCGAGCTCAAACATCACCGGCGCGGAATGCGCCCGCGAGATCTTACAGGCGGCACAAATTCACGACGTCGAGGTGGTGGAGACGAACGATTTTCTGGGCGATCATTACGATCCGACCAAGAAAAAGCTTTGCCTCTCGAGCAACGTCTACAACACCCCCTCGGTCGCTTCCCTCGGTATTGCCGCGCATGAAACCGGGCACGCCATCCAGCATGCAAAAGCTTACGCGCCATTGAAAGCGCGCATGGCGGTGGTGCCATTGACCATGGCGGCGTCGCAGATGCTGCCGTTTGTAATAATCGGCGGAATATTTTTTCATATTACCGGGCTGATTACGCTTGGCATTTATTGTTACGCCATTCTGCTGGTCTTTCAGTTAATCACGCTTCCAGTGGAGTTTGATGCTTCGCGCCGCGCCAAGATTATTTTGCAGCAGATGGGGATTGTGCAGCCGGGGGCTGAAGTCGCGGGGGTAAACAATGTACTCAACGCCGCCGCGCTCACCTATGTCGCCGCCTTCATCGCAGCGCTCGGCAATTTGCTCTGGCTCTTGTCAGTGCGCGATCGCCGGAGCTGATCGCGTCCGTTGAAAAAAATGAGTTCCGTTGTCGCTGCGCCGCGTCGAATCTCTGATTTGTTGTCGTCGGTTCCCGGCCCGAATGTTAAGACAAAGAGACGGGCCATGGACCAGCCACGAACCGATGAAGATCAGCAGCTGGTCGCGCGTACCCAGGATGGGGATGCCGGCGCCTTCGATCAACTGGTGGTGAAATACAC
>QHPP01000162.1 GCA_003219125.1 Verrucomicrobiota bacterium
TTCGGAAGCAAAAGGGCGCCGAGGCGTACGCCGCTGTCGCCGCTCCGCCCCAGCGTGAGAAGACGCGTCCGATGCCGCAACTTAAACAACATCCTCAGGCCCTCGCCGGCATTCCCGCAGAAGAGATCATCACTGTCGTTTCCGGACTACCCCGTTCCGGTACTTCTCTCATGATGCAGATCCTCGAGGCCGCCGGTGTTCCGTCCTTTACCGATAGCAAGCGTCAACCGGACGAATCGAACCGGAAAGGCTATTACGAGCACGACAAGGTCGGCTCTTTACTTTCGAGCTCGGATAAGTTCTGGCTTAGGGAAGCCAAGGGCACCGCCATCAAAGTCGTCGTCCCTCTTCTTGCCGCTTTGCCGCCCAGACTCAGGAAACCGGACGCAGAACCGGAACTGCTGCATTACCGGATCCTCTTCATGGAGCGGGACATTGAAGAAATTCTACAAAGCCAGAACACCATGTTGCAGCGTCTTGGCAGATCCCCCGTGGCCAACGAAAAAGGTGCGGACATCAGCAAAGTCTACCGGGAACAGGAGCGCCAAGGCAAGAGATGGTGCGCTAGTCTGGGGGTCCACGCCATGAGCGTCAGCTTCCCAGCCCTCGTGCACGACCCCGATGAGGTTTTGCCACAGGTCGCTGGCTTCCTCGGGGTGGCTGATAAGCTTCCTGCCATGCGCAGCTGCATCGATCCGGCCCTGCACCGCGTGCGGAAAATAAGTCGCTCTTAAAGGATAGCGGATCGATGCGGGCTCTCGGCGGCTTACAAATATCAGCGGAATGAATTGCGAGGTATATTTCGGACGATTAACCAAAGCAAAGAGCTAGTTTTCTTCGGCGCAACCTTGCTTCTGCATCCCGACGTCCGGATTGAAGTGGTCCGCAGGCTTTCCCGATCACTTTCCCTTGCGTTGTGCGCGGTTTGACTTCCATCATTAGGAAGCCGTCGATGACTACCGCCAACAAAATCACGCTCATCCGGATTGCGATGATTCCCGTCTTCGTGGCGCTTGCGATTTATTATGGCGAAAGCATTCAGCGGGGTGACCCGCAGGAATGGCAGCGTTTTGCCGCCATCATTGTCTTTCTTCTCGCAGCTGCAAGCGACGGCCTTGATGGATACGTCGCTCGTCACTACAACCAGCGCAGCCGGTTAGGCGTTATTCTCGATCCAATCGCTGATAAGGGTTTGCTCCTGAGCGGCATCATTACCTTGAGCATTACCAACTGGAGCCAGAGCGATCCCGATTACGGAAAATTTCCGGTATGGTTCCCGGTTCTAGTCATTACCCGCGACGCAGTCATTTTGGTCGGCGCGGCCATTCTGCATTATTTCATCGGCAACAAAATGCGGGTGAAACCAAGTTGGACGGGCAAGGTCGCGACTGTTTGTCAGATGTGCGCAATCGCGTGGGTGATGTTGCAGCTGCGGTTTCTGCCGCTGTGGTTTGTCGTCATCGTTGCCGGAATCTTCACCCTCATTTCCGGGTTGATCTATGTTATCGAAGGCGTCCGCCAACTGCAGGCGGAAGGTCACGCCCATGCTACGCGCTGAGGCGGAGCGGAGTGCAGCAATGGAGTGATGGAGTAGTGGAGTAATGGGAGGACAGAGGACAGACGCAGAGAACAACGAACGAAGAACAAAGAACAGAGAACAGGTTCCTCATTTCTTCGCCTGCGGCGCCGTAGCGTAGAGGCGGCGGGTCATTCGGAATTTCTCGCCCTTGCGTGTTCATTGGGACAAAAACGGGCAGGATGCCCGTTTGCCACACAGGCAAGATGCCTGTGCTACTTTCGTCGTGATGAACATCGTCATCGTCGGCCGGCCGAATGTAGGAAAATCGGCGTTGTTCAACCGGATTGCCGGGCGTCGCATCGCCATCGTGCATGGCCAGCGAGGGATCACACGGGACCGGATTTCCGCCAAATGCGAAATTGGCGGGAAAACTTTCAGTCTTTGGGATACCGGCGGGATTGTCGGCGCAGGTGAAACTCAATTGCCAGGCGAGGTGCGAGCATCTGCCGAACTGGCAATGAAAGAGAGTGATCTCATTCTTTTTGCAGTTGATGGGCAGGACGGGTTAAATCCGATGGATCGCGAACTGGCCCGCCTCGTTCGGAAATTGCACAAACCCGTCCTACTTCTCGTTAACAAAATCGATGATCCGAAACATCAGCCTCGAGCAGACGAATTTTCTGCGCTCGGTTTCGAGAATGTTTTTCCGATCAGCGCGGCACATGGTGGCGGCATTCCGGAACTACTGGAGAAGATCGAGAACTTTCTGCCCACATCCGAGATCAAATCTCAAACAGCAAACCTCACACATCCGATCGCTGTCGCGATCCTCGGCCGCCCAAATGCAGGAAAGTCATCGCTGATTAATGCGTTACTCCGCGATCGGCGCGCAATCGTCAGCGAAATCCCCGGCACCACGCGCGATGCCGTCGACGTCGAGTACGAACGCGAGGGCAAACACTACCTCTTTATCGATACCGCCGGGCTTCGTGCGCGCAGCAAACACTCCAGCTCGGTTGAAGTCTTCTCGGTAATGCGGGCGGAAAAGACGATTACGCGCTCTGACATTTGCGTGCTGGTAATTGATGCCGCCGAAGGGATAAAGGCACAAGACCGCCGCATCGCGGCGTTGATTCAGAAAGCGCGAAAAGCCTGCGTGATCGCACTGAACAAATGGGACCTGGTGCGCACGACGCGCAAACAACGGCAGACCATGGAAGACGCGATTGCAAACGCCTGCGCGGAATTGTTCTTCATCGATTACGCGCCCGTCTTGGTAACGAGCGCGCTGACGGGCGAGCATGCGGAGCGTATTTTCAAAATGATCGAACGCATCCGACGGGCTGCACGCGCGCATATCGGCACCGGCAAATTGAATCGCGCGCTGCGGGCGGCTTTTGCCGCAAATCCGCCGCCGATGGTAAAGGGTAAACGGTTAAAACTGTTTTACGCGACCCAATCCGGCGGAAACCGAAGGCGCGAGTTCGCGCCGCCGGAGATCGTGCTCTTCGTCAATTCCCTTCGCCTTCTGACCCAACCGTTCGCCCGTTTTCTTGAAGCGAAGATTCGTGAGCTCGAGCCCTATCCAGGGTTGCCGATTTTGCTAACCTGCCGGGCGCGCACCGAACGTCACTGCAAAAGCAAATAAGATGTGGCATCGGTATCCTGCCGATGATCTTTGTCGGTACCTCGGCAAGAGGCCGATACCACATTGTGGGGCAACCGCTCTCGGTTACCAGCCATTCCGATTTGGCAAGCGGCGCGCTTGCCCTCCAACGGCATCCCCGGCAGGTCGCTCGATTACGCTCGAGATTTCGCGACTTGATCGAACGTTCGACCTAAGTTTTCTGTCTTACAAGACTCATGAAATCGGCTCAGGAAATTTCCCAGCAGGTGCAGGAACTCAGTCGCTGGATCGCGCCTTTGCGCGAGCAAGTTGCGCACGTCGTGGTCGGTCAGAAATACCTGGTCGATCGTTTATTGCTCGGGTTACTCGCGAACGGCCATGTCTTGCTCGAAGGCGTTCCCGGCCTGGCCAAAACGCTCACCGTCAAAACAATCGCTTCCGCTATCCAAACCGGATTCCAGCGCCTGCAATTCACGCCCGATCTTCTACCGGCGGACTTGATCGGCACGCTTATTTACAATCCGCGTGACGGTGAGTTCACGACCAAGTTTGGCCCGATTTTTTCGAACCTCATTCTGGCGGATGAAATCAACCGCGCACCCGCCAAAGTGCAGAGCGCCTTATTAGAAGCGATGCAGGAGCGCCAGGTCACCATTGGCGAAAAAACATATCGGCTTTCGGATCCGTTTCTGGTACTGGCAACACAGAACCCGCTCGAGCAGGAAGGCACCTATCAGCTGCCCGAAGCGCAGCTCGATCGTTTCATGTTCAAGCTCAACATCGGTTATCCACAAAAGCCGGAGGAGCGCCGGATTCTCGATTTAATGGCGACGTCCGCACCCGATCTTAGTGTTTCAGCGGTGGTCGATCCGCAGCACATCATCGCCGCTCGCAATGTGGTGAACAACATTTACATCGACGATCGAGTAAAGGATTACATCGTCGACATTGTTTGGGCGACGAGGGAGCCGGCGTCTTATAACTTAAAGCTGGAGGGTTTGATTCGTTATGGCGCTTCCCCGCGCGCGACTATTTATCTTGCACTTGCAGCACGTGCTCACGCTTTCCTAAACGGACGCGGCTACGTCACGCCGCAGGACATCAAGAGCATCGGTCCCGACGTTTTGCGTCACCGCATTATTGTTAGCTACGAAGCGGAAGCGGAGTCGATTACGAGCGAAACGATTGTGGAACGGATTTTCGCGGGGTTGCCGGTGCCGTAACTAGAATCGTAATCAGTGATCGGTGAACAATGAACAGTATGGCTGAGAGTGAAAAGTGAGAGGTGAGAGGTGAGAAGTGATTAGTAAAAACAAAATCGCGAGATCGTTTCGAGACTTGAACGTCTATCAAATGGCGCGCGAGGCGGCACAAAAGATATATGAATTCTCGCGACGTCTTCCTGTCGATGAACGCTACGCCTTAAGCGATCAAATTCGCCGCAGCTCGCGAGCAGTGAAAGCAATGATCGCGGAAGCTTGGGCGCGGCGGCGTTATAAAGCGGTCTTTGTTAACAAACTGGACGAAGCGCTTGGCGAAGCCACGGAAACCCAATCCTGGTTGGATGACGCGGCTGATGCAAAATACCTCTCGGCTGAAGAGTTCACCGCGTTCGATTCTCAATACGATTCGATTACCCGCATGTTATCGCGGATGATCGACCGCGCAGACGATTTCTGTAAGTTTGTACCGGCGACGGATTATCGTTCCTTTCAGCCGCGTGTCGAAGAATGTATCGTAATGGAGGAAGCATTGTCAGACAGACTCGACGAGTTTTTTCAGTGATCGGCTTAACTTCTCACCTCTCACCAATCACTTCTCACCTGGTCCCAATGGAAGAACGGCAGAGTACACCCGCCGAGATTCTGCAGAAGATCCGCGGTCTCGAAATCAAGACCCGCGCTCTGGTCGAAACCGCCTTCGCCGGCGATTACCACAGCGTCTTCAAGGGTCGCGGGATGAATTTTGAAGAGGTGCGCGAATATCAGCCGGGCGATGAGATTCGCGCGATCGATTGGAACGTAACGGCAAGGCTCGGCAGCCCGTTCGTGAAAAAGTTTACCGAGGAACGCGAGCTCACTGTGATGCTGATCGTAGATGTGAGCGCATCGGGTAACTTTGGCAGCACTTCACAATCAAAACGCGAGCTGGCGGCGGAAGTTGCCTGTCTCCTCGCTTTCAGCGCGATCCGTAACAACGACAAAGTCGGTCTCCTTCTCTTCAGCGATCGCCTCGAACTTTTCATCCCGCCGAAGAAAGGGCGCTCTCATACCTTGCGAATCATCCGCGAAATCCTCTTCTTTGATCCAGTCGGGCGCGGCACCAACCCGGCCGCTGCCCTGGATCACTTAAATAAGATCGTGACCCGTCGTGCGGTCGTCTTTTTTATCTCCGACTTTCAGGCGGAGGATTTTTCGCGCGCGCTCGCGGTCACGGCCAGGCGGCATGATCTGATTGCGATTCGGATTCAGGACGAACGCGAGAGCGTACTACCTGATATCGGGATTATTACGCTGGAAGATGCGGAAACGGGCGACCAAATTGAAATCAACGCAGCCGACCGCAAGGTGCGCGTACAGTTTGCCCAGCTCGCCCAAGCACAGCTAACGGAAACTATGCGGATATTGCGGCAAAACCGAATCGATCGAATCGACCTGCGCACCGGCGATGATTATCTTCCGGCGCTGCGCTCCTTTTTCAAACAACGCGAACGCCGTCTGATGGTGCGGTAACGATGATGCTACTCGCGCAGGCACTTCCCGACATTGCGCCGCCGGTGAATTATTCACTGGTGCCGCCGTGGATGATTTTTGTTGCAAGCTTGATCGTGCTAACGATCATTGGACTGGCGATCTGGTATGGGCGAAGGTTCTTTCGCAAAAAACAGGTAACGCCATCGCCTCGCGAACGTGCCCTCGCTGCCCTGGACAGGATCGAGAGCGAAGTGGAAAAAATTCCTCCCTATCAATTCAGCATTCGCGTTTCCGATATTTTGCGACGTTATGTAATGGAACAGTTCGATCTGCCGATGACGCG
>QHPP01000175.1 GCA_003219125.1 Verrucomicrobiota bacterium
AAGATTCCTAGCGCGATGGAAAGGAGCGGTGACACAATGGCACCCGCAAGATCGAGCGCATTTTTACTTAGTGGCATCAAAGCGATAGCCAGCGCCACGATCAAGTAATCGAGGGGCGCGGTCGTGTGCGGAGAAATTCCGTTCGGAAAATTTTCGAAGTCATGTCGCCTGACAATCGTGCCCGGTTGTTCGAAACAAATGCGCGCGCGTGTCATCCGCGAATAACAATCGGCATCAATGAAATTGATTTGTCCGCCGAAGAAGACGTCACCGTAGTTCGCACACCGTGTGACAAGGACCAGCGTGCCGATGAAAATGATTTCCGCAAGGAACCCGAAGCGCTGCCGCACGCGCCATTCACTGTTTTTCATTCCGAGCATAGTCGAGGAATCTCTAACTATTCTGCGGTGGAAAAAGGTTTAGAGATGTCTCGACTTCGCTCGACATGACAGGAGCTTCACTCGACGCACGTCCGGTTTTTATTCCGAAATCTGAAACCCGAAAAATGAAAATCAAAAATGGCGTCGCGCAAACTCCCGACCGGAGCCGCTCTTTAGGTATTTCTCGAAAGCATGCGCTTTCCTTTCAGATTTGAATGCAATTACGGTTTCTATTCGCCATGGCCGATTTGCAGATGTATAACGAGCATGATCCTCGATTGTTTTCCCGCAGGCGCTGTTCGAGGTCGGTGGTAATGCCGGTGTAGTGAATGGTTTCGTCTCTCTCGCTGACTAGGATGTAAACATAAAACAGTCGGTCCATCGCTGGCCTGCCAAGCCGTAGTCTTGGAGCGCTGACGAGAACATATCAAGCACAGCCTTCGCTTTTCGCTGCGCTCCCAGCGAAGGCTGGGCCCGCCAGGATTCGAACCTGGGACCAAGGGATTATGAGTCCCCTGCTCTAACCGCTGAGCTACAGGCCCGCGCATGAGGGAGAACAAAGCTGATTGCGAGATTTCGCTTGCCGAATTTCACACCTTATGCTGGCGAAGATCGAGTGATTTTTCTTATCCGATAAACGAGGGTGAAGCCGTTACCCACCTTGCTATCGGGGTTTTCGCGATCGACCAGGTCCCAGGTTAATCGATAGCGTGCCGCCACAGTTTCAATTAGCGTGACCAAAGTATCCGGAGTGTAAACATGATAGTGCCCACGACGAGGAACCTGATTAGCTGGAAACAGGTCGTTCCAATTGTCTACGGTTACGTTAGCGCGCGCGTGAATGTCCAACCATTGTTCCAGGCTAGTTAAGGGCCGCCGTTTGTCCGTTTCGAGGGCGTCGCGTTGCGGCACAATCATAAAGATGTAGCCGCCGTTGCGGACGACGCGGTTCCACTCCAGCAACGCTTTAATTGGATCGGGCAAGTGCTCGAAAACGTGACTGCTGATGATGTAGTCCTGGGACGAATCAGGAACTGGAAGGTTCTCGGCCGGGGCGGTGACATCAATTTCGGCATAACAGCCGTTCATTTTGAGCTCTTCCTGGCGGGCGACATCAAAGTCGTCGCCGGGACTCATATGAGTAGAACCTTCCAGGCCGAAGGGATTATGAGCGGACGCGCCAAGCTCGATCCCACTCAACCCATCGAGCCATCGATGGGCCAGGGCGTGTTCTTTCAAGGTAATGTTTCGATGTTCGATCCCTTCTACTTTCGTCGTTCTAATTGCCATGCGTTCGCCTTACTTCACCCACCATAACCAACCCAGCGAAATCCTCTAATGCGCCGATTTGAAAAAGGGAGGCAGTCTGGATTGCATCGATTCCAAGAAAAACTGCAACGCGTGAAAGGGAACCAAGCAGTTGATCCGGAGGGCCATGACGGAGTTAAATCTGAGCGCCCGCACCTGCGAATAACTCAGTTCGTGGAAATTCGCCCTGGCACGCGATCCCATAGAATTTCATTTGCCATTTATCAGATCGACAAAGCTCGATGACGCGAAATGCGCGTGGTTGGTAAGGTTCCATGCGATCCCAACCTAGCCCAGCTCCATTGAAAGGCTCAAGCGCTGTCCAAGGCGAGTTAACATTTGAATGTCGCACCTGCAACATTCAAATATTAAACTTGGGCGCTGGTTACAGGAATTGGCAATGCACCTAGTGCCACCAGCCGACAATCACTCCGCCGGTCAACCCGAGCGCAACTCCCACGGTTAGCTCAATGCCAGTGTGGCGTTGCAGGAATAACCGTGACCAGGCTACTAGGATCGCGAGAACAAATGCAATCGAGCCCCAGATCGGACCGATTCGAAAAAGAATTATCGCGCAGTAAAAGGCAAAGAGAGCGTGGAGCGATAATTTCAGGCCGAAATTTACCATCCACGAGACGAGGAAGAGGGCTAGAGTTACCATTCCTCCGCGGATGATGTAACTCGGCGCTTGCAACCACCACATTGCGATCACACCTGCTAACGAAAACGGAACCGCCCACGGAAAAAAGCGCTGGCGTTCTTTGCGGACGGATACATCCGCATCGCTCCATCGGCCGGAGCGAACTCCGGAAAGGAGCAGGATGGCGGTTGGAACCAAGGTGCTGAAGAGCAAGGCGAGGAGAATGGGCAAACCGGTGCGCGGGCCGAGTTGTGTGCCCACGACGACGGCGACCGAGGCCAAGACGAATACCAGTGGATGCCCAATCCAGGAAATCAGGCGCGCGAATGTCGTCACGCGCCAACGATTCGTCCGCTCACTTCGCCGAAGCCAACACGATAGCCCTCCCCCTGACACCAGCCCGTAATCGAAAGGGTATCGCCATCTTCGAGCCATTTGCGGGTTTCAGCCTCTGATAACTTCAGCGGATTTTGGCCGCGCCAGGTCAATTCCAGCATGCAACCGCGAGATTCCTCGGTTGGTCCACTGATCGTGCCGCTGGCAAGCAGGTCGCCCGTTTGAAGGTTGCAACCGTTGACGGTGTGGTGCGCCAGTTGTTGCGCGATGCTCCAGTAAAGATTTTGGAAATTAGTTCGCGTGATTGTTTGCGCTTCGCGCATTTTGGTGGTCTGCAAGTGCGCTTCCAAATGGATGTCAAAAGTGAAATCGTTTGCACGTTTCAAATAAGGCAGCGGTGCTGGATCTTGTGCCGCCAGATTTTTGCGAAACGGTTCGAGCGCTTCCAACGTTACCACCCACGGTGAGATAGTGGTACAGAAGTTTTTCGCCAGGAACGGACCCAGCGGCTGGTATTCCCACGTCTGAATATCCCGCGCGCTCCAGTCGTTCATCAGCAGGATCCCAAAAATGTGGTCTTCGGCTTGATCGATTGAAACGGGCTGGCCAAGCGGATTTCCCGGACCAATAAAAAATGCTGTCTCCAGTTCGAAATCGAGGCTTTTGCTCGAGCCGAAAACCGGAGCGCTCGCATCCGGCGGCTTCGTTTGTCCATGTGGCCGTTTCACCTCTGTTCCGCTAATGACAATTGAACTAGCGCGCCCGTGGTAGGCTACCGGCAACCATTTCCAATTTGGCATGAGCGCGTTCTCCGGGCCGCGCAACATCGTGCCGACATTGTGAGCGTGATGATACGAAGAATAAAAATCCGTGTAATCGCCGATGCGCGCCGGAAGTTGCATCGTCACCTCGTTTTGTTTGTGAAAGGCGCGCGCGCGTAGCTCTTCGTTGTCCCGCAAGGTGCCGGTTTCGGCCGAAAGCAGGTTCTGCAAAATGTCTCGGGTTTTTTTCCATGCCGGGCGACCCAGCGCCATGAAAGCATTGAGCGCATCGCTCGCAAACAGCGTTGTAGCTGCCGCCATCTCTGGCGGCAGATTCCTTCTGTTTCTGCCGCTGGGGACAGCGGCGGCTACAACATCGGAAAAGAATTCGAGCTCTTCCAAGACCGCAAGATCCAGAATTAAATCGCCGATGGCGACGCCAACGCGCGCGTGTCCCTCGCGCGGCTTGAAAACGCCAAAGGGCAAATTCTCAATCGGGAAATCGGAATCGGGCGAAACATTAATAAACGATTTAAGCGGCATTCGGCTTTATTGTGGCATTGCGAGGCGCCAATTGTAGCCGCGTCTCTGCGAGACGCGAGCACGACACTCTAGCCGCGCAAATCTTCGACCGCTGGAACACAGGTCTATGACCTGTGCGCAGAGCGGACATTCGGTCCGCTGACCGTTTCAGCGGGTTACAAACCCGCTGGACTCACAGGCCACAGGCCTGTGTTTCCTTAAAGCAATCCTAACGCGCGCAAATCTTCGCGCGGTTCGTCGAAGCTACAGCTGCCGAAGGACGTGACGAATTTCCGCCGGTCTTGCAGCCTTTTGATGTCGATCTTCCATTCGCGCCACGCGAAAAATTCGTCGGTAAAGGAAAACGAATCCGCATTTTCATCTTCCAGCATGAGCGCGGTTTGCCGCGAGTCCCATTTGTGTTCTGCTGCCAGCACAGCCGCGCCGAGCACATTGAGAAAGCCATGCATTTTCGTCTGCACTTCATCGCGAAACATGCGGAGCGGATGATGTAACCCAGCGGTAAACTTGATTGGAACCTGGTGCGTAACCGGCGTGACCAACGCCTGCGCGATTTGCTCCGAGGTTGGAAACGCATCAGCGGTCACGCCACCGGTGCGTAATTTGTAACCGAATGTTGGCGAATCAACATTGGAATTGAGTTCGGCAACCAACGAGATCGTTTGTTCTGCTCTGGCTGGCGGCGCTTCCCAAAATGTGGGCAACGTTCCGAGGATTGACCAGGCTTCGCTTAGTAACTGCGAATCGACATCGGGAGGCAAAAACATTTCGAGCTGGCTCACCGATACGAGATCGACATTGTGCGTCGATAGCGAACGAATCGCCGCGTCGGTCTTCGCCAGTGCTGTACGAAAAGCAGCTGCGTTTTCAGTTTTTGGCCCGAGCGCGGAAACATGGAGCGGGTGAAGCGGATCGAACTCTGTCAGCAATTGTTTGGCGGCACCAAACTGTTCGACCGGGAGGACGAACGCACTTAGCATCCACGCATCAGCCGTGCGCAAATATTGCACTTGATTTTTCAGCGCCGGCTCGAGCTCAAGCTGGCACGGCGGAAACATTCCCGCGTAATCAATTGAGCGCGCGAGTAAGGCGCGCAGTGAAGCGGCGATCTCCGCCATCGTGCTGGTTTAGGGAAACAGACCGCGAGTCCGTTTTGCTTTCATCACGCGTTCGACTCCGGTGGCCATGGCCGACATTCGGTGCGAAATCTTATGTGCCTTTGCACGCCGGATCACCTGAGAAAAGGAATGTTCCAGGATGCGGAAGAGTTTATCCGTCACTTCCGTTTCGCTCCAGCTGAAAGCCTGCAAACCTTGCACCCATTCGAAATAGGAGACAATGACGCCACCGGCATTGCACAAGATATCGGGAATAACGAAAACTTCGGTCCAACGTTGATCGAGAATTTTATCTGCTTCCGGCGTGGTCGGCCCGTTCGCCCCTTCAGCCAGAATGCGGCACTGCAGTTTGCCGGCATTTTTTTCCGTGATCACGCGATCGACCGCGCACGGCGCCAGGACATCACATTTCTGCACCAGCATTTCGTTTGGATCGATGCGATCGCCTTGATCGAATGCACGCAAATTTCCTTTTTTCAGAACGTGCTGCTCCGCTGCTTTCACGTCGATTCCCTGGGGATTGTAAACGGCAGTGGTCGCATCGCTGATACCCACAACTTTGATGCCGGTCTTCAACGCCAGCGATAAGGCCGCGACCGACCCGACGTTTCCGAATCCCTGGATGATCGCGGTGCACTCGGTTGGATCCATCTTCAACAAGTCCATGGCGCGCTCGATCAGATAAACAACGCCGCGCCCGGTGGATTCGCGGCGTCCTTCGGTGCCACCAATCGACACTGGTTTGCCGGTGACAATCTCGCTAACAGCATAACCCTGATAGACCGAATAAGTGTCCATGAACCACGCCATCACCTGTTCGTTTGTTCCCATGTCCGGTCCCATGATGTCGGTATGAGGCCCGACAAAGGGAATCATTTCCTGCATGTAACGGCGCGAG
>QHPP01000128.1 GCA_003219125.1 Verrucomicrobiota bacterium
AATTGTTGACCTGAGTGCGGTCGATTTCATTGATTCAACCGGCTTGGCAACTTTGATTGAATATCATCGCGATGCTGGTTTGCATGGCGGTATTTTTAGCCTCGCTGGGATCAACGCGAATTTGAAAGCGATTTTTGACGTGGTGCAATTCGACAAGGTATTGGCGATTTTTCCGACCGTGTCGGAGGCAAAAGCTGCGATCAAGCGAGGCAAGATTCCGCCATACATGGCAGATGAACCTGCGAATAGCTGACGACGAACGGCAATTTGTTCTAGCGCCGAATTCGGGCGACACGGGGGCGATTAAGTCAATTGAGCCGAGGTTTTGGAGTGCCATGCCCGGTTCGAAGCTCGTCTGAAATAAGGGCTTTAAGACGTGGAATGATTAGTCCGCACTGCCATTGTTCCTACAAATTTCTGCAGCTCCTGAAAATCGATCGGCTTAGTGAGATGATGATCGAATCCAGCGTCGATGCTGCGGCGCACATCCTCCTCCATGCCAAAGCCACTAAGAGCGATGCCGACAAGTGATTGTCGCTGTTTGGCTGCGCGCATGATGTCACAGCCGTTGCCATCGGGCAGCCCGATGTCACTGATTAATCCATCGAATCGTTCGGCCTCAAGAAGCTTGATTGCAGCTTGAACGCATTCCGCGGTGAGAACTTTGTGGCCTTGTTTACGCAGCAGGGCTGCGAGCACTCGTAATGTCTGAGGATGATCTTCGACCACCAGCAATTGCAAGCTCTTGGTCGGTCCTTCGTCAGTGATCGGGCGCGAGACGCTCGCTGTTTTTGGGCTCTCCACCGAAGCCAGAGTAAGTTTAAAGGAGGCGCCACGATTTAGGCCTTCACTATGAACGGTGATCGTTCCACCCTGTAATTCGAGCAGCCTTTTTGATATCGTAAGCCCAAGGCCAAGCCCGCCAAATTTCCGGCTAATTGAACGCTCGCCCTGTTCGAATGCCCGGAAAATCCGATCCAGCTGCTCGGGTTCAATTCCAACTCCGGTATCGGTAATCTTGAACACAAAACGCCCTTGTTCGTTCGTGGTGCGGATGGTGATTCGGCCATTCTTCTTAGTAAATTTCACGGCATTGTTGATCAGATTCCAAAAAACCTGCTGAAGGCGAACGACGTCTGCCCAGACGTGGTGGCGTTCGGCGCCGAAGTCCACGACCAGATCTAACTGTTTTTCGAGGATGTTGTCGCGGGCGATTTCGAGGCTGTTACGGAGTAGACCATGGACATCGACGACCTCGAGATGTAGCTCGATTTTTCCGCGAGTGATTCGGGTAAGGTCCAACAGATCATCGATTAAACGCGCTTCTAATTGTACACTCGCGCGGATGGCAGTTACTTCTTCTCGAAACTGGGGCGAGAGATCCTCATGTTCGGCCAGATAGCTCGCCGCGGCCAGCGCTGGAGTCAGTGGCGTCCGTAGCTCGTGACTGAGAACAGCGAGGAAGTCATCCTTGGCTTTGCTAGCTCTTTCGGCCGCGATTTTTTCAATATTGAGCTGGCGCACCTGTTCTTCCTGCTTTTGCCTCGCTCCTTCCGCCAGCATGCGATTGGTATCGATGCGGAACAGCATTCGCGTCGTCCACCAGGTGGCCGCGAAAAATAAAACCATGAACGTAGTGGCGGAATGGGCCGCACCAAAGGTCGGGTCGTAAAGCCCGGCTCTCTCCGCGGTTTGACGGAGGGCACCGATCAAGATGGGAAGAAGAATCGCGAGCGGAATAAGTCGCCGCGCCAGCATACCAGCTGCAGTCTCGCTCACGACGATTGCCAAGGTTCCGCGGTCTGCGCGCGCCAGAAGAATTCCGGTTGCGAGAAGGAAGAAGGAAACCGAGGTCAAAAGCGAGGCCGGCGTGTAAGTGCGGGTCGTGTAAAGGCCGGTCAGGTAGTGGGAATACGCGACCAACGAAAGAATCGCGATCACCGCGGTGACGGCACAGGCTACCTCGGCGGGGCGAAATCCACGAGCCATTTTCCAATTGAGTGAGAGCAGGGACGCGCCGATCAAAACAAAACTGAGCGAAATTCTGACGCCATTGACTTCAACCAGGGAACCGTCGGCTAATGGCGCCATCATCAGCCATCTTGGAGCGGCCACATCATGATGGTAGAGGAGATTCAATCCGCCGATAACGATGATAGCGCCGGCAAGAAGTTGTCCTATAACGGTGCGCATTTTCGGGGCGTCGACCGGTTGGCGCAGAAATAAAGCGACACTCGCGGCTAGCAGACCACCCGCAGTAAAGGGATTCATTGCGATCATGCCCGGAGCGAAATTTTTCAGCAGATCGATTTGAGCAATCCATCCTGTCAGGACAGTAACGGCGATCGCGGCCGTAAGACGACTCGTCGCTAACGGCGCGACCTGTGTGATCGGAGCTTTCAATGAATCTGAATCGGTTCGAAGTAGCAACGGAGCGAATTCCGTGCTAAAACATGTTTCGCCTTGAGGAAGCCGCCTCTTTTAGCGAATTGGACTCTTGCTTTTCCACCAGTAACGAGCGATCAAAAGGCTGTCGCCATACGAATAAACTTCTGCCGATAGAGAAAAACACCGAATTAACGTGATCAGACCATCCATCAAGACGGAAATATTCGTTTGCGATGAGTGCGGGCAAAGGAAGCGGCTCAAGACCGCTTCGCGTCATTGGTGCGATTCATGCAGCCACGGGTCCCCCGTGGAAATGCGACCGGCCCGAGACAAACGGGTCGTGCAGCCGCAAAAAGTGACCACGGCGCCTTAAGCGCTACTTTGGGCGCAGGCTAAACGTCAACGCTGCGGGACTCCCAGACCGGTCATCGTCTCCGATATTGCGACCGATTCACTTTGGGAGATGCGGGAGCGGCGAACTTGCGCCTGCGCAGTTTCAATCGCCTCGCGGGCTGCGCGCCTGAGGCCGCCGATGAGCCCAATTCTGGAGAGCAGCCAGATGATCCATTTCGTCGGATCCCACTGCCACGATTTTACGCCGTTGCGATAATCGTATTGAAATTCGTGGTGATAGTTGTGATAGCCTTCCCCGAACGTGAGCAGCGCCATGAGAAGTGAATCGCGCGCGCTGCATCTAGTAGAGTAAGACCGGCGACCAAGGGTGTGACAGGCCGAGTTAATGAAAAAAGTGCAGTGCTGAATCACCACCACCTTGGCGACGCCGCTGATGAGAAAAGCTCCGAGTGCGCCGATCCAGCCATTCCAGGCTGCGCCCAGTAGCACGGGCAGGGCGAAACCAACGATAAAAGCAATGGTATGAACGTGCTGATGTTGCCACATTACCAACCGATCTTTCTTTAGGTCGGCCACGTTATCGAAAGGCGGCTGGGGCAGAAGCTTGAACAGAAGCCAGCCGATGTGGGCGTGGAAAAATCCCTTGGTAATATCGTATGGGTCCTCCTCGTGGTCGACGTGTTTGTGATGGCGCCGATGTTCGCTCGCCCACATCAATACCGAATTTTCGAATGCGGCCGGGCCAAAAATAAGGACGAAGAGCTTTACCGGCAGCCGGGCGCGAAAGGCGAGATGCGAAAATAATCGATGATAGCCAAGGGTGATGCTAAAGCCGGTGGCGCTGAGCAAAAGCAAAAACAAGATTACCTGGAACCGATCGATACCGAAATACCAAAGGTAGAGGGGGACCGTGGTAATGGAGAGCACGAAGGTTCCGATGAGGAACGAGCTCGTTAGCCAATTAACGCGATGAAATGGAATACGGGCAAACATGATGCGGTGCTTACTACCCGCAATCAGCGCGCCAAAACAACGTCTTTTTTACTCCAACTATGAACTTGCTGGCAATGAGGGCAGGTGAACTTGGGCGTTTTCACTTTGGCTGCGGCCCAGAGTTGTTCGTCGATTGTCTGGCCGGTCACCGCCAGTTTAGCAGTGGAGGGGCAACGAACCAGTAGTCGCTTAATTACAGGACCACTTTTTACTTTCCGTGCCGCCGGCTTTCCAAAGAATTTCATTTATTTTCTCAGAGACGGTAGACAATACGCGCCTTGTCAATGTCGTAAGGTGACATCTGAAGTTTGACGCGATCGCCGATGGTAAGTCGAATAAATCGTTTGCGCATTTTTCCGGAAATGTGCGCCAGAACAAGATGCTCGTTGGCGAGAGCAACCCGGAACATGGTGCCGGGAAGGACCGACATGATCGTTCCTTCCAACTCGAGAGCTTTTTCGGTGTTCATGATCGAGGGCAAGCCGGCCCCGAAATCCTCGAAGCCGGCTGCAACAATCGCTTGGATCTACCGACGATTGCCGCCGGCGAATGAGCGTTTGGCGCCGTATGGTCGGGGCCGCTCTTCGCGAGGACGCGCTTCACTGACACTCAGTGTGCGTCCGTTCAATTCCTTGCCGTTGAGCGCGCTGATGGCAGCTTCCGCTTCGGCTTTTTCATTCATGGTGACGAACGCAAAGCCGCGCGATTTGCCGGTCATGCGGTCCATCATCAGCGCTACTTCGCCGACCTGGCCATGTTGTTCGAAAAGATCCTGAAGATCGTTTTCAGTGGTCTCAAAAGAGAGATTACCTACGTACAGTTTCATTGTGATTTTTGGAGCAAACTTGCGAGCTACAGAGCTGTTCCCGGGAATCGGGTTTCAAATCACCAATGAGACAAACTCACCTGACGATCTACCACGCAAAGAACAAACAGATTCAATCCAATAGACCGTTAGCTTCGTTCATTTTTCCCAAAGCACAACTGTATTCCGAAACTGCGTCGCCAACGTGCGGGATGGGCGAGTTCCAATGAATCTGGAACGGTCAGGCGCTTAGCAAGCTTACGTCATCGAGCGCGACAATGATTTCGCATCCGATGATGAGCTTTGCCAGGTCGTCCAAGTCGCGCAGCGCCCGGTCTTCCAAAATCCGTCGCCAGAAATTCATTGTCGCGGGCAATTTCCGGTCGACAGTTTTCAGCGCCATAAGAACGGCTTAGCAGTTCATCTGGCCTCGCCGATTATTTTCGCGGCCGCTTCGGTTAATTCAGTCCGCGGCGGCTGATTGGTTTTGAGGCGGCAGAAGTGCGAGGCCGAATTTAACATTTCTCACCATCGCACGGGTTTCCGAATCGTTTGCATCAAATCGCAAAATTTCTTTCCAAGCTGAAAAGCAACTCCGCATCGGGCGAAAGGTGGCATCGGCCGCTCCGTCGGCGATGCTAAAGTATGTGCGGCTTCGCCGCCAAATTAATAACATCGAGCAGGGGATTGCTCGATCCACCAACGCGGCGGCGCCGGGTGAACGGCGGGCGATTGGAAGATCAGTTGTTCAACTTCGAGCCTGGAACCATATTCATCCGCATGAAGGATTCCGTGGTGAGAGGACGCGTTTTGCAACTTTTGCATGAACGACGCGGCGAAGGTTTTCTTCCTTTCGGCGCGGCGGAGCGGGCCGTGCCAGCGCCTGAAGGAATAAACAATCGCGACTGGCTTCGGGCACTCGCTCAACTGGCCGAGTACGGTCTAATCGATTGGAAGCCGATCGAAGATAAAAGCGGGATGGGTTTGCTGGGAGGCTTTGCCCGGATGAATGAGTTTGGAATGCACGTTCTGAACAGCAGCGCGGCGTCACCAATTCGAATCACTTTCGATGAAAGCCGGCGGGGCGTGGTTGGCGGCCCACAAGAGGTAAAGATGCCAGGGGCGGAGGTGCAGGCATTAAAGGATGCGTTTGAGCAGATCATTCTCGCGATCGAGCGGACCAGCATTTCCGAGGGAGAGAAAAAGGAAGCACGATCGCTGTTGTTAAAGTTGCTGCAAAGCAAAGCGGGAGTGCGTGCGTTGGGTGAAAGCGCGCAAGCGTTGATTACGAAGTACTTCGCGGGTCTTTAACGCGAAAAGGCACCGCGCGCACAAGCAGGCGGCGGGGGTGAATTCAATCAACCTGATTCGTGGCGGCCTCCTGCCGGAGATTCCGCGTTTTGCTGGGAAAATAGCATGGTAACTGCTCGTCGAATCTTAGATCGAATAGCGAACCTCCTGTCCCATCGTGAATCCATTATCGGAATTTGGCCGTTTTATCTCCGATCGTACGGAATGGATTGCCGATCGATGGAATGCAACGACCGAAGGACAGCCCGAGCTGGCGCTCTCCGGCAAGACCACTCACCAACAGTTGGCCAAATATCTGCCGACTCTTTGCCAGGACTTGGGCAAACGCCTCGAAAAAGCAGGGAAATGGCGTCGAAATAAAAAAAAGCGCTTCGCGGATATGCAGCCGCAGCATCGCTGGGAACCAGGATACAGCCTCGACAAGATCGTTCGCGGACTGGGACACATCTGGCAGATAATCTCGGTTGATTGCTTGGACGCCTTTGCCCGCGAACTACCTGAATTCGATGCCTCAGCGCGCGCCAACACCGAGACCGTTATTCATCAATTTTTTAGCGACCTGCTGGCAGAATCGGCGCAACAGTTCGCTGCTGAGAAAGCGAAAGAGCTCGCCGGTAGCGAACAAAACAGCCAGTCAATCCTCGATGCGGCCCTTGATTCCATCATTGTCATTGGCGGTGACGGTCGCGTGCAGGAATGGAACATCGCGGCCGAGCGTTTGTTCGGTTATTCGCGCGCGCAAGCGTTGGACAAAGAAATGGCGGACTTGATTATCCCCAGGGAATTGCGGGCCAGGCATCGCGCCGGGATGGCCCAATATCGCGCCACTGGCGACGGCTCATTACTGGGCAGGCGTATCGAAATGCCTGCTCTGCGCTCGGACGGTTCCAGACTGGAGGTCGAGCTGGCCATTACCCCGTATCAGGTGAACGAGAAAACGGTCTTTACCGCCTATGTGCGCGATATCAGCGAGCGCGTGCGAAGTGAGGCACGTCGAGCCGCCCAGTACGCCATCGCCGCTCTAATCTCTGGTCAGGCCCCGCTAATCGAACTGGGCCCAAAAATTCTCAGCACCATTGCACGGAGCGGGCGCTGGCTCTTTGCCGCGCTCTGGGTCCTGGATAAAAATGGAAAGCTTGTTTGCCATTCGACCTGGAGATCACCCGAGCGCGATATCGACGAATTCGAATCCGAAACCAGGCGTCGTGTGTTCTCCAGCGGCGAGGGATTGCCGGGACGCGTTCTCGTTTCACGTGTGCCCACCTGGTTACCTAATCTCGAGGCGGAGACCAACTTCCCGCGGGCGCTGTTCGCGCGGATGAGTGGATTGCAGGCCGCGTTTGTTTTTCCGTTAATGGGTTCGACCGGAATCAATGGCGTAATTGAGCTCTACAGCGACGAGGTGGTGCCGCCGGACGACGACCTTCTGCGACTTGCCGGTGCGTTAGGAATTCAAGTTGGCCTTTACCTCGAGCGTGAGCGGACGGAAGAAGAGCTTCGGCGGCAGAAAGAAGTAGCCGTGATGGCCAGCCAAGCAAAAGACCGTTTTTTAGCGGCGCTCAGCCACGAGCTGCGGACCCCATTAAACCCAGTCCTGATGTGGGCTTGCTCGGCATCAGAAGACAAGAATGTCGATCCTGAATTAAAGCAGGGGTTGAAGATGATTTGCCGCAATATCGAAATGGAAGCGCGACTGATCGACGATCTGCTTGATCTTACCCGAATCGTTCGCGGCAAACTTCAAATGAATCTTCAGCCGTGTCGTGCCGATGCATTGCTGAATCACGCTCTGGAAATTGTCCGTAGCCAGTTATTCGCAAAAAATTTGCGCCTCTCGGTTGATCTGACTGCCAGCAACCATCAAATCATGGCCGATCCTACGCGCATGGAGCAGGTTTTTTGGAACCTGTTGAAAAACGCTTACAAATTCACGCCTGAAAATGGTGAGGTCGCGGTCCGTTCATACGATGCAGCGCCGGACCGTGTGATTTTTGAAATTAGCGACAGCGGCTGCGGAATCGACCCAGTGCTGATGCCGAAATTGTTTACGGCTTTTGAGCAAGGGACCAGAAGCGGCGAAGGTCTTGGCCTGGGCCTGGCGATCTGCAAGGCGGTCTTGGAAATGCATCAGGGAAAAATCAAGGCCGCTAATAAAACGAGCGGACAGGGCGCGGTCTTTACGGTGGAATTGAAAACGGTTCCCGCTCTGAGCGTCATCGCTCCCATCCAGCGCAAACCTGCCCCGGTTTCGTCACGGAAATTAAATATTCTGATTGTCGAAGACCACGACAATACGGCAACGGTCATGAGCAAGCTGTTAAGGCATAACGGGCACGAGGTCGTCACCGCCTCCACTGTGCGCCAGGCTTTGGAAGTATTGCACACAACCCCGCTCGATCTTCTCGTGAGCGATCTCGGTCTTCCGGATGGCAATGGCTTTCAAGTGATGCGAGAACTGGCCAAAATCAGTGACGCCAAGGGCATAGCGATCAGTGGTTATGGGATGGAGGAAGATCTGGAGCGCAGTAGCCGGGCCGGTTTTTCCGCGCATCTGACGAAACCAATCGATGTGCAGAAATTGCAGGAGACAATCCAGCAGGTAATCGCGGCGGCGTAGTAACGCCATCCATTTTTTTAGTTAGAAATCGCATTCTCGCAGCACGTCATTCCGAGCCGCGCAGACGACGAGGGACCTCGCGATCGCGCTATTGATTACGTGAGGAGGCTCGCGGGATCAACCGTCGATGGGCGAGGTCCTCGCTTGCGCTCGGGATGACACAACGTGCGCGCTCCCCCTCGCGCTACCACCCCAAGTGGCTCGCACGATCATTGGCCAGGAGAAGCTCCGCAATGGCGCTTCGCGCCAGCCTGCGGCCATATCCTCGATGCGGCGCGAAACGGAAGGGAAAGGAAATCAAGCTCATGCCAAAAATCGTAAAAGTGATCGAGATACTTTCGGAGTCGCCGAAAAGTTGGGAGGAAGCGTCGCAAAATGTGGTCGCGGAAGCGTCCAAGACACTGCGCAATATTCGCTCCGTTTATATAAAGGAATTCAGCGCCAGTGTGGATGGAAAGAAGATCACAAGCTACCGCGTTAATGCGAAAGTCACCTTCGAGATGGAGCGAGGCGGTCAAGAAAAACGCTGAAACGCTGAAATTCTAGAGTCATTGGAAGAATGATTGCGTGTCGCGGCGATTTGCCGGATGATGGTGGACTAAGTCGCATGCAGAGGAACTTGGTAAATGCCTGCTGAATCCGATTCGCCTAGGAAAAAGGCGACTGCCAAAAAGCGGAGGCAGAGCGAAAACAAGAAACCAACGGGAGTTGTGGGTCTAGGAGCGTCCGCTGGCGGGGTGGCGGTGTTGCGGCAATTTTTCGAACAGATGCCGGCCAACAGCGGACTGGCGTTCGTGGTGGTAATGCACTTGTCGCCCGAGCACGAAAGTAATCTTGCTGCCATTATTCAAACGACGACTTCGATGCCGGTGCTCCAAGTGCAGGACGAGGTAAAGGTGCAACCGAATCGCGTTTATGTGATTCCACCGAACAAGCATCTTTCAATGGAAGACAGCACTCTGCGTTTACGGCAGCCGCAACAAGCGCCGGGGAAGCGGATCGCAATTGATCTTTTTTTTCGCACGCTGGCACTGGCTTACGGGCAACGCGCGGTTTGCGTGCTGCTTTCGGGGACCGATTCGGACGGAGTAATTGGATTGAAGCACATCAAGGCGCAAGGCGGCGTGACCATGGCGCAAGATCCGGCCGAGGCGGAGTACGACACAATGCCGCGTGCGGCCATCGATACCGGGATGGTGGATTGGGTGCTGCGGGCAGAACAGATGCCAGCGAAGCTGGTAGAGCTTGTCCAAAACGAGAAGCGAATTCAATTGCCGCCGGAATCTTCGGCTGACGAAAAAGAAGAATCGTCCGAGGAGAAGGCTGCGCCGGACGGAAAGATTGCGGCGCGTCAAACGCACGATCCAGATGATGAATCGGCGCTTCGGGAAACCCTGAGTTATTTGACCACGCAAACCGGTCATGATTTTTCGCATTACAAGCGCGCGACGGTGTTGCGCCGAATTGCGCGGCGCTTGCAGGTGAACTCGCTGGAAGATATTCCGTCGTATCTGGTTTTTCTGCGTTCGCATGCTGATGAACCGCGCGCGTTGCTGCACGACATGCTCATCGGGGTGACACATTTTTTCCGGGACCAGCCGGCCTTTGCCGCGCTGGAAGGGAACATCCCGCAGCTCTTCACCGGAAAGAGTAGTAGCGCCCAAGTACGAGCGTGGGTGCCGGGCTGCGCCACCGGCGAGGAAGCGTATTCGATCGCGATGCTACTTTGCGAACAAGCCGAACGGCTTGATTCGCCCCCGACAATTCAGGTTTTTGCGACCGATATCGACGAGGAAGCGGTGCAGGACGGGCGCGCTGGAGTCTATCCGATGACAATTGAAGCCGATGTCTCGCAAGAGCGATTGCGGCGGTTCTTTCTTCGCGACCATGGGCGTTACCGGATTAAAAAAGAAATCCGCGAGCTGGTCCTTTTTGCGCCACATGATGTGTTGAAAGATCCGCCCTTTTCCCATCTCGATCTCATCTCCTGCCGGAACCTGCTCATCTATTTGAAACGCCAGGCCCAACAATCTGTGCTCGATATTTTCCATTTTGCGCTCCGCTCAGGCGGATTGCTCTTTATCGGCGGCTCGGAAAGCGTGGAGGAAACGCAAACACTTTTCTCGCCGATCGACAAAATGAATCGCCTTTATGTGCGCCGATCGGTACCGCGTCCGGGATGGACTGCGCCAAACTTACCATTACGCGTGCCCCGGCATGCGGTGCGCGAAATCCCTTTGCCACCGAAGCCGTTGTTGCCAGCGATGCAGCCGACAAAGATCCGCGCGGAAGTTGATTCAACACTGGAGGCTTCCGTCGCTGGAGAGGAGCGCCGGGCGCTGCTCTTTGGCGAGCTGCACCTGAAACTCTTGGAACAATATGGTCCGCCCTCTGTCGTGATTAACGCCGCACACGATGTCGTGCATCTGTCGGAACACGCCGGCCGCTATTTGCAATTTAGCGGCGGCGAACCCTCGGCGAATTTGATGAAATTGGTTCATCCGCAAATACGGATCGAATTGCGCACGGCGATTTTTCGCGCGCACCAAGAAAATGAGAATGTGACGGTGCACAATATTCCGCTGGAGTTGGATGGGAAAACTGAACTGCTGAACCTGTGCGTTCGGCCCGTGCGGGACTCTGACGCGGGGGAGGGATTTACCGTGGTGATGTTTGAGAAAGCGAGCGGAGCGATTCCGGCGGAAGCGCCGCCAGCCAGCCGCGATGATTCGCTCACTCAAAATTTGGAGGCGGAGCTACAGGAAATAAAGGCACAGTTACACACGAGTATCGAGCAGTACGAAACCTCCAACGAGGAATTGAAAGCTTCAAACGAAGAGCTGCAGGCGATGAACGAAGAGCTGCGCTCTGCCAGCGAAGAGTTGGAGACGGGCAAGGAAGAATTGCAGTCGGTCAATGAGGAACTGATTACGGTTAATCAGGAACTGAAAGGCAACGTCGAAGAACTTAGCCACGCCAATAGCGATTTGCAGAATCTGATGGCTGCGACTGACATCGGTACGATTTTTCTGGATCGGCAATTATCGGTCAAACGTTTCACTCCGCGAGTGCAGGATGTGTTTAATCTGATTCCGTCCGACGTGGGCCGCCCGTTATCTGATATTACACGCAAGTTGAAATATGAGGAGCTGGCCGAGGACGCGGCGAAAGTGCTGAGGAACCTCGGCACGATCGAGCGCGAGGTGCAAAATACGGCTGGCGCCTGGTTCCTGGCGCGAATCGGTCCCTATCGCACGCTGGAAGACAAGATCGACGGCGTGGTGATGACATTTGTTGACATCACCCGGCGCAAACTGTCGGAGGAAAAATTGTGGTGGCAGGCAGCGCTGGTTGCTTCATCGCACGACGCCATTATCAGCTGCTCCCCGGTGTGGAAGGTGGTCAGTTGGAATGAAGCAGCGGAACGGCTCTTCGGTTACAAAGAAGCAGAAGTAGTCGGACATGACATCAAATTCCTTTCTCCGCCCGACAATGAAGCTGAATTGAACGAAATCAGGTCGGCCATCGCCCGCGGCGAAGGCAAAACGCTCGAGACGGTACGAGTAAAGAAAAATGGAGAGCCTGTCAATGTCTCAATCACATTTTCGTTGGTAAGAGACGAGACAGGCAAAGCGATCGGCGCCACGGAACTAGTGCGAGATATCAGCAGTCGGCGAAAAGCGCAGGCGGCATTGCGGGAGAGCGATGAGCGTTTCCGCCTGCTGATGGAAGGGGCAAAGGACTATGCCATGTTTTTGCTCGAACCCGATAACGTCATCAGTTACTGGAGCGCGGGAGCGCAACGGGTCTTCGGCTGGAGCGCGGAGGAAGCGATTGGGCAGAGGGGGGAATTGATTTTCACGCCAGAGGACCGCGCAGCCGGCCGGGTGGAGAAGGAAATGACCATCGCTTTGCAGAAAGGTTCCGCCAGCGACAGCCGCTGGCATCTTAGGAAGGACGGATCGCGCATTTGGATTGATGGCGTGATGCGACGGCTCGACGGGGAGGGACGGGAAAAGGTGCGTGGATTTGCCAAAATCGCCCGCGATGCAACGGAGCAGCGCATTGCCGAAGAAGAATTAAAGAAAGCGCATGCTGAGTTGGAGCATCGGGTGATGGAGCGGACAGCGGAGCTCGTCACCACCAATACTGAGTTGCACAATGAAATGAAACGGCGGCAAACGCTCGAGCGCGAAATCCTGGAGGTGACAGAACGGGAGCGGTCGCGAGTGGGTCAGGATTTGCATGATGGATTGTGCCAGGAGTTAACGGCCACAGCGTTTCTCCTGAAATCGAAAGCGAAAACAATAGCCCGCAAAGTGCCGGAATGCGCCAAAGCCATGCAAGAAGCGGCCGAAACGGTCAATGAAAATGCCGGGCGGGCGCGTGATCTGGCACGCGGCCTACATCCTTCAGAGCTGGGCGCGGGCGGCTTGCTGGTCGCGCTGAGGGAATTGGCCACCCGCACCAACGAGCGAACTCCCTGCCGCTGTGAATTCCCGCGCTCATTGCGCATAAGCGATGAGACCATTGGGTTGAATATTTACCGGGTGGCGCAGGAAGCGGTGAATAATGCGCTCAAACACGCGCGCGCGAGCGAAATCGTAATTGGATTGCGAAAGGAAGATCACGAGCTCGTGCTGGCGGTCACGGACGACGGCGCGGGGATCCGATCTCCGCGCAAGAAGAAGACGATGGGAGTACACATGATGAAATACCGCGCGGACGTGTCCGGTGGCAACTTGGAGATCGAATCACGGCGCGGTCGCGGCACGACTGTGACCTGCCGGGTGCCGTTGGAATCGTGAGCAGAAGGGCGGAGAAAAAACATGGCGTCCTCGTCGTTGACGATCATCCGTTGTTTCGCAAAGGCGTGGTGCAATTGCTTAGTGATGAACCGGACATCGAAGTGCGCGCGCAAGCCGGATCCGCCAGGGAAGCTCTCGATGCCATCCGGCGGCAGAGTGTCGACCTAGCTGTGATCGATATCAGCCTGGAAGGTGGCGCCAACGGGATCGAATTGACGAAGGCGCTTCGAGCGGAACGGCCGCGGTTACCGGTGCTGATCTTGTCAATGCACGATGAAACCCTTTACGCTGAACGGGCTCTGCGAGCGGGCGCCCGCGGTTACGTGATGAAACGCGAAGCGCTCGATCAATTTATCATCGCGGTGCGGGCGGTCCTTCAAGGCGAGATCTTCATCAGTCCGGTGATGTCGAATCGCATGGTGTATGATCACATCCACGGTGGCGACTATTCGCGTTCGCCAGTCGATCGATTGAGCGATCGCGAACTCGAAGTCTTGCAATTGATCGGAAAAGGACATGACATGCGTGACATTGCCAAGGGGTTACACCTGAGCGCGAAAACCGTGGAAACGCACCGCGCCCATATCAAAGAAAAACTCAACCTAGCCAATGCGCGCGAAGTGACGCGGTTCGCGACCAATTGGCTGATGCTGCAACAGCAGGCCTGAGGGGGCTGGTCCGAACGAACATAGGGATTCTGCCTGTGCGCCACAACGAGCTTTCAGCCAGCTGTTCCTTTTCTTGGGAAAAACAAGCAGGAATGCGTGTTTGGCGCACAGATTGAAGTCTGTGTTCCGCTGGCTGAACCGGCGAACTTTCGCCGCACATTCTATGTTCGGCCGCGAACTCGAGCTTCAGCAGGCGCAGGCCGCGCCTCCGGCGGGCGTAACATGCTCAAATATTGCGAGTCAAAGGCACGCAATGCGTTTTCCAGCGTCTTGCCAAGTCCGACAATGCCGTGCTGCAGATCGCGCCCAAGTAAAACGATAAAGGTGTCGCCCTGCTTGGAAACCTTTGGGTGTCGCACCGCGCTGGGACTGCGCGGATGATCTGCGAAATATTGCTCCATTCCCTCGACGAACCCATTCGCGCCGTCCATCTGCAAACCAGCTCTATCGAGCGCACGTCTCTTCATCTAACTGGGAAACGCGCGCCGAGGAATTCATGGATGGAAATGAATGTGCATGCTCGGTGTTTTTGCCAGAACGCCAGAAAGTTATTCTCCATCGGCATCAGAATTTTTCCTAGGCGACGATCAGCGGGCTGCCCAATTGCCTGTCTTCCTCACTTTGCTGGAAAATGCAGCTGTCATGAGAACCAATCTTGCGGACAGATTAGTGATTCTCCAGGCGTACGATCATTTCCGTGATTGGCGGGCGGTCGATGATGAGCGCGTTTGTATGCTCTGCGATCGAAAATTTACCGGTCACGAGGTTTTGATATCGACGGTGGGCGAGGAGTTGGAGCTCCATTGCCCGACTCTTAATTGTAAATCGGGAGTGCACCAGTGGGTTTATCCGAGTTACCCACTTCTCTCCGAGACAACCTACGAAGATTGGTGGCACGCGCTCGGTTCAGGGGACGGCGCTGAAGGCGCCAATGGCGCGTCCTGCCCCGGGCAGATTTGAAATTTATGATTGCCCCAACACTAACAAACGATGGTTTCAGTTCGGCCACAGACGAAGCGCTGATGGGCGCGATCACGGATCGGGATGAAAATGCGCTCCAAGCGCTGTATCAACGACACGGGAAAACGTTGCGCTCGATCATCGAGAGCGTGATCCATGAGCAAGCTGAGGCGGAAGACGTCTTGCAGGAGACGCTGTTGCAAATCTGGAAACAGGCGCAAAACTACGCCCCGCGCGTGGGCAAACCACTTGGCTGGCTGACGACTATTACACGACGACGCGCGATTGATCGGCTGCGGCGGCGGCAGGCCTACATTCGAGTAAAGGATCGGTATCAGGAGCAAAAAAATGAACGGCCGGGTGGCGCTAGCACGACGGTAAACGGCGACGAGGAAATGGAACGGGCTGATCTACGCCGTTATCTGCGGGAGCAAATGTCCGCGTTGCCGGAGTTTCAGCGCCAAGCCCTGGAGCTATCGTTCTTTAGGGGAATGAGTCATCGTGAGATCGCCGCCAGCACTAAAAACCCGCTGGGAACGGTAAAGACGCGTCTCGAGCTTGGACTGCAAAAATTACACGCCTGGCTGAAGCCAGTGCAACACAAGATCTGAGGATGGGAGCAGATCGCGTTGGTGGAGAGTGATGCGCCGGGGCCCTGATGGGCTATGCGGGAAAACGTCGGGGCCCCCGGCCTCTTTTCAGTGAAATGTCATCCCCAATAAAGTCGAGGGTTCTCGTTATGAAACCCTTAAGGTATCCCTCGACCCATTCGACTTCGCTCAGGACTGGCTTTTGCTCGGGATGACGGTAAGTTCTCATCATGGAAAAACCTCAGATCACCGCCTACCTCAAAACGTATTGCGGCTGGAGCGCTGGCGTTCGAGCTGTGCTTAACAAATACAGTTTGCCCTATACCGAAAAGGATATCATCGCGAATCCGGCTTTTCGCTGGGAAATGGAGACGAAAAGTGGCCAGCCTCTTTCTCCCTGCGTCGAGATTAGCGAGAAAATGCTAGCCGATGTCAGCGGCGAAGAAGTCGAGCAGTATTTGCTCGAGAACGGAATTGTGCAGCCGAGTGATGCAGCGACCGACGTTCCGCTCAATGCCCCGTGCGCGACCGAACAGCACGAGAGCAACGTCCAGATTAGTTTTTAGTTCGTCACCCACCGTCATCCCGAGCGCAGTCGAAGGATCCGTGGGGGTTATCTTTAAGAGTTCGTGGTAGGATCCCTCAACTTGCGCTCGGGATGACCAGCGATTTTACCTGCTCAACGCAACTTGAGGTTTTATCTGCGAAATCTATCGCTAAATTGTCAAACCTTTCGCGATGAAGATTTTTAAGAAGTCGTCTGGCAACGGCAAAAAGAAATCGAGCCGGCTCTGGCGATGGGGCTGGAAGATTTCCCTCGTTACCCTAATCGGCGGCGGCGCCCTTGGCGTTTTGATTTTCTACTCCGCCTGGGCACAGACCTTTGACATGAAGAAGGTTGGGGAAATGCCGGAACGCAATACCGTTTTCGATGTTGACGGAAAAATTTATAGCCGACTGGCAGGAGCGAACCGGCTCATTGTTTCGCTGAATGAAGTTGCGCCTGCATTCATCGATGCGCTGCTGGCGCGAGAAGACACCCGGTTTTTTCAACATAACGGAATCGATTTCTATGGCGTCGGCCGCGCCTTGGTGCGCGATTTGTTAAGTGGTTCGGCCAGGGAAGGCGCCAGCAGCATCACTCAGCAGCTTGCCCGCAATTCGCTTCCACTCGGCGGGCGCACCATCAATCGCAAATTGCTGGAAGCGATGGTGGCGTTGCGGATTGAGCACGAGTTTACCAAGCAGCAAATTCTCGAGCTTTATATCAACCGCATATACTTCGGCGCCGGGTGTTACGGAGTGGAAACGGCCTCGCAAGCCTACTTCGGAAAGAACGCCTCCAAATTAAATTTGTCCGAAGCGGCTGTATTGGCCGGCCTGATTCGGAGCCCGAATCGGTTTTCGCCATTACGCAATCCTGATGGCGCGGCATTGCAGCGCGACGCTGTGCTCAATCGGATGGTGGAATTGAAAAAGATTTCCATCGCTCAGGCGCAACAGGCGAAATCGTCGCACATCAATCCGCATCCGAAGAAGATGCCGATGATCCAGGAAAATTATGCGATGGATGCGGTGCAGCGCGATTTGAATGTGTTGCTGACGCCAGACCAGGTGGACCAGGGAGGCCTCTACATTTACACCACGCTCGACCCGGCCGTGCAAACCGTTGCTACCCAGGCATTGGAATCGACCCTAACGAGAATTGAACACCAATCGAATTTTCATCATCCACTAAAAGCGAACTATCATCCGCCGGAAGAGGGCGAAGATAGCTCGATGCCTTATTTGGAAGGCGCGGTCGTGGTGATCGATAATGCCAGCGAGGGCATTCGTGCGCTGGTAGGCGGTCGCGATTATTCGCAGAGCAAATTCAATCGCGCGCTTCCGCCAGCCAATCGTCAGATCGGCTCGTCCTTCAAGCCGTTTGTCTATACGCTCGCCTTTACTAACGGCCTGCTCCCAGGCGCGGCGATCAGCGACGGCCCCATTCAGCCTGGTGAGATCGAAGGCGCGGGAAATTGGGCGCCGGGAAATTCCGACGGCACCTACGGCGGGATTCAACCCGCGTCCTACGGCCTGATTCATTCGCGCAACACCATGAGCGTGCGCATCGGGCAATTCGCCGGACTCGACCAAGTGCAAAAAATCGCAACGACGTTAAACCTGAACGACAAAGCGCCGCACGGACCGGCCATTTACATCGGATCGTTTGAAACAAACTTAAAGGATCTGACCAGCGCATACAGCGCTTTTCCAAACGCCGGGGTTCGCAAACAAAGCTATATCATCGAGCGCATCGACGACCAGAATCATCAGCCGATTTATCGCGCCGCCCATCTTTCCGCCCCGGCGCTCGATCCGAGCGCGGCCTGGATGACTTCACAATTGATGGAAGAAGTATTAACGCATGGCACGGCAGCGAGTGCGCGTTCACTTGGGTTCAAACTTCCGTCCGCGGGCAAAACCGGGACGACTAACGATTATAAGGATGCGTGGTTTATTGGATACACCAGCGCGTTGACTTGTGGAGTCTGGGTTGGGTTTGATCAACCGACCACGATCATTCCGCGCGGCTACGGCGCGGCGCTGGCCTTGCCGGTCTGGGTGCAGGTGATGAATAAAGCGGCGACGCGTTACCCGGCCAACGTCCTCGAGCCGACGATGCCGATGGCGCGGGTAACCGTTTGCGCGGCTTCGAACGCCCTGGCCACGACCGGATGCCAAATGTCGGGTGCCGCTTACGAAATCGTTTTGCCCGCTGATAAAGTTCCCACGCAAATCTGCCCCGTTCATGGCGGCGAACCGGCCGAGTTCGCCCAGCGCATCGAATCCATCCCGAAAGCGATCCCGAAACTTTTTCAATCGTTCCGCAAATTTTTCGGCGGGAAATAAAGGCGTGCGTCTCAGCTCGGGCCGACTTTTAGGTTACCTTTGTTGTGTGATTCCCGCGCAGAAAGCGGCAGGAGACTGCCGCAGTCCAAAAGCTGGCGCAGGTTCGAAGCAACTCCGCAATTCGCTAAGTGTCTTGAACTGTGCCAGCTCCGTGCGCTTCTGGCATCGCATTCGGGATTGCGATTACCTCATCACTGAAATTCTTGACAAGACTGACGCACTGGCGCAGGCGACAGGTGGTTCGTTATGTAAAAGGTGCGCTAGCGGACTGGCGGTAGTGAGACTTATTTTGGTTTTGAACCGCCGCAATGAATCGAGTCGAAGGATATATGATCTAATTATGGAAATTATCAGAGGCTAATGCTATGCTCTTTCCGGTGCATCGCTCGCCGTTTCGTCGCGTTCTTCTTGTTTTCGCTTTCCTCCTGAGCGGATCCAGTAGTGCCCTCCGCGCCGCAGCTCCCACGCCCACGCCTGCGCCCGGTCAACTCGATACCACTTTCGTCCCCGCCCCCGGAACAAACGACACCGTAAATGTCGTCATTCCGCAGCCCGACGGAAAAGTGATTGCTGCCGGCCGTTTCACTTTCGCCAACGGTATCCCGCGCAATCGGATCGCACGCTTCAACTTTGATGGCTCGCTAGATACCGGCTTCAATCCTGGCACGGGAGCGGATGGCGAGATTACCGCGGCTGTTCTTCAATCTGATGGCCGCATCATCGTGGCCGGCCGATTTACAAGCTTTAACGGCTTGACGCACAATGGCATTTGCCGGCTCAACGCGACCGGAAGTGTCGATCAAACCTTCGGCCTCGGCAACGGGATCAACAACGCTGCGCTCGCGCTGGCGTTGCAAGCTGATGGCCGCATTATCGTCGGCGGGCAATTTTCGCAGGTTGATCTGACCCAACGGTTCAATCTAGCCCGGCTTAACAATGACGGCAGCGTTGACTTGAGTTTTGATCCTGGCAACGGACCGAACGGCGACGTTAACGCGATTGTCATTCAACCGGATGGTCGAATTCTCATTGGCGGCACCTTTATCGGCTACAATGGTTTTGCCCGTGGCGGAGTGGCGCGCGTGCTGGGGGGTGGCGGGCTGGATCCTTCATTCGATTCAGGTGTCGGCACTGGTGGAAATGTTTTCGCGCTGGCATTGCAACATAGCGGCCAGATCGTGCTCGGCGGCCGTTTTGTTCAATACTCCGGCATCAATCGCACCTTTATCGCACGCGTCTTTAGTGACGGCTCGCTCGATTTCGGGTTTGATCCGGCGCCCAACGATTGGATTCAATCGCTTGCGATCGAACCGGACGATCGCATTCTCGTGGGCGGGTTCTTCACCGGAATAAACGGAGTCGGGCGTAATAGCATCGCGCGCTTCAATACAAATGGGTCAGTCGATCTGACCTTTGATCCGGGGGCAGGGTGCGTCGGTTCCCTGACAAATGACGCAACCCAGGTACGCAGTATCGCCTTGCAACAATTCGGTCGCGTTTTAGCGGGGGGTGTCTTTACTAGCTATAATAATCAACTGCGGGACAACATCGTCCGACTTTTCGATGGCGCAGCGTCGTTTCAAAATCTTTCGGCGCGGGCTCACGTTTTCACCGGTGAACGGATCCTGATTGCCGGTTTCATTATTGGAGGGACGGAAAACAAAAGGGTCCTGATTCGCGGGCTTGGGCGGTCACTGGCTTCCTTTGGCATTCCTGGTTCCCTGGCCGATCCGACGCTTTCCTTATACGATCACACCGGCGCGCTTATCACAGCTAACGACAATTGGAAAGCCACGCAACAGACGCAGATTCAGGCGACGGGGCTGGCCCCGCCGAATGACTTCGAGGCCGCGATTCTGATCGGCCTCTCCCCCGGGGCCTACACCGCCTTTCTCCGAGGCAAGGCGATGACGACCGGCATTGGGCTGGCGGAAGTTTACGATGTTGATCCGAACGTGAACGCGCAGCCGACGAACTTAAGTGCGCGCGCATTTGTTGGGACTGGGAGCGATGTCCTGATCGGAGGCACCATCATCGGTGGCAACGCCGCAAGTTTGCAGCGTGTCCTCGTGCGTGCGCTAGGCCCATCGCTTGCGAGCGCTGGAATTGCTACCCCACTAGCTAATCCGACGCTCTCATTGCGCGATGCCAACGGAAACGTCATCGCTAATAATGACAACTGGAAGGATTCGCAGCAGGCAGACATTGCGGCGACTGGCAAGGCGCCCGCGAACAATCTTGAATCTGCCATCCTTGCCCTGCTTGCGCCGGGAAACTACACCGCCATTGTTGCCGGGAAAAACGGAACCACGGGTGTTGCCCTGATCGAGTTTTATAGTTTGCCCTGACCCGCTAACCATTCGTGGCGGTTGAAAATAGGCTTCCAACCCAGTGCGTCTAGCAACCTAGCCCGTTTCGTTTCAGCCCCGAAAGCGTTCGGTGCGGAGGGCGCTGGCAAGGAATGACCACGTTCCAAATTGGCGCGAGGAAAGGCTCAGAGTAGGTAGGAGGTGCCTGATGCGTCGATTCGCCGGCTGAACTCGCCAGAAGACGTCTACTGGTAGATCGACGTCGGCGTAGGTGCGCCAGACAGCACCCCGGTGCTTGGGGTGGGGCGGATCCGTTCTGCCTTAATCCCGCGTTTTTTACGACGGGGGCTGGCGGTCGGACTTGGTGTTGGCGAGCTGACGACCGGGGTCGACGACGTCGGCGCAGGCGACGGCGCGGGGCTTTGAACTGGAGTTGGAGTAGGAGCCGGTGCCGGAGTCCAGCTGCCGAAATCCCAACTGATTGGTTGTGATGTGACCGTGCGCCCGGTGTCGTCGGTTGCCTGGAAAACCACTTTCCCGCCCCGCGCAACAGCTATCGCGTTCGACCATTCAGTGCCGCCAATATGGTTCAGAGGCAGCCACACCCAGCCGTGGCTCTGCTTTACCTTGACCAAACAATTCACGATCGGCTGGCCAGACGTGACGTAGACGTAGACGTCCACCATGCTCATTGAGCACTTCGGTCCGAGCGTAAACGATACAATACCCGAACTCGGAGTCGGTGTTGGAGTAGGAGCTGGCGTCATTATCGGCGTAGCTGTTGGTGACGGCGTAGGCGAAGGAGGGGGAGTAACGATTGGAATCGGGGTGGGGGTAGGCGTCGGAGTGGGTGTCGCTGTCGGCGTAGGTGTAGGCGTTGGAGTCGATGTCGGGGTTGGAGTTGGCGTTGGGGTAGGGGTCGGAGTAGGCGTAGGAGTCGGGGTGGGCGTAGGAGTCGGAACCGGTGTCGGGGTGGGAGTAGGCGTCGGGGTAGGTGTCGGTGTCGGGGTCGGAGTTGGAGTAGGCGTCGGAGTCGGTGTAGGCGTGGGGATTGGCGTAGGAGTCGGGGTCGGGGTTGGAGTGGGTGTAGGAGAAGGAGTTGGAGTCGGTGAAGGTGTAGAAGTCGGCGTAGGTGTAGGAGTGGGCGTAGGTTTGGGGGTTGGAGTTGGGGTAGGAGTCGGAGTGAGGGTAGGAGTCGGGGTAGGAGTCGGGGTAGGCGTAGCAGTTGGAGTTGGAGAAGGGGTTGGAGTCGGCGTTGGGGTAGGCGTCGCTGACGGCACAGAATGGATTACCTCGTTCGAACGAGTGCTTTCAACGCCTCCCTTGAAGGCGACTACGGTGTAGTAATACGTACTGCCACTCGGAGCGTTCGCGACATTGGCCATTGTGCCTGTTCCCAGTACATCTAAATGCTGGGTATAATTTCCTGAACTAGTCCCATAATAGACTCGATAGCCATCGATGTTCGGGCTCGACGGACTGGCCTGCCAGGCCAATGTTAATCCCGTTGAGGCCGCAGCATCCTGCGAAAACAGTCCGCTAAAGAGGAATAGCGTCGCAATGAAGGCGGCGCGGGGCAGAAGGCTGGTGAAACTATGGAAGTTATGGTTAATGCGCTAGTGTTAAGCACGGACCATGCCTGGACCCGTTTCGAAATTAATCCGGCCCGCAACAAATCAAAACCTACCATTTTAGGCAGCGGGTGAAAGGAATCGAACCCTCGCCTTATTCTGCTCTTTGTTGCGAGACACGACGGCAAGAACCCTGTCCATCTGATCGAGAAACGTTCCTTCAAGGCCAACCCAGTTGACAGCGTGGTAGCCGCGTTCAATCTCACTGCCGACTGTAATCTTCTTCTCCGCTGGCGCCTCGAGAGCGGACTCGCCCAGACAAAACCGTAAGAGCGAGCAGCAGCATTGCTGCTGCAATTGGAGCAACGTTCGATTTGATGGGGGCCATCTGAACAAGCAAATCAGTTCTGCCGAGCTAAGACGAGTTTATTTTCATCACGGATTTTCTTCAAATAAAACAGCGCGCGAGGGGTAGATTCAGCTATGGAATAAACGTTCCCACTTGGCCTTGGGTGATATTGACGTCAGTTTGGTTAATGCTTCCGCTGGTATCCACGTCATCACGGAAATTCGTTAGACCAGCGGTGGCACCCACCTTCCCCGTAACATTGTTGACGTCGGTGTTGTTGACCGTCTTATTGCCATCGACATCGCCCAGAAGTATGCCCATCGGCACGGTCGCTTTCGCCAGTGTTCGGCCATATTTGTCAGTCACATTGGTCAATGTCACTACAATCTTCTGAGCGTTGGCCACGCCGGCCAGATTCACCGTCATCGTGTTGCCCTTGATCGTTGGGGTGCCGGAGACCGAGCCCAGGCCAGTCGTGACGCTAACGTTACCGGTGCTGTTAAGCTTGTCTGTGAACCTCAAGACCAGAGTGAAATTGCCCCCGGCGCCTCCAGAGCGGCATTCCACACCAAGATTGCCGCTCAGCGGCAATGCGAAATCTAAGGTCTTGTTGGTGTCGTGGATCTTGCGCGAGGAAGCGCAGAGCAATTTCAACGTGGGCGACCAGATGACAATGCCACGGCGTTGTGTGTTGTC
>QHPP01000129.1 GCA_003219125.1 Verrucomicrobiota bacterium
CAAGTCCGCGATAACCAAAAATCGCGCCGGCCAGCATTGCCTGATTAGTCGATTTGCCGATCGCACTTCGTGGTTCCCGCAGAGAAATCCGTGGCAATAACGCCGTCCGATCGTAGAGAAAATTCGTCATCGCTTCCAGTCCCGGCGCAATAACACCGCCGATGTAGGCGTTGTCCGCCGCCAAGATATCGAATGTCACCGCGGTCCCGAAATCGATCACGATTGCGGGTGTTCCATAAAGCTTCGCCACCGCCACCGCATTGGCCAATCGATCGGCGCCGATCGATTTCGGATTCGGGTAATCGATGCGCACGTTTAATCGACTCTGCGATGTCAGCCAAATTAGCTTGCGCTTGCCAGCGGCACGTTTGATCTGGCGGTTCTTTTTAGGCACGACCGATGAGACAACGACGGTAGCGGAATTGCGTCCGTGTAAAATTCTTGCGATCCGTTCCGCCGTTAAGATGGGGGTGGCAATCTTTGAGGCGCGTCCAATTCGAGCGCGCGAGGCAAAAGCCAGTTTGGTGAATGAATTGCTGACATCAATGAGCAAAAACTCGGCGGCCCGCTTTTTCACCCCCTTGCGACCGTGAAATGCCGCGCGTAGCCTCGCGCTGTGCTTGTTCATCGTCCCCGCCGTTTACGCCGCACCGCCGCGATTCGCAATCTCATTCGCGAAACAAACCTTAGTCGGCACGATTTTGTCCTGCCGCTTTTCATCAGTGAAAAAATCGAGCGTGCGAAAGCGATCCCGAGCATGCCCGGCGTCCACCAATACAGCGGCAAGGAAATCGCCGCCATCGCGCAGCGCGCCCACGAAGCGGGAGTGCAAGCGGTGCTGCTTTTTGGAATTCCGAAGTCGAAGGACGAAGAGGCCAGCGGTGCGTATGCCGAAGATGGCGTGGTCCAAAATGCGGTCCGCCAAATCAAAGAGCGCGCACCGGATTTGACGGTAATTACCGATGTTTGTTTGTGCGAGTATACCAGCCACGGTCATTGCGGCGTCGCTCGCCTCGATGGCGAGCATTTTCATGTCTTGAATGACGAAAGCGTGCAGTTGATCGCGAAGACCGCGGTCTCACACGCTGCAGCCGGGGCCGATATGGTAGCGCCAAGCGACATGATGGATGGCCGGATCGGCGCAGTCCGGGCGGCGCTCGACCAGGCCGGTTTCGATCAGACCGGGATCATGAGTTATGCGGCGAAGTTCGCGTCCGTTTTTTACGGACCGTTCCGCGATGCGGCGGAAAGTCCTCCGCAGTTTGGTGATCGGCGTTCCTATCAAATGGATCCGGCCAATGCCGACGAAGCGCTGCGTGAAGTGGAACTCGACCTTGCCGAGGGCGCCGACATTGTGTTGGTCAAACCCGCTTTGCCCTACCTCGATATTTTGTGGCGGGTCCGTGAGCGCTTTGGCCGGCCAACCGCCGTTTATCATGTCAGCGGAGAATTTGCGATGGTGAAAGCGGCCGCGGAAAAGGGCCTGATTGACGAACGCGCAGCCGTGCTTGAAATCATGACTTCGCTTAAACGCGCAGGTGCAGATTTCATCGTTAGCTATTGGGCGTTGGATTTGATGGAATGGCTGAAGAGCTGAAGCACGTTGTAGCTGCCGCCGTCGTCGGCGGCAGTGATCGAAGGAAGAATTTACCAACTGCCGCTGAGGACAGCGGCAGCTACACCCAAGAACCGGTTAGGGGCTCAAATAGGAAACGTGGCGAAACCGCCGCTCATGCCGGTTTGAAACGTTCAGCTGTGATCTGGGCGCAAGCGCGCGGTTATTCCGCCTGCGCCTTCGAGGTGCAATTGCCGCGTTGTCGATTTCGCGCGGACCTGGCGGCCTACCGGCCTAACGGAAAAGAGATTGGGACAACCGCAATCTTTGAATGCAAACAGGCTTTCCCAGACTTGCGCCGGGATAATGGATGCAGCGCCGTGACGACAAAGCGACTGGAAAAAGTTTTTCAACGCCGCCAAGTCCTGGAAAAAAATTTGCGCATTCATTACCCCGCCTTGCGCATCCCCGATTCGCTTTTCTCCGACTTCGATTCACATAACTTTGCCGCTATTGAACATCGCGGCTATGCGCGCGTCCTGCGGGAATTGAGCGCGTTGCAAAATCGGCTTTTCGATTGCACCAAATTCGAGCGCCTGATTCGCTACCGCTGCGCTAATCTTTTTTTTCTGGTCGTTCCAAACGGATTGTTCCGCGAACCGGAGATTCCTTTTGGTTGGGGTGCGCTAATCGAGTCGGAGGGTGAGCTGGTTCTGATGCGCAAGCCGCTCTGGCACGACGTTACGTCAGCCAACCGCCTTAAGTTACTGGAGCGGATCGCGGCCGCGGCCACCCGTATTCTGAATAAACAATTAGAGATCACATTTGACCGAATATGCGCGGCGCGAGAGCGATCTTATCCGTAGGAACGGCGCGACTGGCGCACGATCTCGGTCATCCCGAATCGCGCAGACGATGAGGGACCTCACATCAAGGCAAATTGATCACACAACCATCGCTGCGTGATGCTTTCACTTTAGGTGAGGTCCCTGGCTTCGCTCGGGATGACGATCAGTGCAAGGAAGGGCGGAGCTCCGACGACGCCTGGGCCGCAAGATTCGCCTCTTTATGCGCCGAGTTAACATTTGAATGTCGCAGGTGCAACACGTAAACGTTAGGTGACGAATGTTATTCTTTCGACTTGGAGACGAGTAAATTGTGTCCGGTCATTTCCTTTGGCTGGGGCAGGCCGAGCAGGAATAACAAGGTCGGCGCGACATCGGCCAGGATCCCATCGTGGCAGGTAAAATTCGCCGCGTCTTTGGCAGCGTAAATAACATGGACGAGATTGGTGGTGTGCGCGGTGTTGGGCGAGCCGTCGGGATTTCGCATTAATTCACAATTACCGTGATCTGCCGTAATCAGACATTTTCCGTCGAGAGCGAGCAGCTCTGGAACAATTCGGGCAACGCAGGCATCTACTGTTTCAACAGCCTTTATCCCGGCCTCAACCACGCCCGTGTGCCCGACCATGTCCGGATTAGCGAGGTTTAGAATGATGAGATCGTAGTTCGCCATTCGCGCGCAAACTTCGTCGGTAACTTGCAGGGCGCTCATTTCCGGTTGCAAATCGTAGGTCGCGACTTTGGGCGAGGGCACTATTTTGCGCTCTTCACCCGGGAATGCGCGCTCAACTCCTCCATTAAAAAAATAGGTGACATGCGGATACTTTTCTGTCTCCGCGATGCGTAACTGCGTCTTGCCGGCAGCACTGGCGACTTCCCCGAGAATGTGCACCAAATTCTCCGGCGCAAAAATATAGGGCGACGGATAGGTCACATCATACTGCGTCAACGTAACGAAATGGACGCGGGGCCAAACCCCACGATCGAAACCATCAAAGTTTTCGAAGAGAAAGGCCTGCGAAAGTTGACGAGCGCGATCAGCCCGGAAATTGAAAAACAAGACGACATCGTCATCGCGCACGCGCTGTTCACCGGCATGCGAGAAAATCAGCGGGGGCATGAACTCGTCGGTCTTGCCTTCCTTGTATTTTGCCGCCACCGCCTCGGCCGGTGACGTCTTTGCCTGCTCACCGTGGCCACGGACGATCGCGTCCCACGCTTTTTTGGTGCGATCCCAGCGGCGATCGCGGTCCATGGCGAAATAACGACCAACGACGGTTACAATTTGCGCGCCGCTCTTAGACAAAGCCTTTTCGCACTCGCGCAAAATTTCCGCACCACCGGTAGGCGACGCATCTCTCCCATCGGTGAAGGCATGAACATAAATTTCCTTTACGCCTGCCTGATGCGCTGCCTGCGCCAGTGCGAGAAGATGGAGATAATGACTGTGCACGCCTCCGTCAGAAACCAGACCGAGCAAATGTAAACGATGCTTGCGCGCTTTTTGGAAGCTCTCCTGGAGAACGGCATTGTGGGCCAGCTCGCCGGCGGCGAGCGCTTTGTTGATCCGCGTCAAATCCTGATAAACAATCCGGCCCGCGCCAAGATTCAGGTGCCCAACTTCGGAGTTCCCCATTTGCCCTTTGGGCAATCCGACATCTTCGCCGCTCGCGCTTAGTTTCCCCATCGGATACTTAGCGTAGAGCTGATCGTGAAAGGGCGTACGCGCCAGCAAAGTAGCATCGCCATTTTCCCTCGCCCGATCGCGGCCGCCGGGATTGATTCCCCAACCGTCACGAATGATCAGCATCACTGGCCCGCTCATCGCGCGCAATCTGCCGGCGGTGCAAGGTCAGACAAGCGATTTCCCGTGGCGGGGAGATTGATAACGCGCTATCGGCTTATTCACATCGCATCATGAAGTGGAGGAACCAGATACTCGCTCTGATCTGCCTTCTCGCCTTTGCCGCTCTCGGCGTTCTCTATTTCCAAAATTGGGTCGTGCAAAAACCCTTCGGGATTATTCTGTTTATTGGCGAAGGATTGACCACGCAACGAATAGCGGCGACGCGGGTCTATATTGGGGGCGCAGATAGTCCGCTGGCGATGGACGGATTGGAGTTTTCGGCGCGACTGCGCAATCACTCGGCCGATTTCGCGGTACCGGATTCAGGCGCAGTCGCCTCTGCTCTGGCAACGGGAACGAGAGTAAAGAACGGAACGATTTCCGTGGCAGAATCAGGCGCTGCGCTGAAGACGATTCTCGAGATCGCCCAGGAGGAAGGGCGTGCTACTGGAATTGTGACTGACGGGGCGCTGACCAACCCGACCGCAGCGGCGTTCTATGCCCACGCCAGCAACGCGAAGCAGCGCCAGGAATTTGCCAGCGCGCTGATCGACCGGGGCGTTGTCGACATTGCGCTCGGTGGCGGGGCCGCTGAGTTTAACAAGGAAAAGCTGGATCAAACACAGATTCGCATCGTTCACAATTTGCGCGAGCTCGAACAAATCACAGGATGGCAACAGCCACGCCTTCTCGGACTTTTCGCAGCTAATGATCTGCCGTTTACCGACGAAGTTGCAGCACGGACCGAACAACCGTCCCTGGCGGATATGGTGCGACGGGCAATCGAGCTTCTTCAGGTTAACCGTCACGGATATGTTTTGATTGTGGACGCTCATTTGATGGCTTCAGCCGCCTGGCAAAATTTGGGCGAACGGACGCTGCGCGAAACGGCCGAGCTCGACCGCGCTGTTCAGGTGGGACGGAAGTATGCGGGTAAAGATGCCGCAATCATCGTGTGCGGTGATGTGGCAATTGGCGGAATGAGCATTAACGGGTATCCGTTTCGATACGACAGCGGCATTGCCATACTTGGTTTAAACTCAGCTGGGCAACCATGGGTGAGCTGGGCGACCGGACCGAATGGTGGGAAGAGTGGCGGAAACATGGAGTCGCCCAGCGCTCGCGACCTGTCTGCGCTTGAACCAGCGGCCATTCAATCTCCATCTGCGCTCAATTCAATCGAAGATCCGATTGCCAGCGCCACCGGCCTGCGAATGGAAAAACTTCATGGAACGATCAATAATACCGATGTGTTCGCGATCATTCGCGATGCGCTTTAATTAGATGCCGGTAACCAGGCTGAAGGAAGGTTCCCCACTTTGATGGAGGGCGGAGTTCTGCGAAGCCGCAGCCGTTGTTCGCAGAGCACGCCCCTCCACGTCCGTCTGTCGTTCGCGCTCGTTAGGGGCTTGTCGGCACAACTCTTGGGATGAAGACGAAGGGCGGAGGTCGAGGCAATTCAGGCGCCGGACCTTCGCCAAGAGCTTGCTCTTCCGCTGGGCCTTCCCCGGGAATGTCCTTGCCGAAATCTTTGGTGTCCTTGGTGAAATCTTTGGTATCCTTCGAATCGCGGACGGTCTTGTCGTCCGATCTGTTACCACCAGTATTTGCCGCCAGTAGCCTTGTGTTGCTGGCCGGGCCGAAGACAGCAACTTCAGCGACAGAGAGATTTGCATTCTGCGCGGAGGGCGTCCATACCAGCATGACATAGCGACCGGTGGTTTCCTCGAAATTGACCGCAACACGACCACTTCCATCATCACTGGAGGTGCCGACTGCCTTAAATGCGGCGAGCCTCGCGGAATCGATCCGCAAGGCCGACGCAGGATTTCCCGTGTTATCGGCCGGTAGGGCACCAAACACATAAAATGTCACAACAGCCGACCCAGGGGTCGAGAAAGTTGAAATACGGTTAACCGACACGGAACGGCCCAGATCAATTATAGCGGCCGGAGCTGCATCGTTGGCGGCAAACGCGTAGGCAGTGCCAGGCTGACCGTCGATCATGTTGTGGGCGAGCTTAAGATCATCTCCTGAGCTAACAAAAATGGTGCGGGCTTTGGCGTGCAGATCAGCAAGATTGTAATTAGCCTTCGCCACGGCCTCAGCGGAAGTGCCCGCTACAATCTTTCGCGCACGCGGCATGGTAAAATCGGAAACCGCCGCTGCGGAATAAACTCCAAGGTTACCGATACGGCCTGGGTTACTTACATTAAAGGTCAGCCGAACATACTTTGCTTCGGCCGGGCCGAGCCTGGAGGAAATCAATCCGCTGGAAAGGTCCTCTTGCCCGGCGTCGTGCCATTGTGGGCTGTCAGGCGAAAGTTTTGCGCTAGACAGAGCGATTGTAACCGTCCCTTTGGCCTCGCTGTTAAGGAATGCAACGCTGTCGATATTCTCGATTTTGGCGAGCGAGATCAGAAGTCTGGTTGTGCCAGTTCTGAGCGCGTAAACCGATGCCGGATCACCGGAAAGAAATGGAACCGAAAAGGAGGCATCGGTCGGCAGGTCGCTCTCGATTTGAGCACCAAGATCGATCCGGGCAAGATTTTGCGGGTAGATAGGAGCTTGCGCCACCGTCAGGGGCGGAACTTTTTGCAACACTAAGTCGGCGCCGCTTGCTGAGATCCCAATTCCCAGGCCAAGCAAAAGAGAAGCGCGTAAGAAATTGTGCCGCTTCGACGCCATTCGCCCCATTCAATAGCAACGTTATCCAATGCTATTCCGATATGACAAGAGAAAACCGAGCATGCCGCTTCCCAGGCTAGTGAGGCGCGCTCGCCGATCGCTGGCACAGAAGATATTGTGAGAGCAGATTGGTTACGCGGAAAGCTGGCAGCGTTGCGAACGCGATTATAAACGCGCGTACAACGAAGTTGCTGCCGCAGCTCGATATCTTCGACTGCCAGTGTAAGCGTAATACGGCACATATGAGTTATCCGCGATTTCGTTCACTCTCTGGGCAGCCCAATTGATTGTTGGATCGAGAACGTAGGTGGCAGATGCGGTTGTCCATTCAACCCAGGCGTGCGTGGAACGGCTGGTTGGGGCGCGTTTCCCTATAATGAGGCGCAAGTCGCGCGCACCGTTTTCTCGCATTCTTTGATAAAGCGCGACCGACTTGCCCTTGCAATCTCCGGTTGGCTCGTGCGCCAGTTCACTCGGAGTTTTCCATTCCATGGAAAAGCGATAGGGAATTGCACGCAGCTCGCCGATCCAGTGGTTAACGAGAAGCAGCGATAACTCTCGGTGCCGCGGCGGTGAGGGCGTGCTCAGGACCGCCTGAATTCGCGCCATCTGGTGATCGTAAGGGGTAGTTTTGGCGGAGAAGAGGATTGAGCTGGCAAAGCAATTGGCAATGGAAAGAGCGAAAACGGCAGCAGCGAGAAGGAGAAAACGCCTGGGGGCAAACGGGCCAATACTTACTAAAACCATGGTACTTATGGTTCATATCAGCACTGTCCATGCCATGGTACTTCGGCCCGATGCGGCCTGTCCTCGCGGCTCTCTCGACGACCGGAACCTGCTACTGATTGGTGTTTTCGCGGTACGGCAAACCAGCTTGGTACCCAGCAATGTCTTTTTGCAACGCATTGCCAAGCGCGCTTTGCCAGTCTGTTAGCGAGAGGGCGAGTTGCCCCACTTCAACGGCCTTGCTGAATTGCCCAGCGTTCGCATGGGCCGCTGCCAGCGTTCGAAGAATGACCGGGTTGCTGCGACCCGAAGACTCATTTGCTTCTTGGGCGAGCTCGAGCGCCTTTGTGCCATCTCGAAATGCCGGATCCGAATAGGTTGCAAATATCCAGGCCAGGTTGTTCAGAGCGGGAACAGATCGCGGCGCTATCTGCAGCGCTTTTTCGTACTGTTCAATCGCGTTCGCGATTTCACCCTTTTGAACCAGGGCAGCGGCGAGGTTAGTGTGAGCGTCTGCGTGCTCTGGCTGTACGGATAACGCAGCCTGGCAATGAAAGATTGCTTCGTCGATTTCACCTTTCTTGAGAAAGGCGCTGCTAACATTGTAGTGGGCGGTAACGTAATACGGTCGTATCGCCAACGCTTTTTGGTAATGAACAATCGATTCGTCGATTAATCCCTTTTGAAAAAGAGCGTTGCCAAGACCAACCTGGGCCTCTGGGTCATTGGGTTGGATCGTTACTGCTCTCTGGCAATGGAGGATTGCGGCATCGATTTCTCCTTTTTGGAGAAGAGCGCTGCCAAGATTATAATCGGCGTCTGCAAAATCCGGGCTCATTTCCAGAGTTTTCCGGTAATGAGCAATCGCTTCGTCAATCTCGTTCTTCTGTGCCAGGACGATACCCAAATTGTTATGAGCCATCCAGCAATCAGGGTTTCTGGCAATTGTGGTCCGCCAGAGCGCTTCAATATCAGCGTACATCGTGCTTTGGCGCCAGGTAAGCATGGCAAGCGCCACAAGAATACAAACCCCTGCGCCCAAGATGAAATGACGACTCTCTTTGAACGCGGCGGCCAGAGTTGCAACACCTGCGGAAGCCAGCGCGATTGGACCGATGCTAGCCAGGTATTGGTAATGGTCCGCTACAAAGGTGTAGCGAAATGTATAGAGCATGATGAAGCCAATTACCGGGCTGAGCGTCGCTACAAAATATAACGCGGCGACCTCGAGGCTCCGTCCCACATGCTTTCTTGCGAGGGCTATGGCAGCGCATGCTCCGCCTCCAGCCGCCAACCATGCATAATCCAACAGGTGCGTCGGTGAGACCATCCAGCGCGGATAAATGAATGTCAGATTCGATGGCCAGAATAGTTTGCCGAGGTAAAACCAAACGGCGCGACTGGCGATGAGGATCCGTTCAATCGGACCAAGGGCAAAGAGCGGGCCGCGCGTACCCTGATGGTATCGCTCCCACCACACCGTCAACAAACCCATGGCAATGCCGAGGATGAGGAAAGGAACGACTTGCACTAGCCGTTCCTTGTTGATTGCTCTTTTCTGCAACCACAGAATTAGGAGCAACGCCGCTGGTAGCGTGCATGCCGTTGTCTTACTCAAAAGCGCCAGCGCATAAAGGACCAGGGCCAACAAGTAAAGACGCCAGCGCCGCGTCATTTGTTGCTCGAGAAATTCGATCCAGGTCAGAAGCGTGAGCAAAAAGAAAAATCCCATCAATACATTCTTGCGTTCGGTGATCCATGCGACGGATTCGACTTGTACCGGATGAAGTGCGAAAATCGCGCCAGCCAGCCACGCGCCAGGCACCCTCAAGCGCGCCATTAACCGCCAGACCAGCAGCGCGTTCGCAACATGAAGAAGAACGTTGACTACGTGATAGCCGGCTGGATTCAGACCCCACAATGCCCGTTCAATCCGGAATGTAGTATAAACCAGGGGAAAATATTGTGAAGGCGACTCGAATGAAAACCAAATCCGCCGCAAGCCATCCGGCGCGGTTAGCAGCTCGTTATTGGTGACGTAGGCATCATCGTCCCAAAGAAAGCCACCATGCCACGCGGGCCGGTAAGCCAAAATCGTCACGGCGGTGAGGAGGAAAAGGTAAACAGGCCACCGTGAAAGAAACGGCCGTTGCGCAATTCCGTATCGCATTGGGTGTTAGAGAATGGCGATATCCATAAGAGACAATCGTTCACATTTTCGGAGGCGAATAGTCCTACCCTGAAACTCGTTACAAACCCACGACACGGAATTTGCTCGACAGACCGCTAGGAGTACGAATCCCTTTTCGCTGCGGCGCGCGAGCTGATTTCCATAATTCTGCCTGTCTATAACGAGGCAGAGAATTTAACTGTGCTGCTCTCAGCCAAACTCTCGACATGCCGCGGTTATGAATTGAGTTCAACGATTCCGGCAAGACCGCGATCGGAGTAAATCTTGTAGTCTCTTACGATTTTGATTTTTGGCGGCACCACGCCAAACTTGAGCATCTGTTCGTAGCAAACCATGCTTAAGCGGCCTCTGAAGGTCGATTCACCGACCGAAAGCAGAAACCTATTCGGAAAATAAGACTTATGCTCAAAATTTGCCATGAGCAGGAAGTGATGAAACTCGCGGATGTCGTACTTTAAGGGCAGGGCTGGAGCGAGGAAAAATCGTTTCAGGAATGCCGGTGTGGTGAATTGCGGCATGTAAAATCCATTCTTTGGATTCCCGAGCTGTCGAAAGAAAGGCTGATCGGCCAGGCGAAACGCGGGTTCTCTGGCCACCCCTTCTTCGCGCTGCCGCCACGTCTTATCGTTTTCCGCTCGCTGAGCATCGGGGCGAAGAGAAAGTTGCCGCCGCCAGTTTCGTGTTAGCCATCGCGGAAGCGAAATTGGTCGTCGATTTGCCATTCCTTGCCTCCTATCCAATTTTCCCATGATTCCCTCCACCGTGAGGTCAGTCAGCTTGATCGAATCAATGTCGCTGCCTGCGTGAGAAGCAAAGTCTCGAACTGCGCGAAGAACCGTCGGCTCGAAGATCTCGATCGGATAGCGATCGTCGATGCACCAGAATACAAACTCGTGTTCGGGCAGATCGCACAACAGACTTTCCACCGTGCTGCGGATATCGGGCGACGTCGATATGAACTCAACGTTTTGGGCGCGGAAAATTGATCTTGGATCGCGATCGGTGAATGGAATTCGAAATTGAAAACGGCAATCAGGCCACAATCGATTATACGTCTCGACCAGTAGGTTTGCGATCTCCAAATGGGGATCGAATGAGAGAACGACGCCCTTCACTAACGCGTAAATTCCTAGCTAGATCTGATAGCCCAAACGGCGCAACGTTTGCTCGTTTTGCCGGAGAAACTGTTGGTACAACTGCGGACCAAAGTGATCTTGCCATTGATTGCTCGCGCCGGTTCGAAAGAAAGTGAACTTCTTGCCAAGTGTTTCGCCTCCTGCTTCTTTCTCCACCTTCTGCAAATATTCGAAGGAGCTTTTCGTTGCTGCGTCATCAATCGCTCGAGAGTCACATGCCAGACCAAGAAACGTGGAAATGCTGGTGAGAGCAGGGAGCGTACTTATTAGCATTTCTTCGTAGCGAAGGATCAAAATGCGGTCTGGATATTTGGAGGCAAACTCCCAAGCGCGTGCGATGTGGTCTTTCCAAGATGTGAACTGTTCAACGAAAGGCGAGAAAATGAAGTCTTCGAATGTTCCAGAGAACACGTTCTTTCCGGTAACGTAGTAGTAGTAGGAAACCAGGGCGTCGCGCCCGTCGCGATAAATGTAGATGAGCTTTGGATATAGCTCATAGCAAGGGTTATGAGATTTGATGTATCGGCGGCCTTCACGCGCATCTAGAACGTCGGCGGACTTGTAAACGCTGGGAACGTAGTTCTCGATGTTGCGGAAAGTGATCTTCTCATCGGGAGCTAACAAGTTCGCCATGAGAAAACGGACCCACGTATTGCCCGATCTCGGATAGGAGACAATAAACACATCGTCAGGACGAATGCGGATCGCAGGCAGAGGTCTCTTCTGCAAACGTTCCGGCGGACAAACTTTGACGGGCGGCATCGTTTGAGTTGCTACTCCTTAAGGGCGATCGTCTTTTCTATTTCCCGAAGTTATAACCGAACCGTTCGATGTCGATTCTAAACCTATTCGCGATCACTTCACGCGTTCGTGCGTCATAATATTCGGTGTAATGTCGCTCCCGAGGATTGGCTCGCCAGTGGGGCAACGCTGCATTGATCCCGAGTTTCTTCGCCAGAAAAGCCCAATCCTCGTCGAGTCGCTCAAACTTACCGATGAAATCGGCGAGCACATTTCCGTTATGATCGACAAACCAATCGAGCTGGTAGCGATGTGGTGCCGAATGGATGCACGTGGCGCTGCTATATTGGATCCAATCGACAAACTGCTCGAACGTCATTTTGTCTCTGAGCTGCCCCACTTCCTTGCGCTCATAAAGCGAAACGATGCGGTCCCAGGGGTTGCGAACGAAACCGAACTTGAAGTAGGTCTCGAATTGCTTACGCCCGGCGTTGTTTCTGTGCTGCTTTGGCAGCGTAAGATAAAGAACTTCCAGCATCCGGTTCGTTCGCCCGCCCACATGCGTCCAATAATTCTCCATATGATTTTTAATCTGCCAAAGATCCAAGTGAGGCTTCCATGGTTTCCCCAAAATTGCCCGGACGCTGGTCGAGCCAGTCTTGGGGACCTCAACGAAAATGCATTTGTATTTGTGGGAGATCACAGTCAGCCGCGTCTCATTGGATATTGAAAAATTCCACAGGCGTTAGAAAGTCAAGCTCTGCGCGAGTCGGCAGCGCCGCGCGAGAGACAAGGGTTCTCGTCTTCGCCGGAAAACTGTCAGTAAAGGTCGATCCCTGAGCAGGCCTTCGAAGCAGCCGGTCAACGGTGCAGCAGTTGGCGCGCTCTCAGTGCGCAAAGGCAAATACCACCGAGAACCGAGATGGAGACGGTGGGCGGCTCGGGAATCGCTCCGACTCCGGCATCGCGGACAGCGCTCAGCTGCGTAGGTCTCATGGCCACGGCTCCCCGGTTTTCGGTGCCTGCGCATCCCGACTAGTCTCGGAGTGATTATGCTCATTGCCGACCTGCTTACGGTCGATCCACGCCCCGTGGCGAAGAAAATGTCCAAACCAACGCTCGTTGTTTCCTCGGTGGAATCCGGAGAACTCGCCGCTCAAAGAGAAATGCTCAGGCGAGCCCAAACGTATGCTTCGAGGTCGTGGCCGACGCTGGCCACGCGGTATTTATCGATCAGCCGGAGCAGTTCAACCGTTTGCTAGAAGACTTCGTGCGCAAAGTAGAGCAGCGACTTTCGCATCAGTCCTAGCGAAGGCGAGCAGTTCAGGTCTTATGGCAAAAAGATACCGCTTCCCGTAAAGCTCCAATGCCTCGGGAAAAAACCGCGATGTCGAAGATCTCACTGCTAGTCAGCCGATGCTGGACGCGCTTTTGGTGGCGGCTGCGAAAGGCAACATCGCGTGGTGCACAGAGATAATTTCTTGCGGGCGCGAGGGTTTTACCGGGGCGATCATTTCGAATTTTTCAGCGCAGGCGTACCAGAGCTCTTCCTCGGGCGAGGTAAGGATTTTATCGGCCAACCAGCCAGTTTCGGGCTCCAAAAGTTAAACCAATATTTCGGCAGAGACTATCATTTGACCCTCTGATGAGGTGGATCCGGATTGAGACCTTGCCGGCGCAGTGGAAGACGCTCAGTTACTTTTCGAGATCGGGTTTAACATCGCGAACAGGACAAACAATCACCAGTGATACGCAAGGGTAACCTACTTACGGCTATTATGTGGGGCGGTTTAATTGCCGGAGCGTTAGACCTGACCTACGTCCTAACCTTCTACGGCATCCATGGCGTCGCACTAATCCGCATTCGGCAATCGATCGCGACCGGCTTCTCCGTTTTTGGCCGTGTTCAAGGGCCGTATTGGGTCTGTTAGTCATGGGAACCGATCCCACTCCCAACCGCATACCGAATGAAAGATTTCGATGTTCAAACTTGCAGAGTTGACCGCGGCGATTGTGACAAACCAGTGAACGATCTTGAAAACGTGATACTCCTGGTTATGGGCGGATGGCACGAATGAAATCCGCGATAGTTTCTCGCCGAAAACCACAATCTTGTATCACAGATAAGATCGATACCTACGACAAAGCTTTGCGCGTCACATGGTGGGCGTTGGCGGTAGCCGTCTTGGGCCTGATCGTCGCAATCAGAATTCGACTTCTTGGAATTCCGCTCGAGCGCGACGAAGGAGAATACGCTTATGCCGGTCAACTTCTCTTGCAGGGCATTCCACCTTACAAACTGGCTTACAGCATGAAGTTTCCGGGAACTTACGTCGCCTACGCGATTACGATGTTTCTCTTCGGACAAACCATCACCGCAATCCACCTGGGGCTTTTGTTCGTGAACAGCGCAACCAGCGCGCTTCTCTTCTTCATTGGGAAGCGATTGCTGAATTCTACCGTTGGGATTGCCGCGGCGGCCAGTTATGTGCTTCTGTCCCTCAGTCCATCGGTGCTTGGGCTCGCTGCGCATGCAACTCATTTTGCCGTATTACCCGTGCTCGGTGGCGCATTCCTATTACTGAACCAGCAGAATCGATTAGGCGTGGGGCGGCCATTCGTCAGCGGTTTACTCATGGGGCTGGGACTTCTAATGAAGCAACCCGCATTGTTTTTCGTCCTCTTTGGCGCGAGTTATCTTTTTCTTGGTGATTTTCGTGCTGGATTAGTCTTACGAAAAGCCATTCAGCGAAGCCTGGTATTCGCCGGGGGTGCGGTAACTCCGCTGGTAATTACCTTTCTTACCCTCTGGTACGCCGGTGTGTTCGCCAAGTTTTGGTTTTGGACAATCCACTACGCGCACGAGTACGGGACTCTTGTTTCGATTTCAGAGGCGCCCCACATCTTCATTCAGAGTGTCCGCGAAGCCATCGGGCCGAACTGGTCACTCTGGATAGTGGCTGGAGTTGGGTTACTCACCTGCCCATTGAACAGGTTAACCGGGACGAGCACCGGTTTCCTCCTTGGATTGTTCATTTCCTCAATATTGGCGCTCTGCTCGGGCTTCTATTTTCGATCACATTACTTTATTCTACTTCTGCCTGCCGTCGCTTTATTCGCCGGCGTAGCAATCAACAACATTTCAAGCGTGTTGCCCCGGCAGATCCCTGCAGTTCGATTCCTCCCCCTCCTCTTACTTGCATCGTGCGCAGCCTTTCTTGTCTTTGCTCAGCGCGATCTTTTCTTTCTCCTTTCCCCGATTGAAGCCTCACACAAGATCTACGCTGGAAATCCCTTTCCTGAGACGATCAAAGTTGCAGAATACGTCCGCGAGCATACGGACTCTGCTGACACCATCGCGGTGGGAGGATCTGAACCTCAGATTTACTTTTACTCCCATCGTCATTCCGCGACTGGGTACATTTACACTTATCCGCTAATGGAGCCGCAGAAATATGCACGCCCGATGCAAAGCGAGATGATTCATGAGATCGAATCGGCACAGCCGAAATATTTGATTTCCATAACCATCGATACCTCCTGGTTACATTCGCCACGATCTGAAAACCTAATCTTTGAATGGGCTCAGCGCTATATCGCCGACAATTATATTCCGGTCGGTTTCGTCAACATCATTGCCCCGGATCGAATTGAATATTACTTTGATAACATTCCGGGAAAGGTGCCGGAGCTGGGACAGTTTATCTTGATTTACCAACGAAAACCCTGAGCACTGAGTTTCAGAATCGCATCGCAATCTGCATGCAGGAAGTCCGCTGCGCGATCTCGACCTGAGAAATGGCCACCCGTCGTCCTAAAAGCGCGGGCCAGCCGCGCAAATCCAGTCGCGTTCCCCCGCGACGGGATCGTTCTCTAACGAGTCGTAGACAAGCATCGTTGCCTCATCAAACAACGTTAATTTATCTTGGGCTGGTAGGAATCACCTGGTTGGTCTTTGGTCAGACGCTAAGGCATGATTTTGTTAACTTCGACGACCATGTCTATGTTTACGATAATCCGTTGATCGCAAGAGGCCTGACGTTTGATGGAGTAGTCAGTGCCTTTACGCACCCGCACGCGCGGAACTGGCATCCCCTGACCACAATTTCACACATGCTGGATTGCCAGCTGTATGGATTAAACGCCGCGGGTCATCATTTCACCAATCTGGCATTGCATACCATCGCAGTGTTGTTGTTATTTCGCTTGCTGCGCGTGACAACCGGAGCGCTCTGGCCAAGCGCCTTTGTGGCAGCGTTGTTTGCAATTCATCCCTTACATGTTGAATCGGTGGCATGGGTGAGTGAGCGAAAAGATGTGCTCAGCGGCGTCCTTTTCCTGCTCACGCTAGCGGCGTATGTTCGTTATGCACGAGCACCTTCGCCCGGGCGCTATTTTATTGTCGCACTGATTTTCACGCTTGGCCTGATGTCCAAGCCGATGCTGGTAACAGTTCCGTTTGTTCTTCTACTTCTCGATTATTGGCCGCTGCGCCGGTTTGACAAAGCGCCGCTGCTGAACTCTAGAGGCGGCATTGTTGGCTGGCTGAATAGAAGACCGAACTACCTGTTTCTGGAGAAGACGCCGCTGCTGATTCTTTCCGGGCTGTCTTGCCTGGTTACAATACGGGCGCAGGATCAGACTACCGGATTACTCGAGCAGTTGCCTTTCACCTGGCGACTCAACAACGCACTAGTTAGTTATATCGAGTACCTGGCGCAGACATTCTGGCCGGCGCGGTTGGCCGTTTTCTATCCTCATCCGAATAACGCACTGTCGATCTGGCAGGTTACCCTGGCGACCACGCTGCTGCTCGCTATTTCTGCCATGGCAATTCTCTTGCGAAAGAAGCGTCCTTACCTCCTCACTGGATGGTTCTGGTATCTCGGCATGCTGGTGCCAGTCATCGGCATTGTTCAGATTGGCGAACAAGGGCATGCTGACCGTTATACCTACCTGCCTCACATTGGTGTGTTTCTACTGATCGTCTGGACGGCAGCAGACCTTGCAACGGCTTGGCATCTTCGGCGGGAGTATCTCTGGCTTGGGGCAACGACAACCATTGTAGTTTTAAGTTATGGCGCAGCTGTTCAGACCTCGTTCTGGAAGAATGGCGAAAGCCTTTGGAATCACACTCTTTCCGTCACTTCGAATAACGACTTTGCCCATAATAATCTTGGATTTCTTTATCTACAGCGGGGTGAACTGGACAAAGCCATTTCACATTTCGAGACGGCACTAAAAATTAGATCGAGCAACAGTCAGACCCGTTACAATCTGGGGACGGCTCTCGTTCATGTGAATCTGGCTAACGCTCTCGCTCGAGACGGAAGACCAGAGGAAGCGATCGTGCACTACGAGGAGGCAGTAAGGCTACGGCCTGATTATGGAAACACCTATTACAACTTCGGTAGCGTTCTCTTCCAGCACGGCCGGATCGACGATGCGATTGCGCAATGGCAAAAAGCTCTGGCAATTCAGCCCAATGATGCCGGGGCCCATACCAGTCTCGGGAATGCCTTTCTGCAAAAGGGCTGGCCGGAAAAGGCGATTGTCCATTATCAGAAGGCCGTGCAAATTGATCCGCGTGAAGCCAACGCTCGTAACAACATGGCGTGGGTGCTGGCCACGTCTTCCGATGCTTCAATTCGGAACGGAGCGATGGCAGTCAGTCTTGCCGGACAGGCGGTAGAGATTTCCGATGGAAAAGACGCGATTTTTTTTCGGACGCTAGCTGCGTCTTACGGCGAGTGCGGCAAATTTGCTGACGCAATCACTGCAGCCGAAAAGGGCCGGAAGATAGCGATCTCGCGTGGTGATTCCCATCTGGCGAGAACGCTTGAGCGAGACATTGCCCTTTATCGAACAGATATTCCGCTTCACCAGGCGGCGTCCCATTAGAGCAGCCACCGCCTCATCGCGGACGAGTTTCCTCGGTCCTGCGTAATTGGAACTGCACCCTAAAGGCTCTCTCTCGGCAAACGGGGGAGAAACAAAACGGCCGGACCCCGCGAGAGGTCCGGCCGCTGTTTGAGTGTTTTGGCCTGCCTTAGAAGCGTTTCTTTAGTCCGACGTACCAGAACCGGCCTCTAACATCAGCCAGCGATTCGTCGTAATTGTTCTCGAACGCTCCGGCAACAAACGGCGGATCGGCATCGAACACGTTCTGCATTCCGAGCGTGACGGTTGTGCCATTCAACCACGCGCGCCATCCGCACTCGCTATAGGTAGCGGTGCTGACCGGCATCACGTTCTTTTCCTTTCCGTCCTTCATCTTCACGTTCTTGCCGCCGTCCTTGGATAAACCAGGCACTTCCTGCTGAGCGACTGGCGTCGGCATGTTAAACGTGTAGGAGGCGAGCAGATCAAGAGTCGTCCACTCCCGCACCTTGCGGTCAAAGCCCTCGAGTTGGTCGTCATTATATTGACCAGTCCAGTGAACGGTGGCACCGACATCCAGGCCATTCATCCAACTATCATGGGGGCCGTGATAGAACAGACTGGCGAAGGCTCGGTTACGCGGAAGCGAACTGGTCAGGGCAAACCCGGTCGGCACAAACTCACCGGCAATGCCAAACCGTTTCTGATCGGGATTAACTTGCAACTCAAATCGGGACAACCAGGTCCCGTTCACAGTGTAGGTGAACTGACCAAAATCGCCATGACCGAAGATAGTCGTATCCAGGATATAGATTAACTCGTAGTCCAGACCTTCCAAGACCGCGCCAGCGAGGTTTGCGTTTGGATCGATGACGAGAGTAACCGCGCCAAGATCCGGTCCACCATTGGGGGCGGGTCCGGCTCCCGCCGGGGGCGCGGCACGCTGGACCAGGCCCGGGATATTATGCTCGATAATGAATTGCGCTCCGAGGATCGACGAAATTGATCGCATATCGATATGCCACCAATCGGCGCTTACGGTGAGGCCCTTGAGCCATTTCGGGCTGTAAACGAGGCCGTAGGACCATTCATAGGCGACTTCCGGTTGCAGGTTCGGATTTCCGATTTGGCGCTCCTCGACCTGCACGTCGGTGAAGTTCGAAAATGGATCGGTAACCGCCGGGAAGCTCTGCGTTGACGCAGGCGAAATCTCGAACAGCTGTGGCGCATGAAACCCTTCGCTG
>QHPP01000130.1 GCA_003219125.1 Verrucomicrobiota bacterium
GGAACTGGGCGTCGGCGCTTGCGCTGTTTGCTTATGCCGCTGCTTTTTCATTTGCCTACATCTCTCTCTCCGCCGGCACCGGCGCGCTGCTTCTGTTCGGCGCGGTCCAGGCCAACATGATCATCTGGGGACTGAGCCATGGAGAGCGGTTGCGGGCGCGACAATGGCTGGGTCTTGCGCTGGCCGTCGCTGGACTCGTCGCGTTGCTATTCCCCGGACTTTCGGCTCCGCCATTCAACGGCGCCCTATTAATGTTATGCGCTGGAATCGCGTGGGGATTTTATTCGCTGCGGGGCAAGGGTGCAGGTGATCCTGTGACCACCACGGCCGGTAATTTCTTGCGCGCCGTGGTCTTTGCTTCCTTGTTGAGCATCGCCTTATCCCCGTGGGCCAGTCTCGACCGCGCCGGCGTCGGCTATGCGGCGGTCTCGGGAGCAATTGCTTCCGGAGTTGGCTATGTAATATGGTACAGCGCTTTGCCAGGACTAAAAGCTGCCAGTGCCGCTACGGTCCAACTGAGTGTGCCGGTCCTCGCCGCCGCCGGTGGTATCTTATTTCTTGGCGAGTCGATTACCTTACGTTTTCTTTTCGCGTCCATTGCCGTCCTCGGCGGAATCGCGCTCGTCGTTTCAGAGAATACGCAGGTCGTTCCGCCTGACTAAATCGACACAACTAATCAGAATTGGGCAAAACAGCTCGTTAATACACCACCGCGTCACTGAGCACATTCGACGGCGTGAACCTGAACCGGCCGATCAAAACCTTTGAGCGCGACTTCGCCCAAAGGACGAAATGTTAAGCCCTTCCCGATGCACAATTCCGCTACCGCGGTCGATACGAGGATTTGGTCGGGTTCGGCGTGGGAACAAAGCCGCGCCGCCAGTTGGACAGTTGTTCCAAAAATATCGTTGTTTTGTTCGACCGGTTCCCCAGCCGCGCCACCAATGCGAACTTTGATGTGATGATCGCGTTCTTCTCGCTCACGCCGAGCCAACTCACGCTGGATTTGCATTGCACAACGAACCGCGGCTGCGGCCGAAACAAAAGACGCCATGATGCCATCGCCCGTGTGCTTCACTTCCCGTCCTTTCGACGCGGCCAGAGCGTCCCGCACAATGCTGTCGTGCACGCGCAAAAATTCCATCGCTATCTCGTCCCCCAACTTCTGCGTCAACAAGGTCGAGTTCACGATATCGGTAAACAAAACAGTCCGAATTCCGGGGTCACGCGCGTCGGCTGCGCCGCCCGGCAGCAGGGCCGCGCCCGCGGTATTGAATTCGCTGCCGCCGAGGAACAAATCGGCAACATCAGGCTCAACCTGAATAATTTTCTCCGCGACCATGCCGTGCGCTTGCCGATGGACTTGCATGGCGGCTTCAGCATTTGGGGCCTCGCAAAGACAAAAGATTTTGCCGGCGCTCTCATTCACCCAGTACTTGTGATAATGAACTCCGTATTTTCCCTCGACTGCGACATCATGCGCGTGCGCCTTGGCGACGGCGTCGGCGGTGACTCCTCCCGGAATCTCGTGAATGTCCATGTATGTTGGCATAGGAGAGCTTGGAGCGGCGGCAACCTATCCTGAGGCGAGCCGATACTCAACGTCGATCTTGGCCGGACGACTCAATGTCTGGTAAACGACGCAGTATCGTTCGGTCAAGCGAAGCAGGGTAGCCAATTGCTCTTGGCTCGCATCAGTGTCGAGAACGAATTGCAATCGTATTTGTTGGAAACCGACCGCCACATCCTTGGAAACCCCCAGGGTGCCGCGGAAGTCCAAGTCGCCTTCGGCACGAACCGTTGCATCCCGTAACCGAATACCGAGGGCGGTAGCGACCGCGTTCAAAGTAACGCCAGCGCATCCGACCAATGCCTCAAGTAACATGTCGCCGGAGCACGCGCTGCGACCATCGCCACCAGTAGCAGGATGAAGCCCGGCTTCGACCGGCGTCTTTCCTGTTTCTATTTTGCAGGTAACACCTTCACCCAGCCGTCCTTGGGCCCGGAGCGTGACCAGAGCGGTCTCCGGTTGGTGGCGATATCGCTCTTTCACCGGCGCCTGCAATGATCTTAGTTCCTCAGCATTCATCTGTTCTTTGTATAAGTGAGGCGGCCGTCTATTTTCCTAACCACAATAAGACATCCTTTATCACAGGTTTTTCCTCACCCCAACCCCTCCCTAAGGGAGAGGTAGTTCCTTCTTCCCGGGGGAAGAAGGTTTGGATGAGGGGCTTCTCCAATACGATGCTTCTGCGGCACGGCGACAGTGCGCCATTGCGGCAGGACGAAAGATCAATTACGAAACTGATTCTAGGCAGAAACAACGGAGCGCCCCTTGCCCGGTTTAATGTTCTGGTTCACCCGAAAAAGATTATCAGGATCAAATTTATTCTTGATCTCAACTAATCGCTGATAGTTATCCCCATAAGTCGCTTTCACCCGTTCTTCTCCTTCATCCATCATGAAGTTTACGTAGGCTCCGCCCGCAGAGTATGGATGTAGCGCGTTCCAGTAGCTTTTGGTCCACGAAATAGTCTTATCGTTGCTGGCGGGATCAGGATCGACCCCGACCATGACTTGAGCCCAGGTTGCATCGCGGTAATTCCAAGCCGTTTCGTGTTTGCCGACGCGCCCAGCTGCTCCATTAATCGGATAAAGATGCATGGTGGAATGCATCGACGGCAGCGCCTCACCAAATTTAATATGTTCGGCAATGGCTTCGTCGCTTAGTTCCTTGACAAAATCTGCGCGCCAGTACCACTGCAACCCCGGCGGATAAATCCCATCGAACATGCTTTGCAAAGCAGGCTGTGGGAGCGGGCCGACGAAATCGAGCGCGGCCTTCTTGAAAGCGCGAATGGGCTTAAACGTTTCTTCGCCTTGCGGCAAACCACCGGTCCAGGTCCAGACGATGCCGCACATTTTTTTCAGATGAAGATGCTCCGGAAATGGAGCTGCTGGCGGCACCGTGAGAAAAGCAAACCAACCATTCAGGTCGTCAGGCGCCGCCTTAATCAGATCGCGATACCATTTCATCACCTCGGCTGTCTCGCTTAGCTCGTACAACATCGGCCCGCCGTAAATGGTATCGATCGGATGTAACTTGAAAGTAAACGACGTTACGACACCGAAGTTCCCACCACCGCCGCGAATGGCCCAGAACAAATCAGGGTTCTCATCCGCATTCGCTTTAACAAAGCTTCCATCAGCCAAGACCAGATCGGCTGTTACAAGGTTGTCGATGGTTAGTCCGCACTTGCGGGTCAGATGTCCAATTCCTCCACCGAGAGTCAAGCCACCGACACCAGTAGTCGAAATAATTCCGCTGGGAGTAGCAAGGCCGAACGCGTGAGTTGCATGATCGACATCGCCCCAGGTGCATCCGCCGCCCACGGTTACGAGGCGCGCCGCTGGATCGACCCGGGCATATTTGATCAGCCCGAGATCAATCACTAAGCCGTCATCGCAAATTCCCAGTCCGCCGCCGTTATGGCCACCGCTACGGACGGCAAGAAGCAGATCATGTTTTCGGGCAAAGTCGACCGAGCTGATTACATCTGCCACGTCTGCGCACCGCGCGATCAGGCGCGGCCGCTTGTCAATCATCGCATTATAAACTTTGCGAGCGTCATCGTAATCGGGGTCGTCCGGTTCGATCACGCGACCTCTCAACTTTGCCTTTAGCTCCGCGATGGAATTCGGTTCCAGTGCTTTCTTCATGGGAAGCTCAATAAAGAGTCGGGCGAGCGCTATTCAAGCGAACATAATGGCGAGAGCCTAAAAAAGGGCGGGCCGAGATCAGATAAGGTAACTCCGTCGGGTCCCAAATAATGGACGCCGCCGACGCGGCAGGTCCGCCTGGGGGGCTATTCGTCGTTCGCGGTCGCAGGTAGCGCGATGCTAACCGCAGTGCCGCTCGTGCCGGTATCGATGTCAACGCGACCGTTGTGATCGAACACGGTCCGTTTGACGATTGGCAGACCCAGTCCCATGCCGCGTGCTTTTGTCGTACAGAAAGGTGAAAAGACCTTCTCGCGCATTTCTGGCGCAATCCCGTGGCCGTTGTCCTGCACCGTCACGAGCACTGCGCTGGCGCGGCCGCCTTCGTGAATCGGCTTGGCCGAAAGCGTGATCTTCGGTTTTTTCTGTTCGGTGACCGCTTCGGCCGCGTTCGCGACCAAATGCGCCACCACTTCGGCCAGCGCCCCTTCATCTCCAAGAATCTTTGGCAAATTGGCAGGCAGTTCCGTTTCCACCGCCACGCCGCCGTTGACCCGAAATTTGCTGCGTGCAAGCTCGAGCCCGCGCTTTACCGGCGTGCGAATATCCAGCGGTCTCATCTTCAATTCAGCCGGATGAGCGAAAGAGTTGATCTGGGTAATGATCTTATCGAGGCGATCGATTTCCTGAACGACGATCTGGTTGAAATTTTTTCGGAATTCCGGATCATCGAAACGCTCGGGCAAAAGTTGCGCGAAAGTCTTAATCGCGACGAGTGGATTGCGAATTTCGTGCGACATGCTCGCGGCCAGGTCCGTCCAAAAGGCGGCGCGATCGACCAGGTCTTGCTTTTGCCGTAAATTCTCCTCCGCGGTCAGATCGTGAATGACGGCGACGGCGCCGAGGGGAGTTTGCTGATCGAGAAGTCGCCGCGCTTCGACAGAAAGGGAGCGGCGTGTGTTCGGATCGATCCACTGTCGCGGAGGAAGGTTCGACTTTGCCTCAAGAGTTTCCCGCAACATGATGGCCAGCCTTCGACCAACGGCTTCAATCGGCCGGTTGAGCGCATCGGAAGTTTTCAGCCCGAGGATCGATTCCGCGGGCGGACTAAACCAGCGAGTGATGCCTTCTTCATCAATGGCGACGATTCCTGGCGGGATCGATTTCAGAAGCGTTTCGGCCAGGGTTTTTTGCAGTGTGACCTCTTCGTAGAGAAGTGCGTTCTCGAGGACGGTGGAAACATGCTCGGCCAGGATCATCAGGCCTTCGAGGTCACCGTAATTAAAGGGTAAACCGGTGATACGATGGCCGAAAAAGAGCCAGCCGATGATCTGACCACGTGCATAAAGAGGGACGATAACCTCGGCGCCAAAGCTATCGAGCGCCCGACGCAAGATAGGCCCCTGATTTTGCGCGGCGATATGTGCGAGATTGACGCGAGAAACGAGGTGCCCATGTAATTCGAACCAGCGGACCAGTGGATCGCGCTCGTGGTACTCGATCTCGTTAGTTTCTGGCAGGCAGCGCAGCCCGGCACGCAGACGATAGCGATCTCCCTGACGCATGCGCGAAAAAATTCCAACGCGGGTCACGCCGGCGGCGTCCGCCACTCCTTCAACGATGCTGGCAAGCAATCCCTCGACATTATCCAGGCGTCGAAAGACACGAGGGAAACGCAGCAACGGCAGCGATGACGAGTGCGCACGCTCCAGCATTGGCTCGGCCCGGCGGGGCTGTTCCGCTGAAGGACGATAAAGCGATTCTTCGCGCAGGTCGCGATTCTCCTGCATGATCTTTAGGTGATCGAAGGCGCGGCCGACCAGGGTTTGAAAACGGTGACGGTCGAGTTGCAAATCTTCCGCCGCATAAATGTTGGATTGTTCGGCCTCGCGCAGCGGTTCGGAGCGAGGGGCGCCAAGAGCGATGACAAGTGATTCCGGCCAATCCTGTTCGAGTTGCTCGAGCAAGTCGCGGCATTCTTTTGCTCGCAGATCCATTAAAATTACCGCGGGCGAATTCTGTTGCAGCACGGCTTCCATCCGATTGGGGTCAGTGACGTGGCGAACCAGTGCCATCGTGCGAAGGAAAGCCTTAACCCGTCGCGCCAGGTCAGCGTCCTGGGTGTAGAGAATGCAAATGGTAGCCGCGCTCATGCGGCCACCACTTCCTGATCAAAATGCACCAGCGGCAGAAAGATGTGAAAGACAGTTCCCTTGGCTACCTCGCTTTCAACTTCGATTTGTCCGCCATGTTCCTCGATAATTCCGTGCACCACCGAAAGGCCAAGACCGGTTCCGAAATCTTTCGTCGTGAAAAACGGATCGAATACCCGGGCAATATCCTCCTCTTTTATCCCCTCACCGGTATCGCGAATGGAAATGCATAACGCTTCGTGCCGCTTCTCGTCCGTCGGCAAAAGATGCGTCACAAGAGAATCACCGGTCCGGATTTCGGTCTCCACCGTGAGCTCGCCGCCGCGTTTCATCGCATCCATGGCATTAAGGAAAAAATTGAGAAAAACCTGTTCCATTTGATCTGAGTCAGCCCGAATCGTATCGAGGCTTGCCTCCAACGTCCGGTTGAATTTGATCTCCTTTTGGTTCAACCGATGTTGAACGAGTTGAAACGTTTTCTCCAGCACTTCGTGCACATGCATCGGCCGGAGCAATGGTTTTGCCGGGCGTGCGAACCGAAGCAGCTGATTGACCAGCGAATCGATCCGATCAATCTCGTGCACGATTAAGCTGGAAAAAGTGTCGCGGAAATCGGACTCGTGGTAACGCTCTGGTAAGAGCTGAGCAAAAGTCTTGATAGAGACGAGCGGATTCTTAATCTCATGTGCCATTCCGGCTGAGAGCGTTCCGAGGCTAGCGAGGCGATCGCTGCGACGAATTTGCAGTTCGAGCCGTTTCAGCGCGGTAATGTCGGTCACAACCATCAGCGCGCCCAGGAGCTCGCCCCCTTGACCGCGAAAAGTTGCGCTGCTGGCGCGCGCAAATGTGCTTGCCGCCGCGGCTCGCAATTCCACTTCCCGGTCTTCCTGGCGTTCCCCCGACGTCAAAGTAGTCCGAATGATGTCACGCAGGGGTGCGGGAAGGTCGTCAACCGTTCGTTCTCCCCCGTTGGTATTCAAGCCGGCTATTTGCACCGCTTCCTGATTGAATACCGTAATTCGACCGTCGGCATCGGCGGCTACTACTCCGGTAGTTAAATTCTGGAGTAATATTTCATTATAGATGCGGGCGTTTTGGACTTCGGTGAATAGCTCGGCGTTTTCAATGGCGACGGCAAGTTGACCGCACAACACCTGAAGCGCGCTCTGCTCGGTACTGCCATAAATGCGGCCGGAGAGCCTTGGCCCGAGAAGCATGACGCCCACGAGATGTTCGCGTGATAGAATCCCGACCGCGGCCGCAGCCCCGGCTGCTTCCAGTTGGCGGCGAATGGCAAAGGTGGTTCCGGTTCCACGGGCGCGGTGAAGCTCTTCGAGGATGAGCGGTTCGTGATGAGTGGCCAACCATTGCACCAAGGGCTCCTCCTCCTTGAATTGATCAACCGTCCCAGGTAAACCGGACACCGGATAGCTTTTTCGAAAAACTTTACGCCGCTCGAGGTAGATATTTACACTATCAGTGCCGACGGCCTCGCCAATCGTCGTAGCAAATCTGCGCAATAAGTCCGGCAAGGTAGTTACCGATTCGAGGATGGCGGCCGCCTTGCTAACAGTGGCACGAAAATCGATTCCACGGCCACCGACAAAAAGACGATCGGCTAACCTTTGAGAGAAGCCACGCGCCGGCGCCATGGCGAAGGTGACGACTAGAGCCGCGGCGATGTGAGCAAAAGTGTGATCAGTTGAATAAAAAAGAGAGGCTGTTACCTGGACGACCAGCCACCAAACCGCTCCGTAAAGAGCAAGCAAGTATGCCGTGAGGACCCCGTACGAAATCGCGCGCCGCAGAAAGAGGCCAACGTCCATGATCTTTCGCGTGGAAATCCCATAGGCGATGATCAGTGTGAATAGCACGGCTCGAAGAGGCGCAAACCAAAACAACTGCGAGGGGGGAACCAAGAACCGTAATATCTGGTAGGCGCCGAGAGTAAGAACCAGGATGAAAATAGGGCCGAGTAAAAGGTAGCCGAGTTCCGATCGAATCCTCCCGGAGCTATTCCTAAGATCGCGCAGTGAAGCGACAAGAAGAACAACCAAGGCACTCCCGAAACAGCAACCATAAAGATAGACACCCCAGCCATAAATCGGCTGTGGTGCGGCTCCGGGTTGATCAGGGAAGCGTGCTCCCTTCAAGAGAAGGTTTGACTGACAGAAAATGATGAGGGCGAGAGCCAGGATGATCCATCCACGGGAGTGACGAAGGACATCTCGCCAAGTCGCGTCCGGCATGACCGTAAAAAGCCGGAGAAAGTTTAATGCTAGTAAAATCAGGACTGCGGCAGCAAATGCTACTCGCATGTTTGTCGCAACAAATGCGAGATCGCGGCTGGTCGAACCAAAGTAGAGACTTGCCAGCCAGCAAATCATCGCGATCGACAAGACGAGGAAGCTTTGGGCCGCCTTGCGATGCCGATTAGTGGCGAAAACAGCGAACCCCACCGCCGCCTGGATCACTAACGCCCCAAGGATCGGGACTGCTTGACTGTTCATTAGCAAAACACGCGATCCATTACCAGCGAGCTGGCGCTTCCCCCGAGACCGCGCACATTCAAAAGCGCCCGATCGACTTTGGCTTTACGCGCACGCAACGGAACAACATCGAGATCGCAATCAGGATCGGCGGTCTGATAATTTGCGGTGGGAGGGATTAGTTGATCACGCATCGTTAGGGCACACGCTGCGATTTGGAGTGGCCCTGCCGCGGCCAATGGATTACCAGTAACGCCTTTGATGGAGCTGATCGGAATAGAATAGGCGTACGGGCCGAATACCTCTTTGATAAATCGAATCTCGGCGGCGTCTAACATCGGATCTCCAGGTCCGTAAGCCGATATGTAATCGATTTTGCTCTTTTCGCAGCGTGCGTTTGCCAATGCCATCTCCATGGAGCTACGCAGGCCGGATCCATACTGAGCCGGCTCAAGATCGCGCTGGGCGGCATAACCAGTTAGTTCGAGGTAAATATGTGCTCCTCGCGCTTCCGCCCGTTCCAGATTTTCAAGCACGAACATTCCAGCACCTTCTGCCAGGACGCCGGATTCCCGGTTTAAATCGAACGGTTTACTTGCACTTTCCGGATCTCCATTGTACGGGACCGTTAGACCGCTGGCGATAAAAGCCGCCACGGTATGTGGAGTTAAAGGCGCATCAGCCCCGCCGGCGATGGCCAGTTCGGCTTCTCCCGTGCGAATTGTCATGGCTGCGCTGGCAATAGCATCCAAGCCAGATGGACAGGCCGTTGACACCGTCGCCGCATGCGCATGCACGCCAATTCGATCTGCAATGGCATTGGCAGCTGCCTGCGGCTTCAACGCAGAAATCGCCGTCGGCGACATGCCGCGAAAACCGTGTCGGTCGAAATCGCTAATTGATCGTTCGATAATGTCCATCGCACTGGTACTCACTCCAACCACAACCGGAGTGGGGCTCGGTAAATCTGCGTCGTTAATCTCCAAGCCCGCGTCTTTGAGTGCCATCTTTGTCGCGGCATAGGCGAACTGGCTATGACGTGCCATTCGCTTCGGCTTAAGTTCTGGCTCTATCCATTCAAATGGATCAAAATTTTTCACTTCCCCGGCGATTTGGCTTTTCAAATTGCTGGCGTCGAAAAGTGTGATTCGGCCAATGCCGCTCCGGCCTTGGAGAAGCGAATCCCAGAATGCTTCCAATCCGACCCCGTTCGGGGCGAGAACCCCCATCCCAGTGATGACGACGCGGTTTCGCTTAATCATGGCGTATCAGCCAACGAAGAAGCTGCTGCGCCCAAAGGTTGGTTTAGACGAGGCGCGAAAAAGTTTAGCGTTGAAAGCAAACAAAGCCCTGGCATGGATTAAAGAGCCAAATTCTAATTTCCCCACTAAATGCAGTCATTATATTTCCCATCTCCCCTGCCCACTGCACTTATTCACAATTTTTCAGTTATTCACAAGATCGATCTTGCGTGCCGTCCGTTTTTGTTTAACCCTCCGCCAAGCCCCGCAATTGTTTCAGCCCGCGATAATTTCACATTGACTACGGCACGCCCCTAGCTCTAAACCCGGCCACAGTGCACATCTCCGCTGCTCCCGACCCTGCCAAGGTTCTCATCATCGATGATGAAATCGGACCGCGCGAAAGCCTGCGCATGCTGCTCAAGCCTAGCTATCAGGTCCATACGGCGGAAAACGTCGAGACCGGCCTGCAACTCTTACAGGAAAAACGCCCTGATACCATCGTGATGGACATTCGTATGCCCGGAATGAACGGCATTGATGGCTTGCGCAGGATCCGCGAAATCGATCCGCATCTTTCCGTGATCATGTTTACCGGTTTCGGCGCCCTCGAGACCGCCCAGGAAGCCCTCCGGCTCGGCGCTAACGATTATATCAACAAACCTTTTGACGCTGTACAGATGCGCGAAGTGATCGGCCGCAACGTCGAGCGGACTCGTTTGCAGCGGCAAAGCGAGACGACTGCGCACGAACTGCAAGAACTAAACGAACGCCTTCGCAACGAGCTCGCCCAAAAAGAACGCCTCGCTTCTCTCGGGCAGGCGTCGGCTGAATTTGTGCACGATCTGAGTAATCCACTCACCATCGTCTGGGGTTACGTTCAAATTTTAGCGAAAAAATTGGAACAATCCGGAGATGGGAATAACGGCGAACGGAATGCGAGCTCATCCAGAGAATTGCACATTATCGAACAAAATGTGCGGCTTTGCCGTGAGCTTCTGACGATGTGGCAAAGCTATGGCAGGGTCGGCGCGTCCAAACCAAAACCAGTCTCGATCTCCAGCATCGTCCAGGACGTCGGCAGGGGTGTCAGCGGCATGGCCTCACAAAACGGTGTCCAACTGGACTGCGAAATTGCCGATGAAGAATTAATAATCTTGGGCGATCCGACGCAGCTCACGCGCGCGTTGCAGAACGTCATTGTAAATGCCATTCAGGCCGCAACCGAGAAACATGGCAAGGTTGTGGTGAATTGCCGGGAGAAGGATCTTTACGCCGATATCCAGGTGCGAGATACTGGGTACGGAATTGCGGCGGACGAAATCGGGAAAATCTTCGAGCCCTATTTCACTACCAAACAGGGGAAAAATGGCACCGGTCTTGGGCTCTACATCACGAAAAAAGTAATCGACGACCACCACGGATCGATCGAAGTCGCCAGCACCCTTGGAGTTGGAACGACTTTCACGCTGCGCCTGCCACTGGCCGATAAGTAAGCTATAGTGGGTGCTCGGAGCGGCGCGCGCCTGCTCCAATCTGATTTGGATCGGAAATCAGGGTCAAAGACGCGAACCTGCTCAGCGCAATCCTTAAACGTTGGATGCGGACTGTTCGACCTTCGTGCAAATGAACCTGACGCCCTCACCTCAATCCTCTCCACGGCCACTCCCGTGCTCTCACTGCCGCTTGCGCGTGCGTCTCTCCCAGCGGCAGAGATTTGGCGTGCTTCAGCTCCGCCCGCGCCGCGGGATATAGAACTCAATTCGCGGTGTTGCCAATTCGTCGCAGCACAAAACCGCCCAAGTTGTCACGTAACAAAAATACAAACCACTTGTCAGGTCGCGACAGTTTCGTTTTGCTGCGATCGTGTCGTCTGCCTACCGGATCGCTTCGCCGTTTTTAATTCGACTGGCCGGAGTTCCATTTGATCTTCTCGAGGAGCTTGCGACCCCAAACGCGTGCGCCGTGGCGCGCGATCTACTTGCGCAGGAAAAAAAACTCCACCAGCTCAAAAGCGCTGCTCTGGAATTTGTCACTCGTCGCGATAACGGTCTTAGCTCCGAAGAGTTCGCAGCCTGGCGCACCGCCATTCGTCGCGATAAAATTCCCGAGCAGAAAATTCCGCAACCGCTTCAAGAATACACGCGGGTCGCGACCGCCGCCGTCCAGGCACGTTCGCGGTTGGAACATCAGCTTGAAGAGGAATTGAGCCGAGCACGTCGCGCCTTGTTGCAAACAAGTCAGCGGATTCTTCCACATTATCTCGTCTTCGGTTCCGGTGAAGTTCATCACCTGATCGATCACTTCGGCGGCGAGCTTCCGCCTCGCCACAGCCGCACCCGCGAACGTGAACGTCACCTTCTGCTCTACCTCCAGCGCATCGCGGCCAAGAACGATACCTTTAGCGAATTCGGTCCTTCCGCTTGGGGTTCGGCCGGTCAAAGCGGTTCCGCGCTAAATTTTGAACCGCGGCCGGGTATCGCCCGTCGCGAAGTTTTTCTGGAACGCTGGACGGCGCATGCTATCGCCGCAGCGATCAATTCCGACCCGCAAACCTTTTTGGAGCACCGGCCGCGCCTCAATCCAAATGGCCTTCTCATCGGCAATCGTTTCGTCTTTTTGGATAGCGGCGACGTGATCGATCTTGCGTCGCCGGAAATGGAAATTATCGCGCGCTGCAATGGCGCAACGCCAATACACGCCCTGATTCAGTCCACAAATGGCGACCAGCCTGCTGCGGCGCCGGTCAATGGAGAACTCGATGTCATTCGCGGTTTGATCGATAAAAAGATCCTGATCGCTGCGCTGGAAGTTCCGGCGCTCGAACCCTTCGCCTTCCAGACTTTGCATGACGATATCGCGACCTGGCGCGACGGAGCGGCGCGTCAGCGTTGGCTGCCGCTCGCTGATTCATTGGTTAAATCCGCCGCGGATTTTTCAGGAACAATCGAGCCGACTCAGCGCCAGCAAATTTTTTCCGCCGCGCGGCAGCAGCTTTCTCAGGTCGGCGCGGAACGCAAACCGGGTCAGCGCTCGCTTTATGCCGCAGTCAATCCAATCGCCGAAGAATGTTTTCGCGATTGTAGATTCGAAATCAGCGCAACGCTTCTCGACGAAGTTGAGATCGACACCGAACCGTGGATCGATTTTTGGCGCGACAATTATGCTTTTGTCGCATCGCGCGTTGCCGCGGGTTTGCGCATGGTATTGGACAAGGTTGGAAAAAATACGCTGCCGCTGCCCGCGTTTTTGCGCGCTTGCGAAACAGCGAAGCTTCCATTGACCGGTCCAGGTCTCGTTGGCCTGGCCGTGATGGCGTTTCAGGAAATTAAAGCAGCCTTTCGCGAACGACTAAAACCGCACGCTCACCTCGCCGAGTACGAACTTACCGCTGCCGATTGCCATTTCGTGCGCGAAAATTTCTCCTATCAGAAATTTGACGAATTCACTTTCCCTTCTGCCGACTTGCAACTTGCAGCCAAATCACAGGACGCGATTTCGCGAGGCGAATATCGCTGGATCGTAAGCGAGCTGCATCCGGCCGCTGCCACCTTGCATCATTGTATGTACTGGAGTTGTCCCGATCACACCGCCCTTTCCCGTGCTCTTCAACTAGCCACGAGCGGCAAACCATTTTTTCATTTTGGCTTCTTCGCCGCCGATTTTACCGCGCACACCACGGTGCGGATTTTCGATGCGCTGCCCCAGCAGGCGGTTTTCGCTTCGACACAACGCGGTAATCCACGCTGGCATTCCGTTTCGCCAGCGCAGGCCGAGGTTTTCATCGAGCCAGATGGCGACGTCGCGCTTCGCGCCGATGGCCAATACCTCGGGTCCTTTGCCCGCAATTGGATCATTCCGCTTGGGTTTCATCCGTTCCAATTCGGGTTGGCGCCGCACACACCGCGACTCCGTTGCGGGCGCGTCATCGTCCAGCGCCGCAGCTGGACTGTCTCCAGCGAGGAAATGGGGGATGGAAATTTCGCCGGCCTTTCGCGTGAACTGGTTCTCGCCATCGAAAGATTGCGCGCCACCAAAGATTGGCCTCGCTTTATTTACATTCGTCCGACCGAACAGGCATTGCGACGCAGTGGCGCGGAAGGTCGCGACAAAGATACCAAGCCTGTGTTTATCGATTTCGAGAGTTACCTTTTTCTCGAAATTTTTCATCGCTGGCTGAGTAAAGCCGGTGAATTGGAAGTAACAGAAATGTTGCCCGCGCCTGACGAACTTTGGTGGCACGAAGCCGATGGTCGGCGCACTTTCGAGCTGCGTACGCTGATGGTCCCGCGATGACACAATGAAAATCATCGCCATTGCCAATCAAAAGGGCGGCGTCGGCAAAACTACGACCGCGGTGAATCTCGGGGCTGCGCTGGCGGAACGCGCCCAACGCATTCTGCTCATTGATCTCGACCCCCAGGGCAACGCCACCAGCTCGCTCGGAATGCAGGACTTCGAAGGAGAAAGCTTGTACGATCCTTTGCTGGGCGAGACGGCCCTTGCTGCCAAAATTTTGCCGACGCGATTGGATCACCTCTTTCTCGTTCCAGCCGATCTCGATCTGGCCGGCGCGGAAGTGGAAATTGCGCGCATGCCGGATCATTTGCTGCGGCTGGCGCGAACGTTGCAACCGTTGCGTGCCGACAGCGCCTTCGATTTTGTGCTGCTCGATTGTCCCCCCTCGCTCGGAATTCTCATGAGTAACGCGCTCGCAGCGGCCGATGAAATCCTGACCCCGATTCAATGCGAATACTTCGCGCTGGAAGGTCTGGTCAAAATTGTGCGCGTGGTCGAGCAAGTGCGCGATTCCGGAGCAAATCCGAAGATTCAAATCGGCGGCATTCTCATGACGATGTTCGACAGCCGCACGAATTTGAGCGCACAAGTGGTAGCGGAAGTGCGTCAACATTTTGCCACAAAGGTTTACGACACCGTTATTCCGCGGACGGTGCGCTTAAGCGAAGCGCCCAGCTTCGGCAAAACTATTTTGGAATACGACAAAACCGGCGCCGGCGCCCGCGCCTACCGTGCTTTGGCGGCCGAATTCATCCGGCGTCACGCGCCAGTTGCCGCCATCGCTGAAGAAAGCGAGGCCTAATCGCGCTGCTCTTTTAGATCTCACATCGGAGCTTCACCCACTGCTTCCGCGTAATCGCGAAAACGAATGTCGGAAAACCTCTAAAAGTAGTTTGCCATTCCAAAGTCATTCCGTTTTTCTCCGCCACTCGGCGAGATGGGTGGTTTTTCGGATGGATCAAAGAAATGACGTAATTGAGTTTCAAATCGCGAAACCCGTGATCACGAACCGCGCGGGCTGCTTCAGTGGTAAGTCCGCGGTTCCAGAATGCGCTATCCAATCTGTAACCGATCTCAATTTCCATTTTGCCGTCGACTTCGTGATGAAAGAAACCGCAGTAACCAGCGAGGGTTCCGCTCGACCGTAAAATGATGGCGAATTGTGATGGCAAACCATCCCGGTCCCAGCCGATCACTTTGTCGAGGAAACTTTGTGTTTGTTCACGCGTCATCGGCCCCATCGAGAAACGCATGAAATCTTTGTTCGCCATCAATTCCGACATGCGATCGAGGTCATCAGCAGCGAATTGGCGCAGAATTAAGCGCGGAGTTTCCAGCGTCATTTTGCCACGTTGCAACCGCTGCCGTAGGCCGCGATATTCGATCAATCACATACAATTCGCGGCCGAGCTACGACTCATAATTAAATATGCGAGCGAATGGACAAGATAGCTGGCGGCCGGCGCCTGTGCCGGAAACGGACAGCCTCGCCAAGGTCGCCGCGGCCGCGAAAAAGTGCACCGCCTGTCCGCTCTACAAAAGAGCAACGCAGACTGTCTTCGGCGAAGGGCCGAAGCACGCCACCATGTTGATGATCGGCGAGCAACCGGGCGATTATGAAGATGTGGCCGGGAAGCCATTCGTAGGTCCGGCAGGAAAAATTCTGGATCGCGCACTGGAGGAAGCGGGAATTAATCGGGACGAAGTTTATGTGACCAACGCGGTGAAACATTTCAAATGGGAACCGCGGGGGAAACGACGGATCCATCAGAAACCGAGCTCGCGCGACATTGCCGCCTGCCGGCCATGGCTGGAAGCCGAGCTGCGCCTGGTCGAGCCCAAGCTTGTTGTTTGTCTCGGTTCAACCGCAGGGCAGACGGTTTTCGGACCGAGCTTCCGTGTCACGAAAGAACGCGGTAAAGTTCTTTCGTCGCGTCTTGCGCAAAAAGTTGTGGCAACGGTTCATCCTTCCTCGCTCTTGCGTCAGCCCGACGAAGAATCCCGCGAACGCGAATATGCTCGCTTTGTCGCCGATTTACGCGTGGCCATGAAAGCGGCTAAATAAAACTGCCGGCGTGAGGTTCCTACGGACTTGGACTCGCCGATGGAGCAGTAGATCCAACCGCTGAAGCAGCAGCTTTCTTTTCTTCCCGTTTCGCTCTGCGCGCTTCTTTTTCCGTTTTCTCCGCGTCGGTCAATGGCCCGAGCTTCACGATTTTTGCCTCCATCGAGCCGTCCGGCATTTTATAACAGGAACCTCTCACTTCCTCATTAGCGACCACGTCTTTCATCGTCGCGGGCTGGCCACCCTTGGTGATGATGGTTTTGTCGCTAATCTTGAGGACACGCGAATTTTCTTTTCCAGCGATGGTGAACGTCTTTGCTTTGTCATCCACTGCGGCGATCATGCCTTTGAACGGCGTAGCTCGCATCTTGCCGCTAGCCGTTGCTGCGGTTGCAGGGGATGCATCCGCATCTGCGGAAGTGCTGGCGTCCGGTGAGGGAAACGCTTTTTTCGGCGCGGCCTCAGTATGAAGCGGGAAGCTAATGACAATAGTCGCAAAAAACGCGGCGATAATTAAGAAATTCTTGTATTTCATGCGTCGATGAAGTTGTGCAGTTAAATGTTGCTCCGGCGTGTCGGTGCGTCCTATCCAACGGAGTTTGAAAGGTGTGGCAAGGCAAAAATACATACGGCAAGGGGGAGGGTTTGAAAAACCACCTCAACCTGATAAGATGACGAC
>QHPP01000131.1 GCA_003219125.1 Verrucomicrobiota bacterium
TGAGGTTCCGTCTCTCAATCCAAGCGCTGTTCCGCCGACCCTCGGGCAATCTGAGTCGTGCCGCCCTCTTCTTTCTCCCTGTGAAGCCTCTGTGCACGGCGATTGTCGCGGCCTTCGTAGTGTGGTTCATTCGCGAAAAAAGCAGGGAACCACTAATGTTCGCATCGATTTTGCTCACAAAACTCTAAAGCTTTTACAAAACGGTTTGCCAATCAACCCTGAACCATGACACAAGTTAAACGATGAACACGCTGGCGAAATTGACTCTCCTGCTCTGTCTAATCGCAGCATCAGGCCACGCTACCGAGATGAAGGAAGCACCGAAAGGTATGTACATCTTCTCAAGTGGTAAACTGTCAGCAACCAACCAAGCATTCACCTCGGCAGGAACCGCCATAAGCAACGCAAACTGCGATGGCGTGCGCTGGAAGGTAAGGTGGTCGGACATAGAAATAACTCCCGATACCTACACGTGGCAGTACCTAGATGATGCAGTTGCATTGGCCGCTGCAAACAGTAAGAAATGCGGAATATCTATTAATGCTGGTACAGATTGCCCCGCATGGCTCTATGCGGCTCCTTACAACGCGCAGTCCTACACTATGCAGGACACACCTGGACTCATCGGCCTCAAGATTCCTGTTCCTAGCGACACCGTGTTCATGACTCGGTGGCAGAAGTTCATCACCGACTTTGCTGCGCGCTATGACAGCAATCCCGCCGTGTCCTACATCATAATAACCGGTATAGGCAACCACGACGAGTGGAACATCGCGCCAGGAACACAGGACACCGCGGCTCTCGGCTCGACGCAGGCGGAGGTGAATGCCTGGAAATCATCGTCGAAGCAGATCATCGACTTCTACATGAACGCCTTCCCTAGCACCACTGTGATGGGATTGCCGGTTCCGCCGTTCAACCCATCGAATGCGGCTGAAGATCCGGCTACCTCGATGAGGGAGGTCAGCGACTACGCGGCGAACACCTACAATTGCCACTTTGCCTACTCGATTGCTCCGCTTCAAAGCAGTACGACTACGTCGAACAGTGTTTCCGCCAACGAACTCTTCCTGCACTGGACGACCAACCCGACGCATGGCGAAACTCTTAACCCCGCAAGCTCACCCGACGACTTCAATGCAACTCTGCATGTTGCCCTTAATCTAAAAATACGTGGTATGGAGATATACAAGGTAGAACCGGCGCCGACACCGTGCGCGACACCGACACCTACACCCACGCCGACGGCGACTCCTACTCCAACCGCAACCCCGACGCCAGCACCCAGTCCCTCAGCTGACCTCAAGGTTACAGTTTCCGATGGCAAGACAGTGGCGATTGCTGGCACGCAGAATACCTACACCATAGTCGTAACTAACGTCGGCCCAGCTGCTGCGAACGGCGCATCAGTATCGGACAGCTTCCCAGCAGCGCTGACTGGCCTGACATTTACGGCCACCCAAGCTGGTGGCGCGACCGGCTTTACGGCCAGTGGAAGTGGCAACATTAATGATATTGTCACGATGCCTTCCGCGAGCAAAATCATCTACAAAGCGAGCGGTAAACTCAGCTCGGCTGCGACTGGCACGCTGTCGAACACGGCGCAAGTAACTGCTCCGGCCGGAATCAGCGATCCAAACACGGCAAACAACACCGCCACTGATACCGAAAATATCACTTCCAAAGCAGACCTGAAGGTGACATTGACCGATGGAAAGACGGCCGCCATCGCTGGCACTAAGGATATCTACACGATTGTAGTGACGAATGTTGGACCCAGTAACATAACCGGCGCGGCCATCCAGGATACTTTCCCGGCCGCCTTTACCGGCGTAACCTACACCGCGATCCAGAGTGGCGGTGCCTCCGGGTTCAGCGCCAGTGGTAGCGGCCACATCAATGACACAGTGAGCATGCCCGCCAGCAGCAAGATCACCTACAAGGCGAGCGGCACTATCAGTGCTTCTGCGACAGGTTCGATTTCGAATACGGCCACCGTCACTTCTCCCAACGGCGTGCCCGATTCAAATACCGCTAACAACAGCGCCACTGATGCGGATACGTTATGATGTTTGATCGCTGAACAAGTGGAGAAGGTGAATCCTGATCTGGTAGTTCTGGACGAGCAAGGAACGCCAACACCGTTCGCTATGAAGCGGTGAACAAAATGTTACTGAATGAGTTTTTGAAGGAGCATCGTAGGGTTCCGGAACAGGCAGCGACGACGATCAAACTTGAATCGACCGTTGCCAAGCAAAACGAAATGATCGCGAAGCAGCAGAAGCAAATTGAAGCTCTTACTGCCACTGCGCAGAAAGCGAGCGATTAAATTGTGCTCAGCAAACCTGCACCACAGTTAGTCGCCAACCCTTAGAATAACGCGCGTTGAAACAACGGTGACGCATCGCGCGCGTGCATGTTGGTACGCCGCTTTGTCCACTCGCGCCGAATTTTCGGCACGCGTGAGACCACGTGGGATAAGCGCGATTCGGCTCTTTACCCTCTAGTGAGCAAGTGTGAGCGCGTCGATAATGTGCGCTAACAAACATTGGACTCATTACGAACGACACGCTCTACCAACTGCGCTAAACCCCCGAATAGTCTTGTTCGGAGAATTATGCGAGGGATTCCCAGTTAATGCAAAATACGAAAATCCGCGGGCAGGGTAATTTTGGCAGCAGGTCCATCGGGATCGTTTTGCCCAGTAATGCCGCCACCGCCGGCAAAGTTGGCGGTGGCGTCGTTAACCGCGACCTTCTCTGGTGGGGGCGAAATCGTCGGTTGTCCTTTGGCTTTGAGGGTGTCGTTTAGCGCGGGCAAATCTTTTGCCACTAGCCCCGCAAACTCATTCGAGGCATCGGCGAGTTCGCGTTTCAACGCTTCGATGTAGGCGAGGTGATAGTCGCCTGGCTTGCCTTCATAGCTCAGGAGCGCGCCATAAAGTTGATCGGTATGTTCGCGCAAGCGTTCCTCGCCCGTGATCGCGCCACCTTCTTTCGTAGCTACGATTTGCTTGCGGACAGCATCCACTTTGCCATCGAAATCGCTCACGGTCTTCTTCAATGATTCGGACTCTGACAAGGCGCTGCCTGTTTTCGCAAGCGCACCGCGCAGAAATAAAATACGATCCATTAGCGCACTTTCTTCATCGAACAACGCACGCACTTTCATTGCCGCATCGAACTGCGCTTTCCGATCTGCTTCGCTGAATTTTGCTCGGCGATCGAGCCCGATGGTAAGCTTCGTTTCAGTCGCTTCCCCATTTTTCGTTAGACGAACTGTGTAAACCCCGGGAACAAGTCGCGGGCCGCGGACACCATTGAAAGCAACCTGCGCCGCCGGTGGGACGCGCGGCGGCTTTGCCCGCATGCTCCAAGTGACGCGATTCAAGCCCGGTCGCTTACTGGCGGGTAGTTCGTCAACTACCTGCCCGGAAGAATCGAGCACTTCCAGTTTCAGTTTACCAAAAAGATGCCGTGACTTCTGGTAGTAAGTAATGAGGGCTGCGTCCGGCAGCGTATCTCCGACAAAGGCCGCGTCGCCATTAGCCCAGCCGCCATTACCCTGAATGCGTTGCTGGGTTGGACGCGCAGATACAAATGCTACTTCCTGTGACATCACGTCTGATGTCAACGCGCGCCACGGCGTAATATCGTCCACGATCCAAATGCCACGCCCGTGCGTGGCAATGACGAGATCGTTCTCGCGCCCTTGAATGACCATGTCGCGCACGGCCACAGCCGGAAAGTGATTCCCTTTGAATTGCGCCCAGCTTTTTCCGGCGTCGATTGAGACAAAGAACCCGAACTCGGTGCCAAGGAAAAGCAGGTTTGGTTGCATCACATCTTCCCTGATCACGTGGGCATAGCCACGAATTCCCTTGGCGTCCTTTCCGGTTACGATCGGCGTCCAGGTTTTGCCGTAGTCGGTCGTCTTGTAAAGGTAAGGCGCCATGTCGCCAAAGGTATGTCGATCGAACGTGGCGTAGACGGTGCCTGCCTCGAAATTGCTCGCCTGCACCCAGCTAACCCACGAGTTTTTCGGCAGATCCGGAAGGGTGCCGACCACGTTGTTCCAGCTTTTGCCGCTGTCGCGCGTGATTTGCAGGTTGCCATCGTCTGTCCCGACCCAGATCACATTCTTGTCCTTGGGCGATTCACTGATCGAATAAATCGTCGTGTGCATTTCGGCGGAGGAATTGTCCACCGTCACACCGCCCGATTGTTCCTGTTTTTGTTTCTCCGGATCGTTCGTCGTCAGGTCGGGCGAAATGCGCTCCCAGTTCTGACCGTGATCGCGCGAACGAAACAGGAATTGCGCGCCCACGTAGATCGTTCCCTTTTCGTTTGGCGACAGCGCGATCGGCGCATTCCAGTTGTAACGCAGCTTCTCCTTATAATTTGGTCGCGGCTTGATGTTGCGCCCTTCGTGCGTGCGTCGATTTACTCGTGCAATCTCGCCACCTTGATATTCAGCGTAGATGCAGTCCCGATCGGCCGGATCGGGGAACATCCAGAAACCGTCGCCGCCGTACATGTTTTCCCATTGGTGATTGGTAATGCCATTCGGGTATTGCGTCTCGCCCACCCATGAACTGTTGTCCTGCAAACCTCCGTAAACGCGGTACGGATCTTCTTCATCCACGCTCACGTGATAAAACTGGGAGACGGGGAGGTTCTCGCCTTTCCACCATTTGCTCCCGCCATTGTACGAATACCACATCCCGCCATCATCCCCGGAAAAGACCGTTTGTGGATTCGTCGGATCCATCCACACGTCGTGCACGTCGCCGTGCGAACCCTGAAATCCACCCACCACGGCAAAACTTTTTCCCGCGTCCATGCTCATGATGAGCGCACCGTCAGTTTTGAAAACGCGGTCCGGGTTTTTTGGATCGACAATCAGATTGGCGAAATAGAACGGTCGCCATACCATCCAGTTGCTCTTGTCACGTTTGTCCCACGTCGCGCCGCCATCATCCGAAACAAACAGCGCGCTGTCCGGAGACTCGACGACACAGTAAACACGTTTCGCATTGGAGGGAGCGATGGCAATGGCCAGCCGCCCGTACGGTTTTTTTGGAAATCCTTTATTCGCTTCCGGAGTCACTTCCGTCCACGTATTGCCGCCGTCGGCCGAGCGAAATAATCCGCTGGCCGATGGCTTCTCCGGCCCATCGCCCCCGGAGCGATATTCCCAGCCTTTGCGCCGGAAATCCCACATACAGGCAAACATGTTGTCGGGCTTGCTCGGGTCGATCGCGACGTCAGTGCAACCGGTGGAAAGGTTTGGTCCCTTCAAAGTGAGGCTCCAGGTCTTGCCACCGTCTGTCGTTCGGTAGAGACCGCGGTCGGGCGAATCACTCCACAACGCTCCGGGAACGGCCGCGAAAACCGTGTCGCTGTTTCTCGGACTGACGACAATCCTCGCCACACGTTCCGATTTCTCCAGCCCGACATGCGTCCATGATTCGCCGGTGTCGGTTGATCGATAAACGCCGTCGCCGATCGAAACACTGTTGCGCGTCCAGGATTCACCCGTTCCCACCCAGATGTTCTTTGTGTTTTTCGGATCGATCGCGATCGCGCCGATGGATTGCACGGCTTGTTCGTCAAAGACCGGCCGATAACGCGTCCCGCCATCGTCCGATTTCCAGACGCCCCCACTGGCCGCACCCACGAATAGTGTGATTTTGCCGGAACTTTCCTTGGTCCCGGCAATGGCCGATACTCGGCCGCTCATCGCCGCGGACCCGATATTGCGCGCGCCGAGACCGGAGATGGTCGCGGAATTAAAAGTGGCTTGCGGCTCCGGCGACGGTTGCTGACCGCGTACGTTAAAATCAACCAACAACGCGACGAGGAGAATAAGAAAGAAAGAACGCATAATGATCAGAAATTGGTTGAGTTATTTCGCGGACGCCGTCGGGAAACGAAAGATGGCGTCATCGACCGGAATATTTCCCTCCGCTTTGTCGATAATGATTTTTTGCTTGTCCGGATCGCCCTTGCGGCCGGACTCAATGGAAAAGGGAAGAAAGACGCCGGCGATTTTTTCGTAGTCGCCCACATCGGTCTCTACTTCCACCTGTGCGCCTTGCTCCACCCGTTGCGTAGTTTTGCGAATTTCCAGGAAAGCATCGGGATCAAGATAAACAAAAGTTACGTCGCCGTTCTTGCGGACCACTTTGAGCTTGTGCGCCAAGGTGCCGTCGACGTCTTCCGTGCCGAGATACTCAACGGTGCTGCCCTTTGCCTTCCAATCGACTAATGGCCCGTCAATTTCGGCCTCTTCCATCAGCGACTTTGTGTCATCGGCCGACATTTTTTCCGGATCTTTGCGGCCTTGGAACGGCGAAACTTTCCAGCCTTGTTGGCTGTCATAAGCCTGGATGGCGGTCATGCCCTGCAGGGTGACTTCTGACCGCACTTCGCCGGGCCGCTTCTTGGTCTCGACATAAGCGAGCTGGATCTGGCCTTCGTTCACCAGCATTTTGCCGGTGAAACGAACCGATTGCAGCGCGCGCAGGGCGTCAGCGCCACCCTTCGCAGCCACATTTTTTGCGACCAACTCATCAACGGTTGGTTGCGGTTTATCCTGAGCGCAGACCGCCGAGACGGCCAATGCGCTGGCGATAGAAACAATGGTGAGTCGAGAGTACATAAGCTGAGTGAATGAACGACAGTGTTCGAGAGAGCCTTATGCAACGGACGTGCCAAACACAAGCTTTCGTCGCAAGAAACTCGAGTTGTGCGGCTTAACTGTCACCGTCTGGCGAAGAGCTTCGGAATTGTGTCCCGCGAGCGGGATTTTCTCGACCCAGATTCGGGATTGTAGAGAGGTCGCAAGGAGTGACAAGAATAGTGGAACGTAGATCTCTTTTCACTTCCCAATAATCACTTCTCATTAAGTCAAAATATCATTGCACAGCGGCTCCGAAAGCCAGACCAAGGCCATAGGTCACGACCGCTTCGATCACGCCGACGAGAGTCATCTCAAAACCGGAGGCCCACCACGAGCGAATAGTTATCAGCGATTTGATCGCGCCGACAGCAAAGTGCGCAACGATGCTGACGAC
>QHPP01000176.1 GCA_003219125.1 Verrucomicrobiota bacterium
TAGAAAGCCACGAGCGGACTGGTGGGTTCTCGGTTATCCGGGCTGAAGCGAAAAGGCTTGGAACTGCTTGAGGGAGGGTGAGAGTTAGGATCCTATGGGACACAGTCAAGGAAGAGACAACGTTAGGAAACGCGCCGCACGCCGCAGAAAAACGGAACGCCTCGCCCTCGCAAAGAAAAAGCAGAAGCCGGCGAAGTAACTTCAACACAGCGGTTAGAAGTCGGAAGAAATAGCCGCGGCCTCGAAGCGAGGCGACGATTTCTTGAAGGTGTTTTCGCGCGCGAAATTTTTGGCGGCCTATTTAATATAGGATGGTGCCCGCAACACGCCGTCCCGGCCTCACTCTGCATACCAGCAACCGCCTCGAGCGGCTGGCCGACCATCTGGCCGAGCTTACAGCCGATCCACTTCGCTCGCCGCTCCTGCCGGAAATCGTTGTTGTGCAAAGCAACGGCATGCGCCGCTGGCTCGAGCAACAGATCGCAGAACGCCACGGCATTTGCTCAAACGTGCAGTTTCCTTTTCCGCAAAAGTTCTTTCAGGATCTTTTGCAGGAAGCGTTCCCTCAAGCTGAAGCGACGAATCTTTTCGATCAGGAGGTGATGACGTGGCGGATCATGAAAGATCTGCCGCGCGTTGCTACCCGTCCGGAGTTTGCTGCGGTCGCAAATTACCTCCGCGGCGAACGGACTGAACTGCGCGGGTATGAGCTGGCCCGAAGAATCGCTCACGTTTTCGACCAATATCTCGTTTTTCGCCCCAAAATGATTTTGGATTGGGACGCGGGCGAGGGGAAGGATTGGCAACCGATCCTTTGGCGTCAATTGCAGCAAGCCGCCCCGGGCCAGCATCAAGCGGCGCTGGGATTGCAATTGATCGATGCACTCAAGCATAGGCGCGCGCCGGTTCCCGAGCGCGTCTCGATCTTCGGGGTCACGACTCTGCCGCCGTTTTACATCTCGCTCATCGGAGAAATTTGCGCGCTCTGTCCGGTCCATCTTTTTGTGCTGGAACCGACCCCGCATTGGTGGGGCGATATTCGTTCGAAGCGCGAAAAGGCACGAGCGAAACAACCGGAGTTGTTCGGATTTGACGAGGAAGAAGCCGGCGACAACGAGTTGTTAGGCGCAAACGGAAAAGTCGGTCGCGACTTCTTGAATCTTATTGCTGAGCTCACGCCGGCGGCGGAGCACGAAGATTTCGTTTCACCGGCGAAGGCGGAATCCGGAGCAACACCGGTGTTGTTGGAAATTCAAAATGATATTTTCGAACTGAAGTCGGGCACGGCCAAAGTAAAGCGACCCATCGCGCCCAGCGATCGCTCCCTGCAAATTCATTCCTGCCATAGCATCGTGCGCGAGCTCGAGGTTTTACACGATCATCTGCTCGATCTCTTTCAGCATCATCCTGCGCTGAAGCCGAAAGACATCATCGTAATGATGCCAGACGTTTCCATGTACGCGCCTTTTATCGATGCGGTATTCGGCGTGCCGGAAAATCCGAAGTACAAAATTCCGTACTCGGTTGCTGACCGGGAAGTACGCGCCGGTAGCGGAATCATCGACACATATTTTCGCAGCTTGGAAATTTTGCCGGGGCGTTTCATGGCAAGCGAAGTTTTTGCAATTCTGGAAGCACCGGCGGTGCAACGCTGTTTTGGAATTGCGCCAGCAGAGATGGAAACGATTCGGCGTTGGGTGGACGAGTGTGCGATCCGCTGGGGGATCGACGCGCAACATCGGGAGCGACTGGGCTTACCCCCCTTCGCGGAGAACAGTTGGCGGTACGGGCTCGACCGGATGTTGCTCGGTTGCGCGCTGCGACCGGAGAACCGGGAATTGTTCGACGGAATTTTACCATTCGATGAAATCGAGGGCTCGGATATGGAAGTCCTCGGAAACTTTGTCGAATTTGTGGAACGGCTTTTTTCGCGCACTGCTGAATTCAGCAAACCGCGCTCGCTCTCCGAGTGGCAAGGCGATTTGCGCGACACGCTCGACGCTTTTTTCGAAGCCGAGGAGGCGGCGCAACGTGAATTGAACCGGCTTCGCGACGCTATCGCCGCACTCGGCGAAATTGGCGCCGCCTCGCATAACGAAAGCGCGGTTCCGCTCGATGTCGTGATCGCGCAACTGGGGCATTCTCTCGAAGAATCAAGCAGCGGCGCCGGTTTTCTCTCCGGCCAGCTGACCTTTTGCGCGCTCAAGCCAATGCGCAGCGTTCCATTCAAAATCATTTGTCTCCTTGGGCTGAACGACACGGCCTATCCGCGGCACGATCGCGCCCCGGGTTTTGATCTGGTGGCACAATATCCGAAACGCGGAGATCGAAACATCCGCGACGTTGATCGCGAACTTTTCCTGGAGGCACTTCTTTCCGCGCGCGAAGTTTTCTATCTCAGTTACGTCGGGCAATCGTTGCGGGATAACAAGCCGCTGCCACCGAGCGTGCTGGTGAGCGAGCTGCTCGATTATGTTGCGGAGAATTTCGACGCGCCCTTCGCCGAGTTCGTAATCAAACATCCGTTGCAGGCCTTCAGCCCGCGCAATTTTCAAGGTAATAGCAGATTGTTCAGTTACTCGGCGGACAACTGCGCGGCTGGAATCGTCACGGAAAGGGATCGCTTCGAAGCATCGCCATTTTTCGATCAACTACTAAGCGAGCCGGATGAGAAATGGCGTGACGTTGAAATCGCGCGCCTGGTGGATTTTTTTTCCCATCCCGCGAAATTTTTTGTGCGGCACCGGCTGGGAATCGACCTGCCACGCGACCGGGAAGAAGTGGAAGATCGGGAACCATTCGCCCTTCATCCGCTCGATCGTTACAGCATTGAGCAACAATTGCTGGACGCTGCCCTCGATGGGATTGATCCGGAAAGCGCGCTCGCATCGGTGCGGGCGTCAGGCGTTTTGCCGCCGGGTGGGACGGGTGGACTAATTTTTGATGAGTTATGCGCCAATGTGACAACGTTCGCCGACGCAATTCGGCAGCAGGTGGCGGTGCAAGCGCAGCCGGCAACTATTGTTCGTGCGGAGATTGGCGATTTCACTTTGAGCGGTCGGATCGATCGCATCCGCGGCGAGATTCTGCTGCATTACCGACTAACGAAATTAAAAACGAAAGATTTCGTACGAATCTGGATCGAGCATCTGGCGCGGAACCTGGCCGAGCAAAAACCCGCCCTGCTTTTTGGAAAGGAAGGAGAAGAGATCGCCGGTTACGAATTTCCGCCGATGAAAAACGCGCGCGAGATTCTGACTGACTTGCTGACGATTTATTGGGGCGGCCTCCGCCAACCGTTGCGGCTATTTCCGCGAAGTTCCTGGACGTTTGTCGAAAAACTCTTTGCCGGAAGGAAGCTGGACAGCGCGCGCTATTCCGCAAGAAGCGATTGGAAGAGCAACGAGTACGACGAGAAGAGCAGGGGCGAGCGCGACGATAGCTATATCAAGCTGGCGTTCCGCGATACCGACGACGTTCTCGATGAAGAGTGGGAAAAGATCAGCCTTCTTGTTTTCAAACCGATTTTTTCCGCGCGCAAACGGCGATGAAACCCGAATTCAACGCTACACAGACTTCACTGGAAAAGGGATTCACCGTAATCGAAGCGAGCGCAGGCACGGGGAAGACAACGACGATATCGGCCATCGTTTTGCGATTGCTGGTGGAGCAGGCAATCCCGATCGAGCAAATTCTGGTTACTACTTATACGGAGCTCGCGACCGCGGAATTGCGTGGTCGCATTCGCGATACAATCGCCGATGCGCTGGCGCAGACGCGTCTGCCGTTCGTCGCGGAGATCGTTAAAGGGATTACGAACCGAAAACAATTCGAGCGCAGTTTGAAACTGGCGCTGCAAAGTTTTGATGAAGCTCCCATCTTCACCATCCACGGTTTTTGCGCGCGCGTTTTGGCCGATCGCGCGTTCGAAAGCGGAGTGCCGTTCGAGGCCGAGGTGGTGACGGATCAATCTCGTTTCCTGCATGAAGTCGCAGACGATTTTTGGCGCGCCCATTTTTACAACGACGATACCATCATCGCTACGGTGGTGCGGGAGCGACTGACGCCGGCGGGTTTGGTTGAGTTGCTCGTTCAAATAACCAACAATCCTACTTTGCGCGTTTCGCCCCGTTTCGAAAATCGCGCCGCTCTGGAAAAGAAAATTACCGAGCTGTGCCGCGTGGGGGGTGACCCCGAGGAATTCGCAGAATTGGCGGGACGTTTCGTCGTCTCGCTTCAAGCGGAATTTTGTGAATGGGCGCGTGAGGAATTGCGCCGGCGGAAGACAGATCACCGCGTTCAATCGTTTGATGACATGCTCACACGACTGGACGAAGCATTGCGAGGCGAGAGAGGGAAAGATTTACGAAAAACTTTGCGCGAGCGTTTCACCGTCGCGCTGGTGGATGAGTTCCAAGACACCGATCCGGTGCAGTATTCGATCTTCTCGCAAATTTATGGCGGTAGCGACAGGTCAGTATTTTTTATCGGCGATCCCAAACAGGCGATCTATGGATTTCGGGGCGCGGACGTTTTTACTTATTTGGAAGCGGCAAAAGTCGCGAATCGCCGTTATACCTTGGAACGAAATTGGCGTTCGGAAGCCAAGCTCCTCGATGGAGTAACCACGATGTTCAGTCGGCGCGACGGTCCATTTGTCATTGAAAGCATCGAGCTTTCACCGGTAGCACCATCGGGAAAATCCGATGCCGAGCCACTTACGATGGGCGGCCGGCGGGATCAGCCGCTGCGTTTCTGGATCGCATCGACTGAGGACAAGGCACGAGTGGAAGAAGCGGTGGCGGCGGAGATTGCGTCATTGTTGGCCGGCGAAACCAAAATCGGGGCGAGGAAGATTGAGCCGCGCGACATCGCGGTCCTGGTGAATAACAACACGCAGCCAGGCTGGGTTCAGAGGGCGCTGGCGGATTATCGAATTCCATCGGTCGTTTACAGTGCGGCCAGCGTTCTCAAATCCGGCGAGGCGTCGGAGTTATTGCGGGTGCTGTTGGCAGTGGCGCAGCCAACACATGAAAAAATAGTTCGGTCCGCGCTGGCGACAGAGGTGTTCGGCCTGAATGCGAACGCGTTGGAAAATTTGTCGAGCGATGAAGCGGAGTGGGAAGCGACCCTCAATCGCTTTGCCGATTACCACCTGCTGTGGCGTGATCAGGGTTTCGTGCAAATGATGCGGGCACTTCTTATCGGCGAGAAAGTGCGCTCCCGTTTGCTCTACTGGCGCGACGGCGAACGCCGGCTCACGAACGTTTTGCATTTAATCGAACTGTTGCACGCAGCTTGCGTTGAAAATCGCCTCGGCATTGATGGACTGATCAAGTGGCTGGCGCGGCAAATTTCCCTCGGCGGCGAACTAAAAGACCAACATGAATTGCGTTTGGAAAGTGACGAAGATGCGGTTCGGATCGTTACCATTCACAAAAGCAAAGGCCTCGAGTATGACGTCACGTTTTGCCCGTTTGTGCGCAAGGAGCCGTGGAGCGGGGCGAAGGAATTTTTGAAGTTTCACGAAGACGATCAGCTCGTGCTCGACCTGGAAGAACTACCGGAGCACAAAAAAATCCGGAGTCGCGAAGAGCTGGCGGAGATGGTTCGTCAACTTTACGTCGGACTTACACGGGCGAAACATCGCAGCTATTTAATTTGGCAGGAAAGTCGTCGAAAATCGAAATCGGCGCTAGCCTGGCTGTTTTCCGAGGAAGCATCAGCCGACGCATTTCTTGAGAAAAAAGGCGAGTCCAACACGAGCGGACGCGTGCGGGAGGCATTTGGCGAAAGTGATGTAATCGCGGTTGAAGATTTGCCCGAAAGCAGTGAAAGAGTTTTTGCACCGACATCAGCGTTGCGAACATCACTAGCACCGCGAATTTTCGATAAGGAGATCGATCGAAGCTGGCGGATTTCGAGTTTCAGTTCGCTGATCAGCGGGCGAACGGAAGAACCGGAGACACCGGATTACGATAGGCTGCAACCTGGGGGCGAGATTGCAGAAGAGCCGGTCCTGCCGACGCAGGGGATTCACGCTTTTCCCGGCGGGATGCGGGCCGGGACCTGCCTCCATTTAATTCTGGAGGAACTCGATTTCGCCGATCTTTCGCAACTGCGGCCGCTGGTGGCAAGAAAGCTGGGCGATTTTCATTTCGAAA
>QHPP01000177.1 GCA_003219125.1 Verrucomicrobiota bacterium
GAGAAGACCAAGGCGGCCGCATTCCGGTAAACGAGAATTTTTTGCCGTTCCTACTATCCAGTATCCGCTATTGCTGGAGTTCGCTCCTAACTTCTAACTTTTATCACCGATCTTCTATCTTCGATCAGCTCGTTGCTGTTAGCTCCAGGCTCCAAGCTCATTCTCAAGGCGCGGCACGCGAGCAGATCTCGTCACGTCTTCCGGCTCCCAACTTCCATCCGGTATCAGGCCCAGAGTTTGTCTCGTTTTTTCGCCACGCAGCCGGTTTATCGGTTGTTCCAACAATCGCCACGACAACGCCGCGACGAACAGTGTAACGATCCCGAACACGACCAAACGCAGCGATCGTATCGTGATCAGGAATCGCATTTGAGACGGCATCCAACGATTGAAGACCATCGCCACCAGGATGTGATAAATGTAAAGGCCGTAGCTGATTCGTCCGGCAAAGACGAGACCGGCATTACTCAGGAAACGCGCGATGTTCCCATCGAAACCGGTCGCTGTTCGCGCAACCAATATCACAAACGCACCGGCCTCGAGCGGTTCGACCAAAACCGATTTCAGTTTCGTCGGGTCGCCGTTTCGCAATACTGCAGCTACAGTTAACATTGATAAACAGAGCCACGCTAGCACCCAACCGCCGCGCGATCCTCGCAGTCGCCCGCCACACCATCCCAAGGCTGCGCCGGCGGCGAGTGAGTCGAGGCTGCCGAACGGCAACACCCATCGAGCAATGATCGGCACCGAGAAGATCACGCAGCCGATTCGGAAAGCGATGCCGGCAAACGCGACTGCAACGATTGCGGACAGCATCCATTTGCGCGGCACCAGCAAAATGAGCAGCGGCCAGAGCAGGTAGAATTGCTCCTGAACGCAAATCGACCACAGATGCGAGATCGCTAATGGCCATTGATCGTTCCAGGCAATCAGCCAGTTCACCGTGCCGGTGAAAACCCATGCCCAATTGTGACGAATTGCGCCGAGATCGAGCAGTAATGCAATCGCCGCGAACACCAGATAAGCCGGGCCGATGCGAAAAAAGCGACGCCAGTAAAACGCTGCCATCGTTTTGCCCGCCGATAACTCGCCTGCGTCCATTCGATCACGCGCGCGCCGCAGCGAGGCGGTGATAAAGTAACCGCTCAAGACCAAAAAGAGGCGCACGCCAGTTGCACCAAGGTGGATCCAGTCCGGCAACGGGAAATTCGGAACGTCCGCGCTGAAATGATCCACCATGACGGTGAGCACCGCCAGTGCTCGCAGCCCGTCAAACTGCGGCTGATAACCCTCCAATGCGCGATCACGCGCCAAGGGTTGCCCCGACGTGAAAACATCTGTCCGACTCGACCCGACACCAATCCCAGCCCAAGTGGTCCAGCCCATGAGATATGTGACAGCTCCGGGCCAATCTCGTTACCAACTTTCTTGAGTAGGCCCACGAAGCCAACGACGGGATCGAAGGTCAAAACTACCGTTGTTTTCTTTGTTTCCTTCTATTCGAACTCCGAACTTCTATCTGCCATCTTCGATCAGCTCGTCGCTCCTGGCTCCGAGCTGATAATGTTCGTCTTTTTCCATCCACTTGACCGACTCGCCTTTCAGCGCCTCGTGAATGGCTCCGATCATTCAGACTTGAGAGAAGCCATGTCGATGGAGAAACGGTATTTCACGTCCGACTTGAGCAGTCTCTCGTAAGCTTCGTTGACTTTCTGGATCGGGATGACTTCCACATCGGCGGTGATGTTATGTTTGCCGCAAAAGTCGAGCATTTCTTGCGTTTCTGGGATGCCGCCGATCATCGACCCGGAAAAACTGTGCCGTCCCATGATGAGGCCGAACGCGGAGACCGCCAACGGCTTCGCGGGAGCGCCGACAAGCGTAAGATTGCCGTCGATGGCGAGTAAATTGATATACGCGTTGATGTCGTGATCGGCGGAGACAGCGTCGAGGATGAAATCGAAACTGCCGGCCTGCTTTTTCATCTCGTCGGCGTTGCGCGAGACAACAACCTCGTCGGCGCCGAGGCGAAGCGCGTCTTCTTTCTTTCCGGGTGAGGTCGTAAAGACGACGACGTGGGCTCCGAGCGCATGAGCAAACTTCACCGCCATGTGGCCGAGCCCACCGAGACCGACCACACCAACTTTCTTGCCCTTGGCGACGCCCCAATGATGCATGGGGGAGTAGGTCGTGATACCGGCGCAAAGCAGCGGGGCGGCTCCAGCAAGATTGAGGTTGGATGGAACGCGCAGGACGAAGCGTTCATCGACGACGATGCTCTCGGAGTAGCCGCCGTAGGTCACGCCTCCGAGATGCTTGTCCGGAGAGTTGAAGGTGAGGATCATGTTCGGGCAGAATTGCTCAAGGCCAGCCTTGCACCGTGGGCAGGTGCCATCCGAATCGACCATGCAGCCGACCGCGGCGAGATCGCCAGGCTTGTACTTAGTAACTGCCGAGCCGACCTTGGTTACACGGCCTACAATCTCGTGACCGGGAACAATCGGGTAAGTCGTGGCCATGAACTCGCTCCACTCGTTGCGAACCGAATGCAGATCGGAGTGGCAGATGCCGCAGAACAAAATTTCGATTTGCACGTCGCGGTCAGTTGGATCGCGACGGTTGATCTTGATGGAAGCCAGCCGCGATGTCGCACTGGCAGCGGAGTAAGCTTTCGTGTTGTAAGTAGTCTTATGCATGATTGAACTTGTTTCTCTCGATCAAATATCGCAACTCAACGTCACGCCGCACCTAATCTGATCCCGCCGCGGGTTAACACCGCTTTAGTCGAATGCGAGTCGTGCCTTTATCCGGTAAGTTCGCGCCGTTTTCGCAACCACTCACGACATTCTTTTGCAAGGGCGCCCCTTCGAACGTCGCGTTTGATATAATCTGGGTGAGTCGTCATGGGTACCTTAAAGATAAACTGGCGCAGGGCAGCGCTCCTTTTCGGCGGTTGGACGCTGGTTGGCGTTATTTTCGCGGCGATTTCTTATGCGGCTGCGATTGGTGAAAACAATAAAGAATTCGGGTTCGTCTCTGCACTCAGGCTGAATCTGGTTCAATTCTATCTTTGGGGGATTCTCTCACCGCTTCTTTTTCGCTTTAGCCGCCGCTTCCCAATCGAGTTCCGCCCCCTCAATCTTCGTAACCTGTTGCTGTATTTTCCGGCGCTAATTTCATTCGCAGGCATCCATCAGGTCATTCACCTGGCCGTCCTTTGGTCCATCACTCCCCGGCTGCGGCGACAGTTCCCCGGCCTTATCGATTGTTACCGCGCTTATTTCGGCTTCGGATTCTATATCGATTTGATTATCGCTTCGCTCATCGTCATCGCGGTGCATGCGCTGCTCTATTATCAAAACTTTCGGGCGAGCGAGTTGGCGCAATCTTCTCTCAAAACCCAACTCGCCCAGGCGCAGCTCAGAGCTCTGAAAATGCAGCTTCATCCGCATTTTCTTTTCAACACGCTGCACTCCATCTCATCACTCGTTTTGGAAGACCCGCCAAAAGCAAACAGCATGATCGCGCGGCTCGGCGACTTCCTCAGATTAACCCTCGAAAATTCCGACCAGCAGCTGATCGACCTCAAACAAGAGACTGAATTCGTCCGCTGCTATCTTGAGATCGAACAGGTCCGCTTCGGAGATCGGCTGACGGTGGCGTTTGAATTGGAACCGCAGACGCTTTCTGCCCAGGTTCCCCATCTTATTCTGCAGCCGGTGGTGGAAAACGCCATCCAACATGCGATCGCACCGCGCGCGACGAGAGGTCATATCAATATTGAAGCAAAACGCCTTAACAACTTGCTTCGACTCGAAGTCAGAGACAACGGACCCGGGATAGCTTTAAACGGCGATTTGCTTGGAACAGAGGGAGTAGGTTTGAGTAATGTCCGAGCCCGGCTCCATCAAATCTACGGATCTGATTTTCGTTTTGAACTTATGAATGGTAGAGACGGAGGGCTAACCGTTGTGATGGAAATTCCCTTCCGGCGCGAGGCGGATTTTTTCAATGAGCCACAGCAAACATGAAGAATGCGCCAATTAGAGCTTTGATCGCGGACGACGAAGCGCTCGCGCGCAAATTTATCCGTCGAATGTTAAAGGACGATCACGATGTCGAGATTGTCGGTGAATGCAGTAACGGCAAGGAGGCCGTCGCCATGATCAGGAAACACAACCCCGATGTTGTTTTTCTCGATGTGCAAATGCCGGAGATGGACGGGTTCGCTGTCCTTGAATCGATCGGGATTGAACGGCTGCCGGAAATTATCTTTGCGACAGCCTACGAACAGTATGCCATTCGAGCATTCGAGCTTCACGCCCTCGACTATCTCTTAAAGCCTTTTGATCAGGCGCGATTCAAGGACGCGATCAAGCATGCAAAAGCGCGCTTCCGTTCCGAGCGCCAGAACGAGGGACGTATGCAAATAAACGCCCTGCTGGAGAGTATCAAAAACAAGCCGCAATACCTCGATCGCCTTGTGATCAAGGCGGGCGGGCGCATCACCTTCCTGAGCACTGACGAAATTAATTGGATCGAAGCCGACGATAAATATGTGCACCTCCATACGGGCAAAACCAGTCCGATGGTGCGGCAAACCCTGAGCGCAATGGAGACACAACTCGATCCGAGAAAATTCAGGCGCATCCATCGCTCGGCTATTGTCAACGTCGAACGGATTAAAGAACTGCAACCGTTGTTTAGCGGAGAGCACTCAATACTTTTGGAAGATGGGACAAAGCTCACTCTCAGCCGAAACCACAAGGACAAGTTGTTCGAGCTTCTGGGCAAACCACTTTAGCCGCGCATTGGTCGTGCCCTGATCCGGTAAGTTCGCGCCGTTTCCGCGACCACTCACGACATTCTTGTCGGTACATCGGCCTGTGTCCGTATTCTTCGTCCACAACAAGAGAAAGCTATTATGCGCACGCCAATAATTTTGAAAGACATCGATGCGCCTTGCACACGTAAGCAATTCCTCATCGGCAGCACTGCGGCCGCTGTTAGCCTTTTTTGTGGTCGAGCTCTGTTGCAGGCTCAGCCCGGAAGCACTCCAGCGCTGTCAGCAACTCCGCAATCAGCCGACAATGTGCCTGATTTCCCCGAGCACGACCCGCCGTTCGATCGGGCGCGTGTGAAGCGTTTCGTGATTGCCGGTCACGTCAATCTGGCAGCGGTGAAAGCAATGCTGGCCGAAGAACCGAATCTGATCAACGGGGCAATCGATTGGGGCGATGGGGATTTCGAAACCGCATTAGGCGGTGCCTCTCACATGGGTCGCCGCGACATTGCCGAATACTTGCTCGAGCATAATGCGCGTATGGACATCTTCGCAGCGACAATGCTCGGCAGGCTCGACATCGTGAGCGCAGCAGTCGCCGCCTTCCCTAACATTGTGCATGTGCCCGGACCTCATGGGATCCAATTGATCGTGCACGCCGAGAAAGGCGGCCAAGCGGCCAAAGCTGTGTTGGAATTTCTGCGACCGCTTGCGGGTCGACCACCACAATGATCGCAACGTCTCTCACAGGATTCATGAACACGAAGTTATTGACTGGTCTTATTGTTGTTTCGCTCGGTGTCGCTGGCACGATTTACAGCGAGGATGATCGTGAAAAGGTCGGCCGCATTGTTGCGCAGATCCAAAAGGCCGATTATGAAGGCAATCAGGCCGCAATGCAGCGCGGGTACGATGAGCTAACACCTTTGGTGCAAGAGAAGGAACTCGCATCGCGCATCCGATACTGGCGCGGCTTTGCTCAATGGCGACGGGCGATCAACGGCTTCAACGATTCTGTCGATCCAAAGGAGTTGGAGCAGGATCTCAAGACTGCACTCGACGAATTCAAGATCGCGCTGGGGAAGGATCCTACATTCGTCGATGCCAAAGTCGGGACAATTTCATGTTTGGGTTACCTGGTTTTCATGAACCGAAAAGACCAGACGCGCGCGAAAGAATTAGTTGGCCAGATCATGCCGCTGGTGAAGGAAGCGACTGATATGGCGCCCGATAATCCACGCCTGATTTGGGTGCGCGGCCCAATTCTTTGGAATACTTCCCCTGAGCGCGGCGGTGGCCAGGATAAGGCGATCGAAAGTTATCGGCGAGGATTAGAAGTCTGTTCGAAAATCAAAGCGAGTGATGACTCGCTTGAACCGTCATGGGGCAAACCGGAATTGATGATGAGTCTGGCCTATTCCTATCTGAACACGAAGCCCGGCAACGTTAATGCCGCCGAACGCTATGCGCGTGACGCGCTCGAAATTGTTCCTTACTGGCATTACGTGCGCGACATTTTGCTGGCGCAGATCCTCGCCGCTAAAGAAGAAGCAAAATAATTCGTCCTCGCAGGATGAAAACTCCGAATC
>QHPP01000178.1 GCA_003219125.1 Verrucomicrobiota bacterium
GGATTCCTGAATCCCTAGCCTATGTTACGCGGAGGCAAGGTGAATGGGCCCGGAGCGAGTCCTATTTTAACGAAGCCGAGCGGCTTGACCCGCACAACGTTTGGTTGCTTACTAACCACGCGTTTTCCTATACCGTACTTCGACGTTTCCCAGAAGCGTTGCGAAAGTTTGATCAGGTTCTCAACATCATACCGGACGACGTGGATACGCTCGCGTATAAGGCGGCTATCTTACAAGCCGAGGGCGACCTGCCGCGCGCTGCTGCGCTCCTAGCTCCGCTGCGGCCGAATGCCGACCACACCAGTGCGTTGGAAACACAAGTTTACCAGGCGATCCTGGAGCGTCGCCCCGCACAAATCATTTCTCGGCTAAAGGAAATACTAGCCAAGCCTGATCCAGCGTTGGGTTATCACAATGGCGCACTACGGTTTTGGTTAGGTTGGGCTCAACATATCGCCGGCGATCATGCCGCCGCCCAGGAAAATTGGCGCCAAGCGCGCAGCGAACTGGAATCTTTCCTCAAGGAGCAGCCGGAAAATTATGATCTCATTGGAGATCTCGCGCTGACCAATATGGGCCTTGGCGACAAAGAGGCGGCTCTGGCTCTGTCGGAGCGGGGGATCGCCGTGCTGCCGATTGAGAGAGACGTGGTAACCGGTGCCGCTCCGATCGAGACCCTCGCTCGGGTTGCGGCGCAGACGGGAGAGCACGCCCGCGCAATTGCCGCTTTACAGCAAGTGCTCTCAATACCGGGCACGGGCGCACTCGACAAATACATGCCGCTTACTCCCGCGCTGCTCCGGTTCGATCCAATGTTCGATCCGCTCCGGAATGATCCGCGCTTCCAAAAACTCGTCGCCTCGCCCGCCCCGAAATCGGCGGACAAATAAACGCGACACATTGGGCCAGCCCCACGAACGGTGGTTAACCGTGTTACCCAATAGAGCCGTCAGTCATCATCCGGAAGTAGGTTTGACCGTCGTGACTCACGACCGGGCCCATGCGCCCTCCTCGAAAGTCTAAATGCTCTAAACCGTTTTTCGCGATCAACGCTCCTACTAAGTCGTCGAATGCTTTCGGGCATCCCTGTTCCCAAATCGAATCCGAATACGCGAAGATGTAGACTTTGCCGTCGCAATACCCAACCTCCCATCCGCCCGGTTCGTGCTCCTCAGGGTCAACTTTTAGAGCTGCCTTCAGAGCCTCGTATTCCTCTCGGGTGGCGTTGAGTGGTCTTTCTGCTGTGATTAGATCATCGGGGTATTCTCGCATTATAATCACCTCCTTACCGTGACCGGCTCCTGCGGGTCCTCATCGGCTTTCTTCCGCCTTGCGCTTTTTAGCGCCCGGCACAATCGGAATCTTCATGATCGTTGTCTCCCTCGCGACAACCACGTCTTCCCGATCAGGGATAAGCGGCGGCAAATCAGGTAGGGGTCGTTCTTTTTTAACCGCTTCGTCGACGCGGCGGTAGTACTCCTCCAGATCAGGTTGTTCATGCCCAGCTGGCACGTAAGCTCAACGACAACGTAATCGTCCCGTTTCTCGGCTTCGTTCATTGCTCACCCTGCTCTCTCGTCTGCTCCTGAACGCCCGCGATGTATCGAAGCTGTGCCTCGTTGAGTGGCAACGGCAACGAGCGCCAGTGAATCGACGTTGTGATTTCCGTTTGCGGCTGCGGCAAATACACGACCTCCGGCTGCTCAGCCTTCTTCAACGCCTCAAATTGGTCGCGCGAGACGCGGGAGGCGTACTCGGCCGGCGCAATTGATCGCAGCAGTTCAAGAGCAGCTCTCCAGTCGCGCCCCGCTGCTTTGCTAACGATTGCCACGAGTCTGGCCTTTCCCATACCTCTCGCGCGCGCGACCCGCTCCGCAAACTGCGCAAACTCCGGCGTATGATCGGACTGCTGTGGATTGGCGCGGCGGATATAGTCGTGAAAGCAGGTTTGACTGATGCCGCTGGCCTGGCAAGCAGTCCGCACGCTGCAACCTGCCCGCAGTTGCGAGCAGAGTCGATCGACAACCTTCGGCTGAACTTCAAGCAGTAGCTTGCGTCCCGTTTTCTTTGTTCGCATTTCTTTACGAGCCAGTGCTTTCTTTGCGGCGGTTAGCCGGGTGTCCAAGGTTAACTTGAGCGATCATTTTTTTGGTTCTTCTTTTGTTCTGTAGTTGCTCGCGAAGCGCTGATTGCGCTTGGTGAAATTCGATCTTTGTGCCGAGAAGCGCGGCCCGCCGCTGTGGTCGTGCTGGCAGCGCCCATGGCAACGCGCCGAAGCGCGGAACAAAATTGCGTGTGGTCGTGTTAATTTCGAACCTCATAATCCCTCCGAAATCGACCTCGATTTTTGAGTCCGTTTTCACCATTCGTACTCGCCTGTCTTCTTGTTTTTTCGCTCGCCTGTCTTCTCATCAATCACGATTTCGCCGTCCTCTTTGGCTAACGAGCTACCCCGCGTACTCCTACCCCCAAGAACGCTTTTCTTCCGTGCGGTACCTTCTAGAGATTCTTCTAAAGATTCTTTCTCCGTTGCTCTTTTGATTTTGAGTAAATGAACAGGCGCTCGTTCATGGTGAACTAGCGGGCCTCGAATGATTGTGTAGGTGCTGGTAGTCTCGATTCCGTTAAACGAATTGCGCTTGATCTTGACGAGTCCAAGCTGGCCGAAGACCGGCAAGATTCGCCTCACCGTCGAAACAGATAGACCGGCGCGGATTGCAATCTCTGGTTGGCTTGCCTCATAGCGGTCGCTTTGTCGGTCGCTCGCGATTTCAGTCAAAGCCAGATAGAGCGACCGGGCCGAACTCGCCGAATTAATACTCCCGGGCTTTTGTGAAAACACGTCGCCGATCATTCGAAGTTTTCCTTTTTCAATCCAAGCGAACGGCTCGCGCTTGCTGTTTGTTTTCGAGTTAGTATCATTCACCCTAGTTCGCTTCATTTTTCGCGGTGTGATTCTTGCCGATTTGCACCGCGAATTTTTTTGCGGGGTCTAAGTCATTTGGTCTTCCCGTCCTTTCAGACGTTTGTTGATCTCTATTTCAGAACGGGACGCGCTGCCGCTCGCGCAGCCACTTTTCGACTTCAGACCAGCGATATCTGAAGCAGCGACTTGAAATTTTTATGTGTGGCAGACCGGCGTTGCGTAAGTCCGCCAGTGTTCGCGTGGATACGCGGGCGAGCGCGGCAGTTTCGGCGGTCGTCTCTAGGGGGTGCTCTACCCCGTTAGTCTGAATCGAATTCTTTGGCATTGGTTGCTCCTTAATTTTTCGAAGCAACCTCGCCGCGCCCGCCTACCAACGAAAATACGAAGCACCGCGCAAGGTCACTTCGTATCGTTCCCCCGGCCTGTGACTGGCTGGGTTAAGTGAAAATGGAGTCGGCTTGCCGAAAGGTCAAGTAAGCAAGATCGCAATCAGGAAAAAAGATTTCCCGCTGACGCTGAAGACCGGCAGCGCCGAAAACTTGCCTGACCGCTGTCGTCATACTCCCGCGCGATCAAAACTGCGTGGCGGTCAATGTCGTGGCCGCAATCGGCAACCCTGAAGTCTGCATGACACTCGGTTGTCATGCATGACATTGCAGGACAGATTGCTTTCCGAAACTTGCCTTTCCTTTCACTTTCCGCGTTTTAGAGAAGTTGCGATTTACGAGGGTAAAATCGGCTGTTTCTCATAGGAGAAACGGGGTGTGGCTGGGGGCGGAATCGAACCGCCGACACGAGGATTTTCAGTCCTCTGCTCTGCCAACTGAGCTACCCAGCCGAATCGCGATGCCACTAACCCAATACACCGAGAGGACGGGTGCTCATTAAAGCAGAAAACGCTCAACGCTCAATGCTGAGTTGTAGGGCAAGCATTCCTGCTTGCTGCTTCCTTTCGGCAGGCGGGAACGCCTGCCCTACAACGTTCTCTGCAGCACACTAAGGCCTATCTGGCGCTCTACAGAGCCGCCGCCCTTTAATTGCGCGTCTCGCAGAGACGCGGCTACAGAAAACTCCGCGTTAAATTTACCGCGCGCTCGAGCATTTCCAGATACTCCGCGCGCGATACTTCCACCGCCCCAAATTGAAGGAGATGCGGCGTGAGCCATTGGGTATCGAGCAAGACAAAGCGTTGTCGTTTCAATTGTTCGACCAGCGCAGCCAGCGCGATTTTCGAAGCTTCGGTTACCCGATGAAACATCGATTCACCGAAGAAACCGCCGCCAATCGCCACACCGTACAATCCGCCAGCCAGTTTGCCCTTTTGCCACGCTTCCACCGAATGCGCGTGACCGATCGCGTGCAGATGCTCGTAACTCGCCACGATCTCCTCGTTGATCCAGGTCTCGTCACGCCGCGCGCACGCTCGAATCACTTCCGAGAATGCGCTGTCGATTCTAACTTCAAATGATTTTCGCGCCCAGACACGCCTGGCAGTATGCGGAAGATGAAATGTCTCCAGTGGAATAATGCCGCGCCGTTCCGGCGAAAACCATTCAATAGAGTCGTCCTCCATCGCCATCGGGAAAATGCCGAGCTGATAACCTTGTAGCAAAAGCTCGGCAGGAATCATGCAGACGTTAAAAAGGGTAAAACTGTTAAAAAGTTACAACGGAAACGCTCCTCCGTTTTAACAATTTAACTTTTTTAACGATTCACCTGCCCTGATTCCGCAATTGCAATCTCGCACTTGCTTCCTAAGATAAGCAGATGAGAGCCTTGTCGATGATGTGCGCATTCGCACTTATCGCGGGTGGGTGTGCCGATCCGTTGGAACAACGCAGCACACAAGAAGTGGGAGGCCAGCTCGAACGGGGCGTGACCGGCCAGGGAACGGTCGGCCCGATTGATCGACCGCCGAATGATCCCGCGGGAGAACACGGCGTCCCGCAAACTCATCCCTGATTGGCGTGAAGACCGAGGCCCCGCCGAAACATTCGAAAATTCTCATCCTCGATTTTGGTTCGCAATACACCCAGGTCATCGGTCGGCGCATTCGGGAGCTGCAGGTTTATTCGGAGATTGTCCGCTTTGATACTTCGGCCGACGCCATTGCGGGCGAACAACCAAACGGCATCATTCTGTCTGGCGGCCCGGCCAGCGTTTACGAAAACGGTGCGCCCCAGGTTGATCCAAAGATTTTTAACCTGGGAATCCCGATTCTCGGAATCTGTTATGGTCTGATGCAGATGGCGCATCACCTAGGCGGTCAGGTGCGCTACACCGGCCGCCGCGAGTACGGGGCCGGCATACTGGATGTAACTAACCGTTCGCAGCTTTTTGACGGCTTGGGAGAACAAGTGGACGTCTGGAACAGTCACGGTGATGAAGTGACAGCTTTGCCGAGCGGGTTTCGTGTCGCTGCGCGCACCAGCGGCTCCCCTTTCGCAGCCGTAGAAGATCCGCAACGGAGACTCTACGGCTTACAGTTTCATCCCGAAGTCGCGCATACGCCGCGGGGGCGTGAGATTCTACAAAACTTTGTCTATCACATCTGTCATTGCACGATGGATTGGACAATGGGTTCGTTCATTGACGATGCCTGCGAAAGAGTGCGCGCCCAGGTTGGTGACAACAAAGTAGTTCTCGGCCTAAGTGGCGGTGTCGATTCCTCCGTCGTAGCTGCGCTCTTACATAAGGCCATTGGCGACCAACTTACCTGTATCTTCGTCAATAACGGTTTGTTGCGCGCGCGCGAGGAAGAAGTCGTCCAACGCGTTTTCGGCGAAAACTTTCATATTAAACTCAAATACGTTGATGCTTCTGATCGTTTCCTTAGCCTGTTAAAGGGTGTCATCGATCCGGAGCAGAAACGGAAAATCATCGGCGAGGAATTCATTCGCGTATTTGAAGACGCTGTCCGCGATCTGGCCAAGACCAATCACTTATCACCAATCACTAATCACCAGTTCAAGTTTC
>QHPP01000179.1 GCA_003219125.1 Verrucomicrobiota bacterium
CACATCGCGGACGCCCGTGATTTTTTTTAGCTGAGCCACCGCGTCATCCGCACCAACCTTCGCTTCCAGCGTCACTCCGCCCGCCGTCCGAATGCGGCCGAGCAAATTTTCCGGCGTATCGCACGCTTCGATTCGCCCTTTATTGATAATGATCACGCGCGTGCAGGTCATCTCGACCTCGGGCAAAATGTGAGTAGAAAGCAGAATCGTATGTTGTTTGCCCAGATTCTTGATCAGCTCCCGCACCTGGCGGATTTGATTCGGGTCCAGGCCGATCGTCGGTTCATCCAGAATCAGCAGGTCAGGTTCGTGCAATAATGCATCAGCTAATCCAACCCGCTGCCGAAATCCTTTGGAAAGCGCGCGAATGAGTTTGTTTTCGACTTCGCGCAACCCGCAAAGTTCTTTCACATCGCCGACACGTTCGCTCATCCGCCGATGTGGAATGCTTTTGAGTGCGGCGCGGTAGTTCAAATACTCGGTCACCCGCATGTCGTTATAGAGAGGCACGTTTTCCGGCATGTAACCAAGGTGTGCCCGGGCCTGAAGTGATTGCTCGAAAATATCGAAACCGGCGATTGAGGCCCGGCCGGAGGTCGGCGGCATGAAGCTCGCCAAAATGCGCATCGTGGTCGTCTTGCCCGCTCCATTTGGCCCGAGAAAACCCATGATCTCCCCCTGGCCGACCTCAAAGTTGAGGTCGCGGATCGCGGTCTGCCCTGCATATTTTTTAGTTAGATTTTCAACCTTGATCATGAACAAACTCCGCCGAAGGAAGAACTTATCCCGTCAGCAAAACGAGACAATGCATTCCTTCTCCATGTGGGAGAAGGCTAGGATGAGGGGCCTCCAAAGAGGGTATCTTCCATTTCTCGAATTCACGCAATTCTTTTGAGACAACTTTCATCGCGCTGCGTTGTCTAAAAAATTTTAGCGCGCTGTCAATGGCACGGTTTGGAGCTGGCGCGTCCCGTCGCTTCGAGCGATTCCGACAGTAAAATCAACCCTCGTCCCACTTTGCACGCGCGCGAGCAGGCTCTCGATCGATTTCACTGAGTTCACATCGTGCCGTCCGACTCGGTAAATCACCAGCCCCCGCTCAACCCCAATTTCCGCCGCAGGACTTTCCGGCTCAACCGCGCTAACCAAAACTCCACGTCCGGGAACCAAGCCAAAGGCGTCGGTTAGTTCCCCCGTGAGATCTTGCAATTGCATTCCAAAAAGACGATCGGCATTCGCCGCGGCGGGTTGGTTGGAAGTGCTGCGTGGCTCCGCGGAAGGCTGCTTTTGCGCGACTGCTTTAAATCCTTTGACCACTTCGCGCACGGTCTCGGCCGGAATGGCGAACCCCAATCCCTGAGTTGGAACTCCCTGGGGCGTAAATGCCATTTTGGCCGAACTCACCCCGACCAACCGGCCTGCAATATCGACCACTGGACCGCCAGAATTTCCCGGGTTGATCGCCGCGTCGGTCTGCAAAAGATCTTTGTACTCCAGATCGCCTATTGTGATATCTCGCTTCAGTCCACTGAGAACGCCGCGACTGATCGAACTCCCATAACCGACCGAATTGCCAAGGACGATCACCGTTTGGCCGAGAAGATTGGGCGAAAGATTATCAAGATTAATGAACGGGAATCCGCTCTGGCCGTCGATTTTGATAAACGCGAGATCCTTTTTGGGATCGCCCGTTATGTAGTGGGCGTTGTAAACCTTGCCGTCACTCGTGGTCACTTCGATTCTCAGGTCCGCTGCACGCTGCACCACGTGCTCATTGGTCACAATGTAACCGGCCGGGTCAACGATGAAACCCGAGCCGAGGCTTTGCAGACGCTGACGAATCTCGCGCGGCTGGCTGCGGTAGGTGCCAAAGAATTCGGCCGCGAAATCTTCAAACGGATCGCGGATTTGCCGGCGCACTACGCGCTCGGCGTTGATGTTCACGACCGCCGGCATCACTTTCGCGACTGCAAGAACAACGGGCTCGGAAGCTGGATCGGTCGGCGATGACGAAGGCAATGGTGTCGGCGTTTGCGCCAACAATGACTGCGCCGCGAACAAGAGGATGATCGCAGTAATAGACGCGTGGAAAGAGTTTCTGGGTAGCGCACGCGTGTCGCGTGTTGGCGATGACGTCTCGTCATCGCGGACTTGTCTTTTGCGAGCCATAAACGGAAAAGATTGTTTCGGCGAGACGCCGAAACCGGCACGCGAGACGCGCGCGCTACCCAGATCATTCGCGTTCGACATCGTTCTGTATTACATCCCGTTTGGCGATATGAAATCGCCCGCGCAAATAACCGGGCGGCCTTTCCACTGTCAACTTGCCCCTGGTCGCCTTTTTACGACATTGTCTTGATATCATGCATTCTTCATTCGCCACTCGCCTGAATCTCGATTTGCTCGAGCAGAATTATGAGCGTTGGCAGAAAGATCCCGATTCGGTCGATTCCGGTTGGTCGGCGTTTTTTGAGGGATTCGAGCTCGGAAACCTCGACGGCAAAAATGGCGCGGCCGTTGAAGCGGCGCCCGCCGAGGCGCGGCGTGATCTGCGCGAAAGTCCGTTGCAGACACGCATCGATTCTCTTGTTTACGCGTATCGCATTCTCGGTCACACCATCGCGCGTGTAAATCCATTGGCGGAAAAACGACCGGAGAACCCACTGCTCAGCCTGCGCGAATTCGGCTTTAGCGACAAGGATCTCGACTACCCGGTTTCGTCCAAATTCTTTCTCGATAATCGCCAGATGAGGTTGCGCGAAATGATCGCGCTGCTCGATCAAATTTACGCCGGCTCCATTGGCGCGGAATTTCAGCACATTCAAAACACCCGCGTTCGCGATTGGGTGCGGCATCGGCTCGAATCGCGCATCTTCGCCCGGCCGCCCTCGCCGGAAATACAAGTGGCGCTTCTCCGCTCATTGCTCGAAGCGGAAACGTTCGAAGTTTTTCTGCACACCAGTTATGTCGGACAAAAACGTTTTTCGCTCCAAGGCGCGGAGGGTTTAATGGCAATCCTCGATACCTTGCTTCACAAATGTGCCAGCGACGGCATCGAAGAAATCTGCATGGGTATGGCGCACCGCGGCCGGCTCAATGTCCTGGCGAATTTCCTCAGGAAATCGCTCAGCGTCATCTTTACCGAGTTTACCGAGAATTATATCCCAGCTCTTGTCGCCGGCGATGGCGACGTCAAGTATCACCTCGGCTATCGTACTGTGCGCAAACTTGCCGCTGGCGAAGTTGAGATCCGCCTTTCAGCAAATCCGAGCCATCTCGAAGCCGTCGATCCGGTCGTAGAAGGGACGGCCCGCGCCCGCCAACGTATTAGAGGCGATACCGAACATCGGCGCAAAGTTCTGCCCCTTTTAATTCATGGTGACGCTGCCTTCGCGGGGCAGGGGATCGTGGCGGAAACGCTCAATCTTTCGCAGCTGGCCGGTTATTCCACCGGCGGCACCTTCCACATTGTGGTCAACAACCAGATTGGTTTCACTACTCTGCCGGAAGACGCTCGCTCATCGATGTATGCCACAGATATCGCGAAGATGATCGAAGTTCCCATTCTTCACGTGAACGGTGAAGACCCGCTCGCGCTCAAGTTCGTTACTGAAATGGCGCTCGATTTTCGCCAGGAATTCGGACGCGACTTTGTCGTCGACATGTATTGCTATCGCAAATACGGCCACCAGGAAGTAGATGAGCCGAGCTTCACCCAGCCGGATCTTTATGCCAGGATCGATAAACGGCCGTCGGTCACCCAAATCTATAAACGGGAATTGCTCGACCGCGGTGTGCTGACTCCGGACGACGCGGCTTCACTAGAGACCGAGTTTCAACTCCGGCTGGAGATGGCGCTGGAATACATCAAGGCGCTGGAGAAACAGAAAACAGGCGAGCAGGCGAAGTTCAAGGAATCGACGGCTGTTTTTCAATCGAAATACAGTACCGAGTCGAAACCGACCGCGATCAGCGAAGAGACGTTGCGCACGATGGTCGATGGACTCACGCGCGTTCCGGAAGGGTTTCATATTCTGCCGAAAGTGAAACGAATGCTGATCGATCGGCGCCGGCAAATTTTTGAGGAGGGCGGTCCGTATGATTGGGGATTTGCTGAGGCGCTGGCCTTTGGGGCACTGCTGCTTGAAAATATTCCGGTGCGATTGTCCGGTCAGGACAGCCGACGGGGCACTTTCGGCCAGCGTCATGCCTATTGGCACGACGCGAAAACGGGCGCGCCCTATAACCCGCTGATGCATCTAGCGGAAAAACAGGCGCGCATTTGCGTTTACAATAGTCTGCTCTCAGAAGCCGCTGTGCTCGGATTCGACTACGGTTACTCGCTCGATTACCCGAACATGTTGTGTTTGTGGGAAGCGCAGTTCGGCGATTTTGCTAACGGAGCCCAGACAATCATCGATCAGTTCATTGTTTCCGCAGAATCAAAATGGCAGCGGCCGAGCGGGATCGTTTTACTTTTGCCGCACGGGTACGAAGGCCAGGGCTCGGAACATTCCAGCGCCCGACTTGAACGTTTTCTTCAAGCCTGCGCCGAAGACAACATCCAGGTCTGCGTTCCCACCACACCAGCGCAGTATTTCCACGTTTTGCGGCGGCAAATGAAACGCGATTTCATCAAGCCACTCATCCTCATGACACCAAAAAGTCTGTTGCGCGCGGAATTCTCGACTTCTCGTGCGGAAGATTTCACCCGCGGAAAATTTCATGAAATCATCCCCGACTCTGCAGCCGCGGTCGCCGGCCACGGGAGCAACGTCAAAAAAATCGAACGTGTGACCTTGTGCTCCGGAAAAGTCTATTTCGATCTAATTGCCCATCGCGAAAAAGAAAAAATCAACAAGAGCGCAATCATCCGTATCGAGCAGCTCTACCCGTTGGATGAGAAACAATTGCGCGCGGCTGTTGAAGCCTTTCCAAAAGAAGCACGACTGGTTTGGTGCCAGGAAGAATCGCAAAACATGGGGGCGTGGAGTTTTATTGAGCCGCGTTTGCGCGCTATGTTTGGCCGCGAAGTTGGGTACGCCGGTCGCAATGCCAGCGCCAGCCCCGCCGTTGGCGCCCTCGCCCTTCATAAACGCGAACAAGCATGTCTGATCGCGGAAGCGTTTTCCGTTTGATAGAGCACAACTCCCTCCCGATGATCCAGTCAAGGTCTCGGTCTGGATTCATCATTCGTGACTTCGTCATCGGATTAATGGATGACGTCGCAACGGTGAGATCGCGTCGCGCAAATCCCTCAATACTTGTTAGCTCATGACAGAGGACATGCATCTTTATGAAACCCATCTTCCGGTGAAAGAGACCGACCTTTCCAGCCGGTTTTATATTGATGTCGTAGGATTGGAGTACGCCTACCGTGATTTATCCCGGGATGTTGTCTTTCTCTGGATCGGCTCCAACAAACGTTCAATGCTTGGCCTGTGGGGTCCGACCACGCTTTGGGGTCAATCTCGTCGGTGTCATTTTGCTGTCGCCGTCGCCTTGCCCGATCTGCTTGCCGCCGGTTCGTACCTCAGCGCCCTCGGCGTCGTTACGCGGGACTTTTCAGGGAAGATTACAACCGAACCATCGGTCATCGGTTGGATGCCATCCGCGCAGATCTACTTCTCTGATCCCGACGGACATAGCGTTGAATACGTCACGCTACTTGATGAAACGCCCGAACCTGCCTTTGTCGGTTCGCTTTCTGCCTGGAAGGCACGGCGTAAGATGGTTCAACCGAGTTGAGAGAGACTACGCGCTCGCCATTTGAATTCTGTAGCGGTAGCCGTGTCGGCTGCACTCCGGTTCCGATCTCGCGGTGTTATGCCGGCGACATGCCGGCCTCTACAGGAACTGGAGCTATTAAGGTGAAATGACTTGGCGTTCGACTCGCGCGGCGGTTTGCGCTTATGTAGCCGCGCAATGAGCGTGCAGGTGAAAATTCCCGCCGTCGGCGAATCAATTTCCAGCGGTGTCGTTTCCGTCTGGCACAAGAAATCGGGCGAGCAGGTAAAGAAAGGCGATCCACTCTTTACCCTCGAGACCGACAAAGTTTCGACTGAAATCGTTGCCGAAGCTGATGGCGTGCTCAAAACT
>QHPP01000180.1 GCA_003219125.1 Verrucomicrobiota bacterium
AATTAGATCGTGCCGGGTCAAAACGCCGGCGACGCTGCCACTTTCGTCGATCACTGGAAAATCGTGTTGCGAAGTGGCAAGCAACGCGTCCACCGCCTCCTGGAGCGTTGCGTTTTGCGGAAGCGAGTGGAATTCGCGCACCATCGCGCTCGAAACCGGAAAACTGCGCGAAATATCTTTGAGTTGGGCGAGGGCCGCTTCCTGCGATGCACCCATGTAAACAAACAAGGCAATGAAAAGGAGGAGTGGATTTCCAAAAAGGCCTATGAAACCGAAGATGAATGCGCAGCCCTGGCCGATGCTGGCGGCGATTTGCGTGGCACGCGTATAACTTAAGCGGGTAGCGAGGAATGCGCGCAAGACCCGGCCACCATCCATTGGAAATGCCGGCAGCAAATTGAAAAGGACCAGGATAACGTTGATTACGAGTAGTTGGGCAAGGAGATCGGGCCCTCCCATCGTCGCCTGCGTCGCCAATCCGCGCCAACCAACGACGGCAAACAAAGTAAGTGCGATCACCACGTTCACCAACGGGCCAGCCAGCGCGATAATTAACTCTTGCCGTGGTTCATCGGGCATTCTTTGCAATCGCGCCACCCCGCCGATTGGGAGCAGGGTAATATCGGGCGTGTTGATCCCGAAATTTTTCGCGGCAATGGCATGACCGAATTCGTGCAGAACGACACAGACAAAAAGCAAGAGCACAAAAAGAACGCGCCCCAACGCCACAGCTGAGCCGCCTTCTGCGTAGTAGCCGAATGCGAGCCAGGCGATCAGCAATAAAAACGTGATATGAATCCGTAACTGGATGCCGGCGATGCGAAAGATAGGCAGCGACCAACTCATGATCTAATGAGCTTACGTCGAAACCGAACGAGCGAAATCGCTTTAACGATACGTTTGTTCCTGGACACTGAAACGAGATGGAGATTTTCGATGTGGCGGTCGTCGGGGGCGGACCTGCGGGCTCGAGCTGCGCGGCTTTTTGCGCGGCCAACGGATTGCGCGTCATTCTGATTGAACGCGAAAAATTTCCGCGCGAGAAGGTCTGCGGCGATTGCTTGAATCCGGAGTGCTGGCCAATTTTGCGGCGGCTCGAAATCGATCAACGTGTTCGCGCCTTGCCGCACGGTGTGCTCGATTGGGTGGAGTTCATTAGTGTAGGCGATCGCCATGTCCGCCTCGAATTACCGCGTGGGGAAGAGGCTGAAATCGCGATCAAGCGAAGTGCATTCGATTCCGTTCTGCTGGAGCGAGCGGGTAAGCTGGGTGCAGAAATTCGTGAAGCGAGCACATTGACATCGATCGAAAAATCGGACGGCGGCTGGAAATTAACGATAGCGGAAACGACGACCGCATTTCGTGTACGGGTGCTGGTGGCAGCGGATGGTCGCAACTCGACGGTGGCGCGATTGCTTGGTCTGCTCCCGCGTTTCGCCAAAGAACGCGTGGCGTTGCAGACGCACATCCCGCTGCCGTCTGGTTTTGGAAATCGCGTCGTTCTGCAATTGCTGGTGGGAGGTTATTCTGGGCAAGCGCCCGTGAACGACTCCGAACTCAACCTTTGTCTGGTGGGAAAGCCGAAATCGATTCGCGCAGTGCAAGCCTGGGCAACGCAGTATTTCAACCTTCCGTCGACGCAAAGCTGGCGTACGATCACGCCGCTCAAGCGTTCCTCGCTCCCGCCTGCCCGCGAAAACGTCCTTTTCGTCGGCGATGCCGCCCGCGTGGTCGAGCCCTTCACCGGCGAAGGAATCTTTTATGCTCTCCGCTCCGGCGAAGTGGCCGCCGCCGCCGCAAAAGAGATGGTTCGCGGCAGGGTGGCGGAGGCGGTGCGCGATTATACCGCGCAACACGCCGCGATTTACCGCGGTCGCCTGTGGATCAACGGTCTCGCCCGCAGCGCGGTCGTGTCGCCCAAGCTGGGATCGATTCTTTTTGAATTCGCGCGCTTTCAGCCGGCGCTGCTCGGTCTTCTAACGCGCCAGATCGTCCGTCATCCTGAGCGAAAACATCAGTCCGGCTCGGACCGAGGGATCCCGCCGCGAAACCTTTAAGGTAATTCAGCGGTATCCCTCGAATATGCGCTCGGGATGCCGGCGAAGTTGTAGCTGCCGCCGTCAGCGGCGGCAGAAACATGGAACTCCGCCGCTGAGGACAGCGGCAGCTACAACTCAGATATCTGACGGCAGGCTTTGATCGTGTTCGACATCAACATCGCGATCGTCATAGGGCCGACGCCGCCGGGGACGGGGGTGATGGCGCCGGCTACTTTCGAGGCGCCCTCGAACTCGACGTCGCCGACGAGTTTGTAACCCCGTTCGCTACCGGCGTCCTCTATCCGATTGATTCCGACATCAATCACGGTCGCCCCTTCACGAACAAATTCCGTTCTAACGAAATGTGGACGACCGATGGCAGCGATAATCACGTCGGCGCGCCGGCAAATTTCTGGAATATTCTTTGTCCGCGAATGTACCACCGTCACCGTCGTATCGATGCCTTTGCGCATCAGTAAGAGCGCCATCGGCTTTCCGACGATCATGCTGCGACCGAGCACGACAACATTGGCGCCGGAGAGAGTGATGCCGGTTTCGCGGAGCAGACGCAAGCAACCGAGGGGGGTGCACGGAACAAAGCCGGTGTCATCGTCGAGCGCGAGCTTCGCGACGTTGAGCGGGTGAAATCCGTCCACATCTTTGCGCGGATCGAGCCCGCGAATGATCGCCGATTCGTCGATTTGCGGCGGCGGCGGCGATTGAACAAGAATGCCGTGAATTTTCTCATCGCGATTCAGTTCATTAACCCGCGCGAGCAACTCCTCCTGCGTAGTTGTAGCCGGCAATTCCAGCTTCACCGAATGCAGGCCAAGCTCGCGGCACATTTTGTCTTTGGCGCGAACGTAGGCGCGAGAGGCGGGATCATCGCCGACCAGAACCACGGCCAGGCCCGGCGTTAATCCACGCAATTTGAGACTGGCAATTTCGTCCTGCAATTCTGCGTAGACTTTTTGCGCGATTGCCCGGCCGTCGATCAACTTTGGCATGGTGCTTTGCTTAACATGTTTGCAGAATGACGCCGTGTTTTTGGAAGATCCTTCGCTTCGCTCAGGATGACACATCCGCGGATGCTATCAGCGCATTTCCACAAGCGCCATCATTGCCGATTTTAGCCGTTCGCGTTCGCCCTCGAATTCCGCTTCGTTCGATGTCGGCCGCACGTCATGGGACGAGCCGAGAATAAAACGGACTCGGGCAAATGGACGCGGGAGGATGAATTTGTCCCAACTAGGCAGTCTCCAGCAGCGCGAGTATTCGAGGTTTAAGGGCACGATGCGCGCCCTGGTTTTTTGCGCGAGCAAAATGATCCCGCCGCCAGGTCGATATACCGGACCGCGCGGACCATCTGGAGTGATGACGACATCGTGACCCGATGCGATCAGGTCGGCCAACTGCAGCATAGCGGCGGCGCCTTTGCGCGAGCTGGAGCCGCGCACGACCGAGAAGCCAAATCGGTGCACCAGCTTAGCCAGCCAGGCGCCATCGCGGCTGGCGCTGATTAGGGCCGCGCCCTGCCGCTGCGGGATAAAGCGATGAATGGCGAAGGGAAGCAGGAGAAGGCGATTGTGCCAGGCCGCGCCAATGAACCGTTCCGCAAGTGGAGCCTGAAGAATTTTTCCACGGTCTTCGACTTCAAAACGAATGGTGTGCGACCAGAACTGAAGCAGGCGAAAACCGAATGCGACAAGAATGCGCGCACTGAAACTTTCCGGATCGAGCTTCAAATTCGCAGCCGATCAGCTTTTTGACTTTGCCAGCGAAATGCCTGCGGATTGGGCAATCCAAGTTGATCGAGAATCCGCCAGACCACCGTATCCGCGACTTCGTTGACATTTTTCGGATTGCTATAAAACGACGGGATGGCGGGCAACACGATTGCGCCGGCTTCGAGCAAAGTGACGACATTACGCGCCTGAATCAGACTCCAGGGCGTTTCGCGCGGAACGACGATGAGTTTGCGGCGTTCCTTCAAAAAGACATCAGCAGCGCGGAGCAGCGCACTCTGACCCGAGCCACTGGCAATTCGACCGAGCGTCGACATCGAGCAGGGCACAATCACCATCGCGTCGAAGCGGGCGGAACCGCTGACGAATGGAACGCTCATGTCGTTGTCAGGATGCTGGAGGACTTTCGGAGGAAGCCGAAAGGTCAGGAGTTCATGATCGGCGACCTGCCGGGCGTGCAAGGTCATGACCAGATGAACCTCATGTTCGCTGGCGTTGATCTGTTCGAGCAAACGCTGCAAATAAATGCTGCCACTGGCGCCGGTCGCGCCGATCACGATCTTCATAAATAACCGCTGCTTGCTAGTTTCCGCGTGAGATCGGCATGCCGTCCACGCAATTCCGCATAAAGCGTTTCGTTTTCTTTGCGCGGCTCAGCCCGCGTTTTGCGATCTGTCTTCACTCCAGACTTAACAATTTTGTCCAGCGGTAACGGGTCTCCTTTGGTTTGACCGTAGGTCCACGCGGCTTGAATCGCCGCACCGAGGGCTGCGCCTTCCGCGATTTTGAATCCCATTACCGGCATCTCAAAAATGTCGGACACGATTTGGCGCATAGTCGCACTTTTGGCCCCACCACCGGTAATGCGCAATTCATCCGCGTGAATTCCGAGGTCGATGAGACGTTTCATTCCCTGAGCAAGTCCAACAACGATCCCTTCAATCAAGGCGCGGGTAATGTCGTGGGGATTGGTGTTGGTCGAATTGAGACCGTGAATAACCCCGCAGCCGTTTGGTAGATTCGGCAAGCGTTCCCCGTCGAAAAAGGGTAGAAACGTCAGACCGTTCGCACCGGGCTGGGAGTGCGCGACATTTTTTTCCACTGCATTCATCTCCCATCTAAACAAATCACGAACGCGATCGACCGCGCTGGCCACATTCATCGTGCAAGCGAGTACCAGCCAATGATCGGTGCTATCGCAAAATGCGGAAACTTCTCCTTTCGGATCGATGATTGGAGTTTCCGCAAATGCGTACAAAGTGCCGGAAGTACCGAGACTGATGCTGAGCCGGCCGGTCACGATGTTTCCAGTGCCGATCGCACCGAGCATGTTGTCGCCGCCGCCCGCGCTGACGAGGACGTCACCCAGCTGAAATTTTTCGCGCAAGGTCGAGCGCAGCAAACCGGCCGGCCGAGTAGAGGAACGAAGCGGCGGAAACTTCGCCAGCAAATCCTTGTCGATAAACTCGACGAGCGGCTCGCACCAGGTGCGCGAATTGACATCGAGAAATCCGGTGCCAGAAGCGTCGCCGTATTCCATTTGTCGTTCGCCGGTGAGCCAGAAATTCAAAAAATCATGAGGCAGAAGAATGGTCCGAGTGTGCGTGAAGTTTTTCGGTTCGTTTTCTTTCAACCACAAAATTTTCGGCGCGGTGTAGCCGGGCACCATGGCATTGCCAGTGCGCCGAATGAGTTCATCGACGTTTCCGAGGGCACGATTTAGTTTTTCTGCCTCTGTCGCGGTCGAGGTATCGCACCACAGCTTCGCCGGGCGCACCGGTTGGTTACGATCGTCGAGAGTAACAAGGCCGTGTTGCTGCGCGGCAACGCCAAAGGCGACAACTTCGTTGCGGCGCTCGCCGATTTTTTCAAGGCAGCTCTGGATGACGCGCTCAGCCGCATCACACCACATTTGCGGATCCTGTTCGATATGGCCCGGCGGCAGACCGTCGATAAACGAATGCGCCGCGCTGGCCTGAGCGAGAACTTTTCCGGAATCGGCTTCGAGCACGAGACCCTTGCAGGTGGTTGTCCCGCTATCGAGACCGAGGCATAGCATTGTCGAATTTGAATTCGAGGCGAGGTCGCGGCAATTAGTTTAGCAAATGATCAAGAAATTATTGCATACCCGTTATCGCGTGACCGATCTGGAAAAGACGGTCGCCTTTTATCGAGACGTCCTCGGTTTGGAGGAAACACGACGGCACATCTCCGGGCGCGGCTCGCAGCTTGTATTCTTCAAGGCGCCCGAGAGCGAGGAAGAGATCGAGATTTGCAAGTATGACAAGAGTGGACCAGTCGTGGTTGGGCCGGACCTGACCCATCTTGCATTTGAAGTGGATGATTTGGAAAAATTCGCAAAACAGGCTGCGGCCAAGGGTTATCCGCTGTCCGACGGCCCACATCCGCATGGCGACGGGGGCGCGATTGCGTTCATCGACGCGCCGGAAGGCTACGAAATTGAATTGATCCAGCCGGGGCGCGAAACTGGCTAATTTAGTAACGCCTGTCTGCGGCGGCATTGACGCTACCGACTATTCACAGCCAATGAAACGAGCGAAGCGCTGGATTACGCTGACAGTTTGCGCACTGCTTTTTGCCGGCAATGTCAGTGCCGCGATCTCGCCGGACGACGATGATGAAGTCAGCGTAGTTCGCCCGAGTGGCGTGCATAAGCGCCATACGAAGAGCGCAGCGCGAGCAGGTAAACGCTCGTCGCCCGACGCTGGCAAGGGAGACGACATTTCAATTCCGGCCTCCGCCGTCACGGCGGGCACTGATTATTGCGGAAACCGGTTATCTCGACCGCACGGTAAAAGTGGAACCGATCGATACTTTCGCGGAGCCGGTGCGGTTGAACATTCGTCCGGGAGAAGTTTATCAGCGAATTGATTTGTTACGCGCGCTGTTGGTCAAAAGTCCCAACGATGTGGCGCGTTGTCTTGCCCGCGATAACACCGGCAGCATTGAAGCGTTCGCGGAAAAAATGAATGCGAAAGCGCAAATGCTTGGCGCGACTCATTCGCATTTCCTGAACCCGAACGGGCTCCCTATTCCCGGCCAGTATTCTACCGCGCGCGATCTTGCGATTATCGCGCGCGCGGCTTACGCGAATCCAACGATTCGTTCAATTGTCTGTCTGCCCCAGCTTGTTTTTCGCTACGCCAATGGCCGAACCCGCGAACTGGAAAACACGAACAAGGTTCTGAAGCGGCTTCCCTTTTGCAACGGAATGAAAACCGGCTACACCGAAGCGGCCGGACATTGCCTGATTGCGAGCGGCTCGCGCCCAGGGCGCGATATCATCGTAGTGGTCCTGGGTGATACCAAATCCGGGGTCTGGACGGACGCCGCTTCGCTGCTTTCCTGGGGTCTTTGGCTCTGATCGAGGGCATCACGCGTGCGTCGCGTAGAGCGTCATCGAGCGTGTTCCTCGAATTCTCCTATCTGGGGAGCGCGGGCTGCCAGCCCGCAGTTTTCCGGCAGCTTGCCGGAAACAGTCGTTTTCGTTGTTCCGAATGATGTACGCAGAGGAGCCGCGGCAGGCTGCCGCGGCCAGCAGGCTGGTAGCCTGCGCTCCCCAGAAGTATTGCACCCTGTCGCTGCGTCCTCCGAGTAGCGCACGCGTGTTGTTTTCGGTGTCTCGCCGAAACGAACTTTCATGCAAATGATCTGCGACGCTGGCAGGCTCTGACAATGAACGAGCCGTTTCGCGATGAACTCGACCAGCTCCGTGCTCGTTCACTCTTGCGGCACCTGCACGAAATTGGGTCGGCTCAAGGGCCGAGCGTCGAGCTGGTCGGCCAACATCTCGTTAACTTTTCGTCAAACGATTACCTCGGTTTGGCTGCCGACCAACGACTGCGCGCCGCGGCGACGCACGCGATCGAACAATTCGGAGTAGGCGCCGGCGCATCGCGCCTGGTTTCGGGAACGCAGTCGCCGCATGTGGCACTGGAACGGGCGATTGCGAAATGGAAAAACCTGCCCGCTGCGATTGCTTTCAATAGCGGTTACGCGGCGGCGGTCGGTACTCTTCCCGCCATCGCCGGGAAAAACGATGTCATCGTCTTGGATAAGCTGGCTCACGCTTCGCTCGTCGATGGCGCACGCTTGAGCGGGGCCAGCCTTCGCGTTTTTCCGCATAATCACCTCGGCAAACTCGAAAGCCACCTGGAATGGGCGCGACGCGAAAAACCACAAGCTCGCGTGATCGTCGTGACAGAATCCGTCTTCTCGATGGATGGAGACCGCGCGCCTTTGCGCGAAATTGTCGAATTAAAATCTCGCTTCCAAGCGTTGCTCCTTCTCGATGAAGCGCATGCCGTCGGTGTCCTCGGAGCCAGTGGCTGCGGTTTGGTGGCGGAAGAAAAGTTGTCCGCAGATGTTCAAATGGGAACGCTGAGTAAGGCGCTTGGCGCGGCGGGTGGATACATTTGCGGTTCAGCTTCGCTGATTGAATGGCTGACGAATCGCGCCCGCTCTCTCATTTATTCAACCGCGCCGCCGGCCGCGATTGCCGCCGCGGCGATTGCGGCGATCGAATTCTTGCAAACGCCGCAGGGTGAGGATCGCCGACGGGCTCTTTGGAAGAATATCGAACTGCTTCATCAATTGCTCATCAGCGAAAGGAATCGCAAACCCGAGAGCGCGATATTTCCATTCCTCGTCGGCCAGGAAAACGATGCGATGAACTTTGCCCACGCCTTACAAAAGGAAGGATTTTTCGTTCCGGCGATTCGTTATCCGAGTGTAGCGCGCGGCTCCGCTCGTCTCCGAATCACGCTCACGGCTGCGCACACCGAATCGCAAATCCGCGCGTTGGTGGATGCGATTCGAAAACTGCAGCGATTATCAGGGCGTCATTGACGCCGCCGAATAACGCAACAGCGGCGAAGGAACCAGGCCGGGATTGCGATTTGGGTCCTGGGCCTGGCCGGGTGCCACGTCTTCCGGACCTTCCGCTGGGAGCATTGGTTCGTCGGTATTAAGAACGGCAAGGCGCTCGGCCAGGGCCGGCTTCATCGTAGCGGTCGGCGTAATGGTGGTTGTCTCGCATGCCGCCAGAAATGCGAGCGCGAACGAGCCAATGATGAGTTTCATGATGGAAAGCCAAACGTCAGGCCTACCGTCGCCATTATCATCCAGTGATCGCATCTGCAAGGTTTTGCACCCAAGTGTTGGGTTAACATCTACATGTTGCAGATGCAACACAAAAATATTAACTCGCAGAATAGAGGATATTTTGCCTGTCAAAAATCTCGCGTTCGTTGCCAACTAAGCGCGACCTACCGATGCGTCCTCGCGAAAATTTTCATGTGTAGAGCGACGCTCTGCCGAGCCGCAAGTAAGCGCTACGTTTGCGTTATAAGAAGCGCTCAATAATTGGTCCGAGCTTCTTGATCGTTGCTCCCGGCCACAACATTCGGTCCGTGATGATCGCGCTGTCGAGGGCGTGATGCTCGGCCCAATTTGCTTCGCGCGGAATTCCCGGGATCACACGTTCCAGAACCTTCTTTGCCGTCTCGGCGTTGGCGAGCAAATGGCCAATCACGGTTTGCACCGAGACCGCTTCTTCTTCCACCTTCCAGCAATCGTAATCTGTGATCATCGCCATCGTGGCCAGCGCGATCTCGGCTTCGCGCGCCAGCTTCGCTTCCGGCAAGTTAGTCATCCCGATCACATCGAACCCGTTGCGGCGATTAAATTCCGATTCGGCCCGAGTGGAAAACGCCGGGCCATCCATGTTCACGTAAGTGCCGCCGTTATGAAAAGCGGCGCCGCTCTCCTGCGCAGCGTTCGCCAGTAACTCCCGGAGTTTAGGCGAAATCGGGTCGGCGAAGGAAACATGAGCGGCAATGCCTTCACCGAAAAAAGTGTGGCAGGCGCGCTGACTTGTCCGATCAAAAAACTGCGACGGCAGCAGGATATCGCGCGGCGCGTATTTTTCCTGCAAACTGCCGACCGCCGTCACGCAAATGATCCAGCGAACGTTGAGGGAACGGAGCGCATAAATGTTCGCCCGATGATTCAATTCATGCGGTAAAATTCGGTGCCCTCGTCCGTGTCGCGGCAAAAAGTAAACGCTGCGACCAAACATTGTGCCGCCGAGGATTGAATCGGAGGGCGCGCCGAAGGGCGTATCGATTTTGTGTTCGGCCAGGTTGGAAAAGCCTTCCAAGTTATAGAGGCCGCTGCCGCCGATAACCCCGATGCCCGGCTCATTCATGCGCGAGGGTAATTGAAACGGAAGGTGGGCAAGAATGGGAAGCTAATTGTCATGCCCGGATCCTTCCGATAGAAACGATGGCGTGAAAAATTGGCGAGCGCTTCTGGCCATGGCGACCCCGCTCATTCTCGCAGCCTGCGAGGTAACGCCCATGCCCCAGGCTCTTGAATCGCGCGCTGCCGTTGGGGAAGCGGCGAGATATGCCACCGCCCCACCGGATCGCCCCGGATTAGGCACGAAATGGGGGGAAAAGCGGATTTCGCAGGTTGGAACCCTTTTCTTTTGAGCGCGCAAACTTCAATCACCCTTTGCCACGGCAGCGACCTATTACAATGACGAGGCTGGAATTCGCGCGATGACGGCCACAGTCGCGCCGCAGCGCAGCGTCCCGATTTTAGGTGAGCCAGCCGCGGCGTTGGTGACGATTGAGTTGCGAGACCAAAGCGGACGAATATTGCCCGGCTTGATTGTTGGCGACCGCTGGTTCGTCGTTGGCGAAGAAGGCCACCGTTATTGCATCATTGTGCGGAACCGAAGCGACTTTCGTCTTGAGATTGTACTCTCGGTCGATGGCCTGGATGTCATCGATGGCCGGCCCGCTTCATTTCGCAAACGCGGTTACATCGTTAATCCCCATCGCAAACTTGTGGTCGAAGGATTTCGGCAAAGTACCGAAGCAGTGGCGGCCTTTCGCTTCGTGCCGGTGCGCGAATCTTACGCCGCCGAGAAATATCAAAACACTCGCAACGTCGGGGTCATCGGCATCGCGCTGTTCAACGAAGTCGGATCCGACCCGTGGACCAGCGATGAAGTGCGCCGTCGCTTGAAAGCGAATCCATTTCCCGGCCGGTTCGCCACGCCACCCTAATGGCGTAGCGCTTCCGCCGCCGCTGTGTATCGTTCGCGAGCCGTGCCGAAATTTTTCATCAAGACTTACGGCTGCCAGATGAACGAGCGCGATTCCGAGCAGGTCGCGCATTCGCTCATTGCCCGCGGTTACGAGCGGGTCAGTTGCGAAACGGAAGCCGATGTTGTTCTGC
>QHPP01000181.1 GCA_003219125.1 Verrucomicrobiota bacterium
CGGGGCTGCGGGATTACTGTGACCACGCTCTGCCCGGGGCCGGTGGATACTGAATTTGCAGAAGTGGCCAATCGAGAATTGCGCGGGGAAAAACCTCGCTCCGGTCTGATGCATGTGGCGGTAGAAAAAGTGGCACAGGCAGGATTAAGAGCAATTGAGCAGGACAAGGCTTTAATCATTCCGGGTCTTGCCATGAAAATCGTCATGGCGATTACGCGCGGGTTGCCGCTGTCTGCCCTACGCGTAGCGCTGCGATTTATCAGTTATAACTAAGCCCTGGCCGGGCGCCTATTGGCAAATCACGAAAACGAAAATTTCTGATCGATGGCGGTTTTATCAGGCATGATCCCAATCTCTCCCCCCACGTCCGGGACGTAGACAAAGGCGTAGCGCCGCCTAGGCGTTTGCCAGCCAGTCGCCTCGCCGACCACTCCCTTTTTCCGCTTCTCGGCATAATCGAAAAATTCTGAGGCGGGTTTGACCGACCAGTTTGAGTATTTTCCGATTTGCATCAGCGCTGCTCGCAAATCGCCCTCGCCCCATGGCGTCCCAGTCCGCTTTTTGAAGGCAACGTAACGCGCTTTGCCGTTGAAGAAACCGACGGTGATCTCGAATCCTTCGCTCATGTCGCCGGTCAGAAACCCAAACGCCTCTTCCCCCTGGCCTACCATGCCCAGGAGATTCGGCGCCATCGTGGCCGGTTTTCCAAAGTGGGTTTCGACCTCTTCTTTTGTCTGCAAAAGAATGTTCATCTTTGTCGAGTGATCGCGGCGACCAACTAGACAACGGCGCGATGCCAATGTCGACCCGCCAAAACACACGAAATAGACTAAACCGGCGTGGTCGACAAGACCGGCAACGGCAAGCTGGCAGCCTGTGCTCCTAGAGGGTGCAGGCAAGCTCCGCGGTCAGCGACCGCGGCTACAGGGGTCATTTGTATTTGACCGAGCAGCCGTAGGGGCGCGTATTGGCGTTCGAGACCGTCTTGCCGCTCATCGATTCATCCAGCGCAACTTTCACGTAATTGGTTGAACTCGGAATGTCGGCTGGATTCGGCGAAGCTTTGCTGTCGATCGCGCCTTCATAAATGATTTTGCCCTCGGGATTGATGACGAACATGTGCGGGGTGTTGCGGGCGTTGTAAGCACGCCCAGCTTTCCCTTCCGGATCGAGCAAAAGTGCGGTTTGCTTCGTGTTCAAATCTTTCATCACCTTCTGCGCTTGTTCCGGCGACAGGTTTCCCTCGGAACCGGGTGCGTTGGAATCGATCGTCAGCCAGACCACGCCTTTGCCGGTGTATTCGCCCTGCAATTTCTGCATGTTGCCGCTGCCGTAATGCTTTTTCACAAACGGGCAGTCGGGATTGAACCACTCCAGCACTACGTACTTGCCCTTGTATTCGGAAAGACTGTGCGTCTTTCCCGAAGCATCCGGCAGGTTAAAATCCGGCGCAGCCGCGCCGACGGGCGGCGAATCGGCGGCGAAAAGAGTAGTGGCAACGAGTGAACTCAATGCGAGGAAAAGTGTTTTCATATTTATTGTGACGCGATTGTTTGGTTAACAGTTTCCAGTTTTTCCAAAACGATGTTTTTGGTGAGCAGTTCCGGAAAGACATACGGCTGCGCCGTGCCTCCCGGATAAAGCACATATAATGGGACACCCGGCCGGCCGAATTGTTTCAATAATTTCGTGATCGCGGGATCGCCATTGGTCCAATCCGCTTTCAGTTTAACAATTTGCCGTTCGGAAAATGCGGTCCGCACCGCTGCAGTTTCGAGCACGGTCGACTCGTTGAATTTGCACGTAATGCACCATTCGGCGGTGAAGTCGATGAAAACGGAGTGACCCTGTTGAAGTTCGGAAGCGAGCCGTTCGGGTGTAAATTTTTCCCAGGCGCCACTGGAAGCCGTTGGGTTGGCGGCTGCGGCTGCGCTCTGAAATTTATCGCCGATGAAATAAATCCCGCTACCGATTACGAGAAGGAGCATGAGCACGAGCACGAGACCGCGGGTCTTCGCCGACACGAGGGGTGTGAGAAATGCGCCTTTCATCCAGCAGGCGACGCTTAGAACGAGCAGGAAGGAACAGGTCCAGATCAGGGCCGCGACGCCGCGCTGGGCGCCGAGCACAGAAAGTAAGAAGAGCAGGGTCGCGATCAGTAAAAAACCCATGAGCTGTTTCACTCGCACCATCCACGGGCCGGGCTTGGGCAAGAATTTGAGCCAGGCCGGTTGCGCGCTAAGCAGAAAATAAGGCGCGCTCATTCCCAGCGCGATTGAGCCGAACATGAGCAAAATGACGGTGGCGGATTGCGTGAAGGCGAAGCCAAGGGCGGTGCCAAGAAATGGCGCGGTGCAGGGTGTGGCCAGCACTGTTGCAAACACGCCCTGGAAAAATGAACCGGCATCTCCATGCATCGACCCTTCAGCGGCGACGGCACGCCGGCTTAGCCACTGCGGCAAATTAATTTCGAAAACGCCAAAGAGGTTGAGCGCGAAGACCAAGACAACCGCGCTCATGAAAAGCACGAAATAGGGATTGGTGAATTGCGCCGCCCAGACAGGCTGGCCTCCCGCAGATTTAATGATCACCAGCACCAGCGCCAGACCGAGAAACCAGGCGAAAATTCCAGCGATGAAGGCGAGGCCACTGCGAAAAATGCGCGCTCGGCTCTGACCAGCTTGCTGAACAAAACCGAAAATCTTCAGCGAGATCACCGGCAGGACGCACGGCATCAGGTTGAGAATGAAACCACCGATGAAACCGAAAATAAGGAAACGAACAACTCCACTCGATGGCGAATTCTCGTTAGCCGCTGCCATCTCGGCGCCAACCGAAATATCCCAGGCCCTGCGATCCGGTGCGTCGGTAGCACTTCCGAAAACGATCAGACCGGGTAGCGATTTGAAGTTTGGTTTTGCGTTATCGAGCGGAATACGAAAGGCGTAGTTAGCGTCCTCATGCGATTCCAAACGCGGGTGACCAACGGCAACATTTTCCTGGGGTGATGGAAAAAATTCCACGGAGGGAAATTTCGCCAGTTCAGGTTGGCTAACGTTCAAAACCAGTCCGGCCGCATCACTTTTCCAGGAAGCGGAAAAGTTGGCTGCGGGCGACCCCGGCAACCGCTTTTGAAACCGCGCGAAAAGATCTGTATTTGCCGGCGAATTAGTCGCAGCGCTGGGAAGCGATAAGGTCACGATGGCATCGCCCGGGATGCAGATCTTCTCACAAACAAGCCAGTTTACTTTCGCCGACAATTTCACGGTCGAATTTGTGACGTTTTTTGCTGGCGTGATCTGTTGAATCAAGAGCACTTCGTCGTGATAGCCGTAAATTAGAATATCGCCTGGTTCCTCAAGCTTCAGCGGAATCGGCCATTGGATGTTGCCGACGCGCCAGCCTTCGGGTAATTCCCATTTGATGTCGGTCGGAATACCAGCGTCGCCCGGGTATTTCCAATAGGTATGCCAGTGCGGCTGCATTTTTAACCGCACGCCGACCAGAAACGGCTCCCCCGGAACGATGGCGCTAACATTTGCCAGGGCGTCAGCCTCGACCAGCTGTCTTCCCTGGTAAATTTGCCCCTGTGCCGTCATTGCGATCAATGCCAGCAGCCACAGGAAAAATACCGAACGCCGGATTGCGTTCATGTCGTTATTTATCACTCCGCATCGGTTCGGGCAATGGCTGGAGCTGGCTCATATCGTGCTGGTAAAGGGAGAATGCGTTACTTCATTGTCGTTGCGCTGATCGTGCTAGGAGTGATTTTCTTGCGACAGAAACAGGCGGAAAATTCTGCGCCCCAAAAAACGGCAGGAGCGGTGGCTCAGGCAGCATTGACGCCACGTCCGGCCAGCGAGCACGATTGGGCAAAGGCCGCAATTGATCGGACAAACGAAGTGAGACAAAAAGTGAAACGCGAACGTGCGTCGAACGAAGTGCCCTAATCAGGGATAACGTCGTAAAAGCTCGATCAAGCAAAGCCCGTGACAGCGATCGGATGTTTGAGAATAGCGAAGTAACCGGCTTGCGGCGCAACCAGGGCTAAAAGAGCCGCCTTAATGGCCGGGGTGCTCGGTCTGCGCCTGGGCCTTGGTATGGATTGCCTGCTTCAGTTCCTGCGCTGAGATGGCCCGCCCGGTGGACGCTGCGGCCTCATTTTTGCCAAGCTGGGTAAGATCGCTCAAAGGCGATCCCTCGTTCGTAAAAACTGTGTCGCGCCCAGCTTCATCTTTCTTAACTCGAAAACGTCCATGCATGATGCCGACGAGCGGAATGAACTGGGTGCCGTTGTTTTCCAAGGATTGCCCTTAATGGCTTCCTCTACCTTAACCGTCACGTAGCTCATGATGTGACGTTGCGCGCCCTCACCGGTCCATTCGGAGTGGACGTCAGTTACAGTGCCTTGAAAAATCATTTCGGCCCGACCAACCAAATCATCGAACGAAGGCGGAATAACAGTGGTCGCCAGAGCCGCGCAGGCAATAACCAAAAAACTGCCAAATACTGATAAACGGGAGAACTTTTTCATGTGGAAGAATGGGCAAATTTAGTCCGGTTCGGTACGGGGTTCAATCGGCGAGCATTTGAACCTGGGCGCGAAGCTTTTGTTCAATTTATGGATCGAGATCATACGCATCCACCAGCGCGATACCGGTGCTGTCATTAACGCCGCGAACAATGGCAGTATAGGTGCCACTCGCCAGCGTCGTGATAATCGCGGACTCCTTAATATTTGATGGCTGGTACCCGCTAGCCGAGATTGCCACGGCCTGCGTGCCACTGCCCCAGTCGTCATTGCTCGCGAGCAGGTTGCCGGACCCGTCATGCAACTCCAGGGTTGGATTGGGGAGCGTCCCGGATAGAGAAAATGGCGGCGAGGCCAGCGACGGACCGATGGCACGTACGATCAGTTTTTTTGATGTCGATCCGCTTATGATCAGACCGCCGATAAGGACATTTTGGTTTGTGCCAACCTGTCCGCGAGTGGAAATGTTGGATAAACGCATCGCTAACGTGTCCAATTCATACACTTCGACCAATGCGACCCCCGTCGAATTGTTGTAGCCGCGTACGATCGCGGTGTAGGCGCCGGCAGCCAGGGTTGCGATCAGGGCTGGTTCGTTGCTGTTGTTGGGGGCGTAGCCGCTACTGGTGATCTGGGACGCTTGCGATCCCGTCTGCCAGTCATCGTTCGTCGCGATCGTGGCACCTGAAGAATTGTGCAACTCAAGCATTGGATCGTTCAACGCGTTAGCAACCCCGTAACTGCTAAGAGTCGGCCCAAGCGCACGGACAACTACTGTTTTTGATTGCGAGCCGGACAGGATAAAACCGGCGATCATCACATTGTTTCCAGTGCCGACGTCCATTCGCGTCGAAATATTGGCAAAACGACTCCCAGATGGGCTCGGCGTTGGCGTGGGTGTCGGGGTTGGTGTCGGCGTAGGCGCCGCATACATCGATTGAGCGCCAGAAATATCGTCGGCAGACAATGTCTCGCGATTGCTTATCACTGAGTTCATGATCGCGTCCACGTGTTGCCCATTTTGATCCGGGTGATCCAAGCCGAGGGCATGACCAAGTTCGTGGATAAGGACTCGCCGAATATCGCCGATGCACCAACCGTTCGAGCCGAAACGCAGCGGCCCCCGGTACGAGTCGAACTGTTGATTTCTGTTAAAGAGAACGTCGGCCTCGGTCATAGTGCCGCCCGAAATACGCCAGCACGTCACCGCCAGGGTGCCTGATCCAAATTTTTGGCCGAATACGGTGTTAGAGAAGACGATCGCGTTGACGCCGTCCCCAGAGGAAACAGGAGGATTGGTGACAGTGTCATTGTAGCGCAACCGGGCCATGACGTTGTTCCACGCGCCGAGCGCGGGCGCTGCCGCAGTATCCCATGAAGTATTACCATCAATGAGCGTGCGTCCAGCCGAGCCGAGGCCCATTTGGAATGTCACGACGGTTCCGGCCGGCCAGTGTTGACCCTCGAGCGCGTAACCGCTTGCGCGACGCGAAACCGCCACGAAAATGGCCAACAGCATCAGAATTGAGGCCAGTTGCAATCCTGCAAAAGCTCGCTTCGGCGCGGAGGGTTGTCGGGGAACCCGAAACAGGGTAAATCCCATAATCACCATAAAAGCACGAAGCATGCGAATAAATGAGGAACCCTAAGAGCGCCGGTAATTTTATGATTGCAAAAATGCGAAGTATGCACACTTAATACGCGATATGCGTAATCGCGGCGGAGCTATTCTTTTTTTCGCAAACTGGTTGCCGAGCAAGCTGCCGAAGCATCAACCTGCCGCCAAGGTCAAGGAACGAGGAAAATCTTCTGTGAGTAGGGGTCCTTCACCTTGCTACCAGATTGGTAGCCCGTTACATCAACGTAACCACCGTTGGGATCGTAAGGACTGAAAACGTACCCCGGTTTGCCAGGGACAGGCTTGGCCACTGGAAATTGCGCTGCGCTATTTGGGGAGGAACTCCGCGGCGTCGCACTCGGTCGTGGCATAAGTGCAGTTGACGGTCGGGTCTCTTCTTGTGGGGATGGCGGCGAAGTGCCTGTTGAGGTTGTAACGGTCCGCGGCGATCGGAAAGGCGTCGCCGTCGCCTGCGGAGGCATCGTCTCCACCGGTTGCCCTTGGTAAACTGTCGTCTCCGCGGTCTCCGTTGTTGGTTGCTCGTCGCCCCTCAGCTTGTTTCTTACGAAGTGCGCTGGCGCGGTTACAACCGCCGCAGAAGTGGACGCGACGTTTTCCGCAGTGCGACACCCAGCCGCGACTAGCGCAAGCACGAAAGTGAGTGCCGCGAGCCGAATCATTGCACGATGTTATCAGCGCGCCGCAGACGCGCAACTTCTCGCGACCCTGAAGTCGGATAGCAACGCTGAGATCGCTTCCTCCGTTGTCGACCAGGCGCACATCAAACGATAAATGTCCGGCTCGATGAATTTGTAATAATCCCATCCGCGCTCGCGCAACTTCTGTGCAACCATCAAATCGAGGCGGGAAAAGACCGCGTTAGATTCGACTGGAAACACGATCTCAGCTCCGCAGTCCTGCAGCCCGCGGGCTAGTTTGAGCGCTGCCTCATTCGCCTGCCGCGCGTTTTTCAGCCAGACTTCATTCTCTAACAAGGTGAGCCAAGGCGCCGCCAGGAAACGCATTTTGGACGTAAGATGTCCGCCCTGCTTTGCACGGTAATCGAAATCGGCGCTGCGCTCTTTACTGAAGAAAACGACCAGCTCACCTGCGGCCAGACCGTTCTTCGTCCCGCCGAAGCAAAGGACTTCCACGCCGGCTCGCCAGGTGATTTCCTTCGGTGCGCATCGAAGTGCCGCAATCGCATTCGCGAAACGCGCACCGTCCATGTGCAAAAACATCGAGCGCTTTTTTGCAAATGCTGAGATCTCGCGAATCTCATCAGCGGCATAGACGGTTCCCAGTTCCGTTGCCTGCGCGAGGCTGATCACGCGTGGCTTATGTGAATGTAATTCGTGTTGCCGTGTCAGGGCCGCTTCCACTTCGCACAAATCGATCTTGCCGTTCGCGCCGCGCGTTGGAATGAGTTTGGAGCCACCGGTGTAAAATTCGCACGCGCCGCACTCGTCATTGTCGATGTGAGCGTACTCATGGCAGATGACGCTGTGAAACGGCTGGCAAAGTTGTGCCAGGGCTAACGCATTGGCCGCTGTCCCGTTGAAGACGAGAAAGACATCGCACTCGATTTCGAAAAGCTCGCGGACGCGATCGCACAGACGCCGGGTCCATTCATCGTCGCCGTAAGATGCTGCTGCGCCGGCATTCGCGTCCGCGAGCGCGGTGGCTGCTTCCGGGCAAAGGCCCGCTGTATTGTCGCTCGTAAATTCCTGGCGCCGCTCAGTCATAGTTGCAAGTCGCTACCCGCGTTTCTCGCTTCGAGCAATCGAATGATGCCGCCGGCCATTGCCCGGCGCTGACTGAGACAGACAGTCTTCTTCATGTCGCCAATCACCCAGTGTGGCAATCAGCTGCGACTTTGCCAACGGCGAGGCGCGGTTTACAATCCGGCATGAGCCCCTTGCAGGCTGAGGTCGAACGACGCGGCGCCCAAATCTTTAATCTGGTCGATCGCCATCCGGAATCGATTTTCAGCAAGGCCGGATTCTATCAGCGGATGATGGAGTTCTCGATGCGCGATGAACATTTCAAAGTGCAAATGTTCCGTTTTGTTGACGTGCTCGCATCTCTTCGTCGCGGCTCCGACATCGTCCAACATCTCGACGAATATTTTGCTGATATGCGGAATGGTTTCGCCCCGCTCATCCGCACCGGGGTGTCGCTTGCGCGCATCGTCCCGATCATCAGCGGAAAATTCCTGCGCTGGAACGTCTCGGGAATGGCGCGGCAGTTCATCGCCGGACGCAATCCGGATGACATAATGAAAACGCTGCGCAAAAAGCGGCGCCAACGAATCGGATTCACCGTCGATCTGCTTGGCGAAGCAGTCGTCAGCGAAGAAGAAGCTAACGAGTATGCGGAACGTTGTCAGGAATTACTCGAACATCTCTCCCGCGAGACGCGCGGCTGGACCGATCCGCTCGGCGAAAACTCCGAGCTGTTCCCAATCGTAAATGTGTCGGTAAAAATTTCCGCGCTCTATTCGCAAGTGAACCCGGCCGATCCGGCGGACGCGATTGCCCATCTTGCGCCGAAGCTCCGTCCGATTTTACGCCGTGCGAAAGAGCTCGGCGCTTTCATCAATTTCGACATGGAAAGCTACGCGCACAAAAACGCGACCCTCGAACTTTTTCGAACGCTCTTCACCGAGCCGGAGTTTCGCGACTGGCCGCATGCCGGCATTGTCATTCAGGCTTATTTGCGTGACGCCGAAATTGATTTGCATGATCTGATCGCGTGGGGACGAGAGCGAGGGACGCGATTTACGGTTCGTCTGGTCAAAGGCGCGTATTGGGATTACGAAAAAATTAAGTCCACCCAAAACGGCTGGGTCATTCCGGTATGGCTGCAAAAGCCCGAGAGCGATGCCAATTTCGAACGGCTCAGCCGCATTTTACTCGAGAACGAATCGATTGTGACTTCTGCGTTTGGTTCTCACAACGTCCGTAGCATCGCGTACGCGCAGGCATTAGCGGAAGAGCTCGGGATCGATCGCAGCCGTTTCGAATTTCAGTTGCTCTATGGAATGGCCGGACCGATCAAGCGCGCACTGGTCGAGATGGGCTATCGGGTACGCGAATATTCGCCTGTCGGCGAACTGTTGCCTGGGATGTCGTATCTGGTGCGCCGTCTCCTTGAAAATACCTCTAATGAAGGATTCTTGCGCGCGAAGTTCTCCGAGCATGTTTCAGCAGCGCAGTTGCTGCGCGATCCGCGTGATCTGGTCAACGGCGCTGTCGCAACTTCCGTCATCCTGGGCGAAGTCGAGGAATCCCGCAGCGGCAGCTTTAAGGTAACTCCCACGGAATCCCTCGACTTCGCTCGGGATGACGGAGCGGGCCGCAACGGCGCTACGCTCGAGATGCCACCCGGCGAGACTTACAAAAATGCCTCGCTGACAAATTTCGTTCATCTCGAGTCCCAGGAAAAAATGCGGACGGCTTTGCGCGAAGTGCGTGCGCGCTTCGGACAGAAGCATCCGCTCGTCATCGATGGCAAAGAAGTTTGGACTGACAAATTGCTGCCCTCCCTGAATCCGAGCTGGCCAGATCAAATCGTTGGTTTAGTTGCCGAAGCCGGAATTCCCGAAGCCGAGAGCGCAGTGAAGGCGGCACGGCATGCCTTCCAAATCTGGGGACGCACACCCTTCGAAGAACGCTGCCAGTTGCTTGAACGCGTGGCTGCGATTCTCGATCGTCGACGGTTTGAACTTTCCGCGGTCGAAGTATTCGAGGTCGGCAAAGCTTGGGCCGAAGCCGACGGCGACATCCGCGAAGCGATGGATTTTTGTCTGTTCTACGCGCACCAAATGCGGCTGCGCGGAAATCCGCGTCTGACCCAACACGTCCCCGGCGAGGAAAGTTACCAGCATTACTGGCCGCGTGGCGTAGCCCTCGTCATCGCGCCATGGAATTTTCCCGTCGCGATTCTCTGCGGAATGGTTACCGCCGCGCTCGTCACCGGCAATACCGTGATCATGAAACCGGCCGAGCCTTCGGCGATCCTCGGAGCGCTGCTGATGGAGATTTTCCAAGAAGCGGGAGTTCCGCCGGGCGTTCTCAATTGCCTGCACGGCCGCGGGTCCGTCATTGGCGCCTATCTGGTCGACCATCCTGATGTGGAGATGATCGCCTTTACCGGCTCGCGGGAAGTCGGTCTGCGAATATGGGAATCGGCTGGCAAAACCCGCCCCGGCCAGCGGGAACTTAAGCGCGTCGTCTGCGAGATGGGCGGCAAGAACGCGATCATCGTCGATTCCGATGCCGATCTCGACGAAACGATCGTGGATACAATCTATTCCGCTTTTGGTTATCAGGGACAGAAATGTTCCGCCTGTTCGCGCTTGATTGTGCTCGAAGAAAATTACGACCGCGTGATGCAACGGTTGCTCGCTGCCGCTGCCAGTTTGCGCGTTGGCAATCCAGAGGAACCGGGAATTACTGTTGGCCCCGTCGTCGACGAGACTGCCTATCGCCGCATCCAGGAAATTATCGAGCGCGGCAAAATCGAAGCGACGCTCGCTTTCCAGGCGACCAATGTTCTGGACA
>QHPP01000344.1 GCA_003219125.1 Verrucomicrobiota bacterium
CAATCCTTTAAAAATAAGGAGCCCGCCCAAAGTGATGATGAAAGCCGGTATTTTTTGGCGCACGATCAAATTACCCATGGAAGACCAAATAAGAACGCCAGCGACCAATGCTATTCCCATCGCCAGCGGCGCCGGCCATTTGTGCTCGAAGACGAGAACGCTGGCGATACCGCCAAGAAGACCGACACCGCTTCCGGCCGACAAGTCGATATTACCCGGAAGAATCACCAGCAGCATCCCAATGGCGAGCGTGGCAGTGATGGACAGCTCGGTCGTGAGCAGCGAGAGATTGCGTGCGCTTAGAAATTGCGGCGACGCGATGGCGAAGAACGCGCAAATCACAACGAGCGCTATCACCAACGAAAAATCGCGAAATGATCTTCTTGATTGCATCAGGACAATGACGAATCACGAATGACGAATGACCAAGGAATGAGATTCATTCGGCGCTTCGCCAGATTTTCGCGAACACCAGATGGAGTTCTTTTGCTTCTTGCCAAAGTGCGCGGGCTTGCGACTTTAGTTCCGGGACGGCGCGGACGATCATCCGCAGGAAGTATTTGGTTTCACGCGCTTCCTTTTTGCACGTTCCGCAACGAAGTCGAAATTCCTTTTTTGACACTGCATCGTCAGCCTCGCAATAATTCGCGCCAACGCTGGTCCCACAGCCAACAAGTTGTTCGATCAGAGGCCGCGTCACTGGTGTCCGCGGAATAATGTTCGCAAAATCGATTATCGCTTCGCCGAAACACGCCGCGCGCTCATCCAGGTCGTAAGTTCGTTGCGAAGCTGGCTCAATGGTCTCTCGAACTACATAACTCTCGCGGCCTTCATTCCAAAAGGCGTCTTCTAATTCATCCTTCGTCATTTATCATTGGTCATTGGTCATTGGTCATTCGTCATTCGTCATTTCAGGTAAGTACCACCTGTCTCTGTCCCATGGCCGCGGCGAGCAATTTCCCCTGGGTGGCTTCGTCGCGATTGAATTCACCGCCGACGCGACCTTCATGCAGGATTAAGATGCGATCGCTCATCCCGATCAATTCGGGCAGCTCACTCGATACGAGCAGGACAGCTTTGCCCGTATCGGTTAGTCGATTGATGATCTCGTAAATTTCCAGCTTGGCACCGACATCAATTCCTCGAGTCGGTTCGTCGAGGAAAATCACGAGCGGCTCGGTCATGAGCGCCTTGCCCAGAACAACCTTCTGCTGGGTACCACCGGAGAGTTTCGCTACCAGTGCTTCCAGCGTCGACGCTTTCACACGCAGCGATTGAAAGAAGTGATCGTTCTTTTGGAACTCGAGCCCCTCGTCGATTAGACGGTTCTTCGTCAGTTTCGCCAAAGAGGAGAGCGAAAGATTGAAGCCGATCGATTTATCCAAAATCAATCCGTAGCGGCGACGATCTTCGCTCACGAGCACCATCCCCTCACGAATAATTTCTGCCGGCTTCCGCACGCGCAGTTCGCGGCCGTTGAGGCGGACGGAGCCGCTCAAGCGTGTGCCCCAGGCGCCAAACAAATGCATCAGCAGCTCGGTGCGACCCGCGCCCATCAAACCGCCGATCCCGAGGACTTCACCAACGCGCAATGAAAAATTGATGTCGGCAAGAAAGCGGTCGCCGGAATGAGGATGGGCCACATTAAGGTTTTCAATTTCGAGAGCTGATGCACCCGGCTTCGACCGGCGGCGCGGAAACAGGTCGGTGATTTCACGCCCGACCATGTGCTTGATGATTTCCGCTTTGTTCGTTTGCTTGGTGTCGAGCGTTGCAATGGACGATCCATCGCGCAGCACGGTAATGCGGTCGCAGATCGCGAAGATTTCATCGAGTTTGTGCGAGATGTAGATGCTCGCGATTCCGCGACTCCGGAGATCGCGCAGGATATCGAGCAGAATGAGGACTTCGTGTTCTGCCAAAGCAGCGGTTGGCTCATCCAGGACCAGGATGTTCGAATTTTTTGAAAGCGCCTTCACGATTTCCACCAGTTGTTTCTGGCCCATTCCGAGCTTCGCGACCGGCTCGCTTGGATCGATATCGACCTTGAATTTTTGCAAGAGCAGTTGCGCTTCGTGATACACCTTGTGCCAGTCGATCAGCCCCCGTGCGGTGCGCGGCTCTGAGCCGAGGAAAATGTTTTCGCCCACCGTCATATCGTTAACGAGCGCGAGTTCCTGGTAGATAACGGCAATGCCGGCGCTCTGGGCGTCAGTAAGCGAACGGAACTTTGCAAGCAGCCCGTGAATAAAAAAATTTCCCTCGTATGAACCGAACGGATAAATTCCCGAGAGCAGCTTGATCAACGTCGACTTGCCGGCGCCGTTCTCGCCACAGAGCCCGTGGATTTCGCCTCCGCGCAGATCGAAGCCGACGTCCTTGAGCGCGATTACGCCGGGAAATTTCTTGGTGATGTTCTCCGCCTGAAGGACGACCGGATTCATCCGATGTTACTCATGCGCAATCAGCGTGACTGCTGTGTCTCGGGCAGACTGCGATAGACTTCCGCGGCCTTGTGAAAGCCATCTTTCACGACGGTGTCCATCATGTTTTCCTTTGTGACTACAACCACATCAAGCAGAATTGAAGGCACTTCGATTTTCCCGTTATTGATCTTACCTAGAGCGAAAACCGGTTTGCTTCTCGCCATTTTTGTGGCCGCTTCCGCGGCCTGTTTGGCAAGCTGCGAAAGCGGTTTGTAAATCGTCATTGCCTGGATGCCATTGACGATCCGCTGGCAGGCGCTCAACTCGGCATCCTGACCGGTGACGAGAACCTTGCCGGCGAGGCCTTCTTCGCTCAGCGCCTGAATTGCGCCGCCGGCCGTGCCGTCGTTTGACGCCAGGATTGCATCGAAATTTGCGCCGGCTTTTGTAATTGCCGCGCTCGCGATCTTCTTTGCGTTTTCGGGTTTCCAATCCTGCGTCCAGTCTTCATGGACGACGTCGATTTCGCTGCGGTCGATTAGCGGCGCGAGAACTTTGTCCTGCCCTCGCTTATAGAGCAGCGCATTGTTGTCGGTTTTCGCGCCATAAATACGCACAATCTTTTTCTTTCGGTCCTTTGGGAGATGATCGACAAGAAACTGGGCCTGCAGCTCGCCCACTTTCTCGTTGTCGAAAGTCATATAAAGATCGAGGTCGCAATCGGTGATCAACCGATCATAGGCGAGCACAGGAATTCCGGCGTCATGTGCCATGTTGACGGCTTTCGCCATCGCACCGCCGTTATGCGGAACAATGACAAGCACATCGACGCGCCGGCTGATCAATGCCTGGACCTCGCTGATCTGACGCGTGTCATCGCTGTTCGCTGATTGCACCAGCACGTCCGCGCCGAGCTCCGTCGCGCGCGTCACAAACAGGTCGCGGTCTCCCTGCCAGCGTTCCTCTTTCAAAGTGTCCATCGAAAGACCAATGAGAGGT
>QHPP01000182.1 GCA_003219125.1 Verrucomicrobiota bacterium
ACGACGGTGCGCGTGATCTAAAACAACTGCTGGAGCCTTTGACTACCAAATAGTGGTGGGTAAAAATTCCAACGTACAAAAAGACGAAAGGAAAATATCAATACACAAATCAAACTACGTCCTGAGCCGCCCCAGCTAGGTACGCGAGTAGGACGAGAAATGTGTCGGTTCCTCTGCATAGTATTATTGCTGTTAACCTGTTGCACGCTTTCAGCGCAGAACGAGGAGCATCGCGTTCGGAATATTGTTCTAGTCCACGGTGCCTGGGCAGATGGTTCCGGCTGGAAAGGCGTTTACGACATTCTGGTTAAGGATGGCTACAACGTTAGCATCGTCCAGGAGCCGGAGACCTCCTTTAAAGACGATGTGGCCGCGACGAAGCGTGTCCTCGCTCAACAAGAAGGACAGTGCATTCTTGTCGCTCACAGCTACGGGGGAGCCGTAATTACCGAAGCCGGGACGAATCCATCTATTGCCGGATTGGTCTACGTCGCGGCTCACATGCCAGACGCTGGAGAGAATGAGGCTGACGACGGAAAGCGCTTCCCCAGCGACCTCAGCAAGTCGACTGCGATAAAGAAGACGGCAGACGGTTTCACTTACCTCGACCCCGCGCAGTTTCATGAGTACTTCGCAGCCGATCTGTCTACTGCGCAAGCCGCTTTCATGGCGCGATCGCAGGTGCTCACCGCAGCTGACAATTTCAAAGCAGTCATCACCGCGCCTGCGTGGAGAAGCAAACCGAGTTGGATGTTGGTAGCGACAAAAGACAGAACTATCAACCCCGACCTCGAACGCTGGTATGCCGCACGAGCCAACAGCCACAAGGTCGAAGTCGCAGGCGCCAGTCACTCAGTCTACGTTTCCAGGCCGAAGGAGGTTGCGGCTCTTATCGAAGAAGCTGCAACGCACGCTCGATAGAACACCCTGGTAATGACAAGTAAACAAGGAAGGTGACGCTGGAGTTCCCATAAAACGCGAGCCCAGCGACAGCATCAACAGTTGTTGGTAGACGGGAGAACGAATGACGAAGACTAGCATCATTATTTTGGGAGGTGGATTTGCCGGAATAAGCGCGGCGATGTATCTGGACAAAACGCTGGCTCGGCGTGCGGACATAGAAGTGACGCTGATCAACCGCGAGAACTTCATTTTGTTCACGCCGATGCTGCACGAAGTCGCCGCAGGAGATCTTTATCCGGGCGACATTGTCAATCCGATCCGTCGCATTCTCCACCATGTGAAGTTTGTTCAAGCCGAGGTGCAGGCAGTTGACCTGTCCGCACGGCGCGTTCGCTGCCTCGGTGGATTAGCGCGGCTCGAGTTTGAGTTCGAGTTCGATCATCTACTTCTCACGCTGGGGTCCGAAACCAACTTCTTTGGTCTTCCCGGCGTCAGCGAATGGGCCGTCACCATGAAAAGCTTGTTTGATGCAGCGATGCTGCGTAATCGTGTGCTGGCCTTGTTAGAAGAGGCGACTCTGCAGAGCGATTCCGCGACGCGCCGGCGGTTGCTCACTTTTGTAACGGCCGGCGGTGGTTTTGCGGGAGCGGAAACCACCGGCGCGCTCAACGACTTTGTGCGAGAAGTCGTGCGTTACTATCCAGACTTAAGCGAAGAACTGGTTCGGGTCGTCATCGTTCACCCGGGTGATTTTCTGCTGCCGGAACTGGGCGAGGAGCTGGGCAATTACGCCGAGCGCAAATTGCGTGAAAGGAAGGTAGAAGTGATCAAAGGGGTGCGCGTAGCAAGCTACGATGGTTCGCTCGTTACAATGACCGACGTCAAATCCATCCCGGCTTCGACGCTCATCTGGACAGCAGGTGTGAAACCGAGTCCTGTCATCGCGCCTTTACCTGGCCAAAAAGAGCGAGGCCGCCTCCTGGTAAATGAATTCCTGAGTGTCCCCGGAGTTACCGGATTGTGGGCGGCTGGTGATTGCGCTGCGGTGCCGGATTCAAAGACGAGAGGATTTCATCCGCCCACGGCGCAGCATGGTTTGCGCGAAGGCGTCGTCGTAGCGAAGAACATCGAAGCCGCGATTCTCGGCCATCCGCTAAAGCCCTTCATCTTTACAACGTTGGGACAACTCGCGACCATCGGGCGGCGCACGGGAGTTGCCTTGGTATTCGGGATCAAATTTTCGGGCTTCGTCGCCTGGTTTCTGTGGCGAACGGTGTATCTGATGAAACTGCCGCGCTTGCCGAAGAAGCTGCGGGTGATGGTAGGTTGGACACTCGATCTTTTCTTCGCCAGAGACATCGAGCAGATGCTCACCTTGCGCGATGTAGAAGCTCTAAGTGACTTGGCGGGTCGAATTCGCGCGCGCGCGGCACGACAAACTTCGACTGCACGGGCTTCTATGCCCGAAGCCGTGGTTCACGATCAACTCAAATGAACGCGAATCTAGTTACGGCCATGAATCACTTCTCTTTGTCGGTGTCGGTCTCTTGCTCTTTTTTTGGCGAGAAGTAGGTGGAGGAAGCGTTGGGTTATCGCGTGGTTTCACGCCGGTTTGTGCATAGGCGACCTCGCCACTCGCTCCCTCGAGCCGATCCAATCCGCGCGCGCCGAGTACGACCCACGAACTCACATCGTACCGCGTTAGTCATGCTCCCTCGAAAGTAGGAGGCTGGTCCCCCTCCACAGTCAGAAATATAATTCCGTCGTCTGACTAATAGCTTGCCATAGGCCGAGACGGTAAGATACGAGAAGGTTTGTATGTCTAATCAAGACGAGACTCCGGAAAGACCTGAGGCAGACACTCGGTCTGCGTTTGGGCAATCTACGCGCCGCACTTTTCTCTCTCGATTAGGCATGGCCGGTTTGTTAACAACAGCAGGGCCCGCAATTACAACATTGGCGCAACGTTCCGAAAAGGCGGAGCAAGAGCTTTCAGCAGCCACGAAGGACGCCATTCCGGTCACACTTCATGTGAACGGCCAGAAACACAATTTGCGAATCGATCCCCGTACTACTCTTCTCGATTGTCTTCGCGAACATTTGCACCTGACTGGATCGAAGAAGGGATGCGATCATGGCCAGTGCGGGGCGTGCACCGTGCATGTCAATGGCCGGCGGATGAATTCATGTTTGTGCCTCGCCGCCATGTATCAAGGTGACGAGATCACGACGATTGAAGGTGTTGGACAACCGGGAAACCTGCATCCGATACAGGAAGCATTCGTTGCCCACGACGCGTATCAATGCGGTTACTGCACGTGCGGTCAGATCATGTCGGCGGTGGCCTTGCTGTCGGAGCCGGTTGGGCCTGAAGACGCCGAGGTGAAGGAATTCATGAGCGGCAACATCTGTCGCTGCGGCGCGTATCAAAACATCGTCGAGGCAATTCAGAGTGTGCGGCAAAGCACGAACAGGCAGAAGGCAGGATGAAAATTTTCGAACTCACGCGCGCTGACGACCCCCGGCAAGCCATCGCTGCCGCCGCGAAAGCGAACACCGCGCAACAGGGCGCTGATATTCGCTTCATCGCCGGCGGAACGAACCTCGTCGATTACATGAAGCTGAATGTCGAGACGCCGCGGCAACTTGTGGATGTAAACCATCTACCCTTCGACAAGATCGAAGCGCTACCCGACGGTGGCCTGAGCATCGGCGCAGTAGTTCGCAATTCCGACCTTGCTTATCATCCCATCGTTCGCAAGAACTACGCCGTTCTTTCTGAAGCGCTTCTGAGCGGCGCGTCACCTCAACTTCGCAACATGGCGACGACCGCCGGCAATCTGCTCCAACGAACTCGGTGCATGTATTTCCGCGACACGGCCATGCCTTGTAACAAGCGCGAACCAGGCTCGGGCTGCGCGGCAATCACGGGCGTGAATCGTGGCCTCGCTATTCTCGGCACGAGCGAACATTGCATCGCCAGTAATCCTTCCGACATGAACGTGGCCCTGGCCGCGCTTGAAGCGACGATTCACATTAGCGGACCGAAAGGCGAACGCAGCGTAACAATCGGGGACTTTCATCTGCTCCCCGGAAACACGCCGAACCGTGAGACGGTTTTGGAACCTGGCGACCTTATTACTCACGTCACCCTTCCTCCACCGTCGCCCGGTAATCGCTCGCTTTATTTGAAACTGCGCGACCGCGCCTCCTTCGAGTTTGCGCTGGCGTCTGCGGCGGTCGTGATTACGGCCGATGGCGGAAAGATCACGCGCGCTCGCGTAGCGCTAGGTGGAGTGGGCACAAAGCCGTGGAGGTCGATGGAGGCCGAAGGAGAACTAACAGGGCAGTCGGCGACGCAAGCTGTTTTTCAAAAAGCAGCGGAGGCGGCCCTGCGCGACGCGAAACCGCAAAGCCAAAACGGATTTAAAGTGGAGCTGGCGAAACGCTGCCTGGTGCATGCTCTGAAACTGGTGACGCAAACTGCCTGACGAATGTTGTAAATGCCAACGATAACCGAAACCGCGACTACATCGCCGATCGGCCGACAAACGCCGCGCATCGATGGACCATTCAAGGTCAGCGGCACCGCGATGTATGCGTCGGATTTTAACTTTACCGGCTTGCTATTTGCCGTTCCAGTCGAAGCGACGATCGCCAACGGCAAGCTGCAAAAGCTCGATGCGAGCGAGGCAGAGAAAATGCCGGGCGTGCGCGCGATCTTTCATCGCGCAAACATTGGGAAGATCTTCCGTTCAGTACTGCAACCGCCCAACAGCGGCATCGCCGATGAACGGCGTCCTCCGTTGGCGGACGACGTGATTCGGTACTACGGCCAATACGTCGCGATTGCAGTCGCTGACACATTCGAGGCCGCCAAGGCTGCCGCCGACGCCGTGCGCGCGACCTACACTAAGGATAAACCCAACGTCAATCTCGATCTTCAGCCGGAAAGCGAGCCCGAAGCCGTTGAAACCACGCACGGTCGCCTCAAGCGCTTGCAGAGCGAGCGCGGCGATCCCGACAAGGCTTTTGCGAGTGCTCAGGTGAAAGTCGATCAGACATATGTCACGCCGGCTGAAACGCACAACCCCATTGAGCTGCAGGGAACCATCGCAATGTGGGACGGCCAGATGCTGACGATCTACGAAGAATCGCAAGCCGTGTTCAATCTCCGCAGTGTTCTCGCACAGATGTTTGGACTGCCGAAAGAAAACGTGCGCGTGATTACGAAATTCGTCGGTTCAGGATTCGGCAGCAAGCTCTGGCCATGGACGCATTGTGCACTGGCGTGCGCAGCGGCGCGGCAGCTTGGTAAACCGGTCAAGCTCGTCCTCAGCCGCAGAATGATGTTCCAATCAGTCGGTCATCGGCCTCGCACTCAGCAACGTGTGCGCCTCGGCGCCACGAATGAAGGAAAACTCGTGTCGCTGATGCAGGACTATCTCAACGACCTGGATATCCTCGGCGGTTATCACGAAAACTGCGGTGAGTCGACATCGTACTTCTACAGCGTACCAAATCTTCGAGTTCACTGGGGCCGCACCCGCCGAAACATCGCCTCGCCGACACCGATGCGTGGACCCGGCGCCGTGCCCGGCCTGTTCGCGACCGAGTCGGCGATGAACGAACTGGCCGACCAACTCAAGATCGATCCGGTGCGCTTACGCGAACTGAACGAACCAAAGATCGACGAGGGCAAAGGCATTCCGTTTTCATCGCGGCATTATCTGGAATGTCTTCAGCGCGGCGGAGAAAGGTTCGGCTGGGCAAATCGAAATGCCGAGGTCGGCTCGATGAAACGCGACGGTTCGATTCTTGGGTGGGGCATGTCGGGCGCCGCGTGGATCGCGGGACGATTCCCGGCGCAGGCTAGTGTGGAGCTTCGCGATGATGGGAGCGCGCGTGTCGCGTGCGGCACGCAGGACATCGGCACTGGCACCTACACGATCCTCGCCCAGCTTGTCTCCGACAAAACCGGTGTGCCGCTTAACAAAATCGAAGTCGTGCTGGGCGACACATCACTTCCGCCTGGACCGATCTCAGGCGGATCATTGGTAACCGGCTCGATCGTTCCCGCCGTGTTTGACGCGGCTGACAACGCAATCACTTCACTGCTGACTGTGGCCACAACGGAACCGGGGTCGCCCTTCGGAAACCGCACGCCTGACGATCTTGCCTTCGAAGCAGGACGGGTTTTCGCCAAGGCCGACGGTTTGGCGAAGGGCGTATCAGTTTCAGATTTGCTTCGCCGCACCAACATGCGCCTAGTCACAGGCAGCGGTAAATCCGAAGGAACACTCGATGAGAAGAAGCCAAAGGTTTCAATGCACTCGTACTGCTGCCACTTTGTCGAAGTAACATGGCAGCCTGCGACCGCTCGCTTGCATGTGAACCGTGTCGTCACAGTCATTGATGGCGGTCGGATCATCAATCCGCTGGCCGGACGCAACCAAATCGAAGGCGCAGTTGTGATGGGAGTTGGCATGGCGCTTTTGGAGCACACGATCTATGACCCGCAAAACGGTGCGCCGATCAATTCGAACCTCGCTGACTATCTCATGGCGGTAAACGCCGACGCGCCACTTATGGAAGTGCATTTCCTCGATTATCCCGACACAGACGTGAACCCGCTGGGCGCTCGCGGCATCGGAGAGATCGGACTGGCCGGTGTCGCGGCTGCGATCACGGCGGCTACCTATCATGCGACCGGCGTCCGCGTGCGCGAACTCCCTATCAGAATCGAAGACCTGCTGACCTCTTCGATTTTGGCTTAACGAATGAAGGCGTTGCCGCGGATAACGGAACGTATCGCAGAAAAAACCTAACGAGTAGACGGACATGCCGACCACGCAGGAAATTCCAACGGCGTCACCAATCGGTCGCGGTACTCCTCGCATCGATGGCCCGTTGAAGGTCAGCGGTGCCGCGCATTACGCCTCCGACTTCCACTTTCCAGAATTGCTTTATGCCGTTCCAGTCGAAGCGACGATCGCGAACGGCAAGATCCGGCAGTTAGACACGGCGGCTGCTGAAAAGATGCCGGGCGTGCGCGCGATCTTTCATCGCAAAAACATCGGCAAAATTTTCCGTTCCAGCGCCGGGAAGGGAAATGAAGGCATTTGCATAGAACGGCGTCCCGCCTTCGAGGACGATGTCGTTCGCTATTATGGCCAATACGTCGCGCTCGCGGTCGCGGACACTTTCGAGAGCGCCAAAGCGGCCGCTGACGCCGTCGTCGTCACCTATGCGAAAGAAAAGCCGAACGTGGAATTCAAACTCACAGCCGACCATGATCCGGACACAGTCGAGACGAGCTACGGGCCCGAGAAGCGCGTCCAAAGCGAGCGCGGCGATGCGGCCGCGGCGTTCGCCAGCGCCCCGGTGAAGCTCGACCAGACCTACGTCACGCCTGCCGAGACGCACGTTCCCATCGAGCTGCAGGGAACAACTGCGATGTGGGACGGCGATCACCTGACCGTTTATGAAGAATCACAAGCCATTTTCAATCTGCGCAGCGTGCTCGCGCAAATGTTCGGTCTGCCTTACGAGAACGTGCGCGTTATTACCAAGTTCGTTGGCTCGGGTTTCGGCAGCAAGCTTTGGCCATGGACTCATTGTCCGCTTGCTGTAGCGGCGGCGCGACAGTTAGGGAAGCCGGTCAAGCTGGTCCTTGGCCGCAAAATGACATTCCAGGCGGCCGGTCATCGAGCGCACACGCAGCAACGTCTGCGACTGGGCGCCACACCCGAGGGCAAACTCGTCTCGCTCCAGCAGGACTACGTCTATGAAAGGTCGATGCTCGAGGAGTATCACGAGAATTGCGGTGAGGCGACATCGTTCCATTACAGCGTGCCCAATCTTCGGGTGCATTTCGGACGCGCACGCCGCAACATCGGCACACCATCCGACATGCGCGGCCCGGGTGCCGTGCCCGGACTCTATGCGACTGAGTCGGCCATGAACGAGCTGGCCGATCAGCTCAAGCTCGATCTCGTTCAGTTCCGCATTCTGAACGAGCCGAAGATCGATGAAGGCGAAGGCATTCCATTTTCATCACGGCATTATGTCGAGTGCCTCCAGCTGGGCGCGGAGAAGTTCGGTTGGTCGAAGCGAAATCCTGACGTCGGTTCGATGAAACGCGACGGCCTTACGCTTGGCTGGGGCGTGGCGGGCGCGGCGTGGATCGCCACGCGAGACGACGCCGCGGCCAATGTCGAGCTGCGCGATGATGGCAGCGTTCGTGTGGCCTGTGGGGTACAGGATATCGGCACCGGCACCTATACAGTTCTCGCCCTGCTCACCGCGGACAAGACCGGCGTGCCAGTCGAGAAAGTGGAAGTGGTGCTCGGCGATACAATGCTTCCGCACGGCCCGGTTTCCGGCGGTTCCTGGGCGACCGCTTCTGTGGTTCCTGCCGTTTTTGCCGCGGCTGACAATGCAATGACAGCGCTTTTGAACGCCGCGACTACTACGCCGGGTTCGCCTTTCGAAAATCGCAAGCAGGACGATCTGGCGTTCAAAGGCGGACGAGTATTTGTCAAAGCCGATGGACCTGGCGGAGGCGTTCCGTTCGCGGACCTACTCAAACGCGCTGACCTGCGTCTCGTTACGGGCAGCGGCAGATCGGAAGGGATTTTCGGCAGCAAAGCGAAGCCGAAGTTCTCCATGCACTCATACGGTTGTCACTTTGCCGAAGTAACATGGCAACCTGAGATCGCGCGACTTCGTGTTAGTCGCGTTGTCACGGTCATAGATGGCGGCCGCATCATCAATCCACTCGCCGGCCGCAATCAAATCGAAGGCGCGGTAGTGATGGGAATCGGCATGGCATTGCTGGAACACACAACCTACGACCCGCAAAACGGCGCACCGATAAACAGCAACCTGGCCGACTACATCGTGGCCGTGAACGCCGACGTCCCCAAGCTCGAGGTGCACTTCCTCGATTATCCAGACTTGGAGCTCAACGCCATTGGGGCACGCGGCATCGGCGAGATTGGCTTGGCTGGCATCGCTGCTGCCATCACGGCGGCGACCAATCACGCTACAGGCGTACGCGTGCGCGAACTGCCAATCAGGATCGAGGACTTGCTGAAATCGTCGGTCTTGGCCTAACGAATGAAAGCACTGGAGCAGATCATCGAGCGTGTCGCAGCAAATCGTGCGCAGCCATTCGCTCTCGCGACATTAGTTCAGACGGAAGGTTCTACCTATCGCAAGCCGGGAGCTCGCCTTTTGGTCGAGGCGAACGGCGCAACTTTAGGTGTCCTCAGCGGTGGTTGTTTGGAAGAGGAAATCGGCCGTTACGGACGGCGCGTGATCAATGATGGTTCGGCAGTCTTACTGTCGTTTGATACGCGGCGCCTTTACGGATGCGATGGTCGTTTGAAGATTCTCGTCGAGCCGCTCCCAGCCGCAGGGCAGAAGGGCAATTTGATGACAGAGGTTGGTCGATTGCTCGCGCAGCGAGACATTTGCCGAATTCGCACCTGTTTTGAAGGCGGGCCGCTGGGCTCCGAGCTGTTGCCCCCTGACATTCTTCTCGCCGAACGGCCCGGCATCTTCATAAACACGTTGCCGCTTCCCGTTCGATTATTACTTTTCGGTACCGGGCCTGAGATCGAACCGCTAACTCAGCTCGCCGGAAATCTCGGCTGGCTGGTCGAGCATTTCGGCCATCCTTCCGAACTTGGCGAGCATTTTCGACCGGATGCACAGACCGCCGCGCTCGTTATGAATCATAACTTCGGTCGTGATCTTCTCGCACTCGATCGCCTTCTTCCCTTCCGGCTTCGATATGTCGGACTACTGGGGCCGAAAAGACGCCATACGGAGTTACTGGCGCGGCTTAGCGAATATCGACCGCTCGATTTTAACGCGGGCGCGAAAAACTTGTTCGCGCCTGCCGGACTCGACATCGGCAGCGAAGCACCTGAAGAAATTGGGCTTTCAATTACATCCGAAATTGCTGCGGTGCTTTCCGATCGCGCTGGTGGTTTTTTGCGCGAGCGCAAAAGCGACATTCACAGAACCGCACCGGCTGGCGCAGAGGCCGCGTAGTTCACCTGTTCTGCTTATTCAGGAGGTGAGAAATCCCACTCACCGCGGCTTGCACGCGCCTGAATGACTCATTGATTGCAGCCGCGCGAAATCCTCAGGTGTGTCCACGTCGATCGCCCTTCGGGCAAAGGTAGTAGGTGTACTAGGTGCTGAACATGCGCGAGCCGATTTCTGAGCGAGGCTGATCTAATCCCTCGAAGGAGGGAGCGAGTGTCACCTCATAGGTGGGACTCCAAAATCCCGCCTACGTCGAATAGCTCTTCGCTTCGTTAGTCGACGAGGGTGAGGGGAGAGGCAATAAAATGGGGAAACTGATTCACATTCAAACTTCTGTCCGAGGCGGCCACTCGGCATCGCAGACCGTCGTGGAGGACTTCATCAATGCATACCACGCGGCGCATATCAACGACCTAGCAGAGCAATAGGCTGTGAATGCGACTCGATGAAAAGATGGACCGGTAACTTGGAAAACACACAACATGAATTGGTAAAACTACGTCCTTTGCTTCTTCGCGGGAATGTTTCTAGCCAACGTACTGCCGCATCTCGTGCATGGTATTTCGGGTGACCGGTTTCCCACTCCGTTCGCCCGGCCTCCCGGAAAAAGACTGTCCTCGCCCACCACGAATGTGGTTTGGGCGCTCGTTAATCTGATTGTTGGTTATGCTCTGTTTCAGATCGGAAAAGTTTCGAGTGGTGGTAACCTGGCGTTAGCTGTTTTCTTCGCCGGCATTGCCGCACTCAGCACGTGGCTAAGCGTGGTCTTCGCTAAAATAAAGCCAGCCAATCGCTCGCGCAAAACAACAGGCACAAAAAGCTTCCGAGTATGAGGACCTTGACAGCATCAGATGCAGCAAAAGCTGTCGTCCGCCGAAATACCGAAGAGGTCCAAGGGAAAGGAAACTTCGATGCGTTCGACGAACTCTTCGCCGACGATTTCGTCGATCACACCACTCAACCTGGAACCACGCCCGATAAGGCGGGCGTTCGAAAGTTCTACACTGACATGCGCGAGGCCTTTCCGGACTTTCATGCGGAGATTCACTGGCAACTCGCAGACCGCGACCGTGTGACGACCTACAAGACTTACCATGGCACGCACGACGGCCCTTTCCTGGGAATTGCTCCGCCGCATCGCAAAATTCATTTCGAATCGGTCGACGTGATGCGAGTGCGCAACGGCCAAATCACTGACCATTGGGGAGTTGGCAATCTCCTGCCCCTCATGCAGCAGATCGGCGGATGGACTCCGCCCGCGCAAATATAAGTAATTCAAAGGCGATCTGAATCACGAAGACTAAAGCAGAACGAAGGTGAAAGGAGCAAAATGAAAGATGGAAAACTGAACGGAAAAGTTGCGGTGGTGACCGGTGCCTCGAAAGGCATCGGTGCTGGTATCGCCAAACATCTGGCTGCTGAAGGTGCAGCCGTCGTTGTCAACTATGCGACCTCAAAGGAAGGCGCAGATCGCGTGGTCGATGAAATTACAAAACGCGGTGGCAAAGCGATCGCGGTCCAAGCTCACATAGC
>QHPP01000132.1:0-21993 GCA_003219125.1 Verrucomicrobiota bacterium
AAGGCGCGATGACCATCATCGAGCTGTTGGTGGTCATCATAATCATTTTCATTCTGGCTGGTCTGGTTCTCTCGATTAGCAGTTATGTGCAAAACAAAGGCAAGCGTGCTCGCGCCGAAACCGAAATCGCCGCAATGTCCGCCGCCCTCGAAAGTTACAAGGCGGATAATGGAATTTACCCGGCGAACAATGCAACGAACTCGCTCGATCCTACGACAATGACAGATCCGTCGTCGTCTTCGTACGTATCAGCTTCAAATTATCTGTATATTCAACTCAGCGGCGATTCCGATGGCAATCCGACGACGACGAGTAGTTCAGACACGCGCAACTATCTTAGCGGGTCGTTAAAGCAATCTATGCTTAGTCCTAATCCTCCTGGGGCAAATACGTATTTTCACGATCCATTCCGCAACAGGAATCCTTCGTCGAGCACGCTCGTGCCATACAACAGCTATGGTTATTCGACATCGAAGAATCCGATAGCCAACCCAACGGGTTATAGCACGGCTGGTGGTTATAACCCCACATTTGATCTTTGGAGCACGGATGGAACAGGTACGAGCGGGACCCCGTCTCCCAGCCCGATTCAAAACACCTGGATCAAGAATTGGTAAGCTCGAGATCCTAAAGTCGAAGGATCCCGCCGTGGTATCTTAGGTAACTTCGACGGGATCCCTCGACTGCGCTCGGGATGACGAACAGTGCTTGCTAGCGATTATTCGCCGCTTGTGTGAACGACGATCACCACTCGTCGATTCGGTTGCTGTCGCGCAATCTCGGCTTGCTCCATCGCTGGGTCCATCACTGGCCGCGGCGCCACCAAAAACTTCGACGCGCCGTAACCGCGCGCTTGAATTTGTTCCGAATTTATCCCCATCACCCCGACCAAATAATTTTTCACGCTATCGGCGCGACGCTGGCTGAGATCAAGGTTGTATTCGTAGCTGCCAAACGCGTCCGTATAACCCTCGATTGAAAATGTCGCCCTCGGATTGCGTCGGATCAGCGTGCCGAGCTTTTGCAGTTGCTCGACCGAACTCCCCTGCAACTCCGCGCTATCATATTGAAAGAGCTGGTCATCCGGCATTCGGATTGCCGTCCCCGATCCCAACGGACCTTTCTGCGCCAGTAACGAATCGAGATCGCTAAAGCCAGCAATACGATTCTTGTTCGGTCCGGCGCTATCCGCCTGGATCTTGCTGGTAAACGTGTTCGGCCGCTTGATGTTCGTGCTTGTCGCCAATTCGGTCCCGCTCAGGGCCGGTTGCGGGCGACCCGAGACGGCCGAGTCGTTCAACAACGATTGTTCGTGAGTCGCGTTCGGATTTTTCGAAAGTGTTTGCGCGGTACTTCGCTCGATCTCGTTTAACATCGATGTCGCCGGCGCGGGGTCGACTCTTGGCTTGTCCGGCAAAACATCCTGCGTGTCATCTGGCATCGCCGTCGTCGCCTGCACTTCTTGCAACAGCGCGTCGAAGGACTTCTTCTCATCGGGCAGTTGTACGTTCGTTTTGTCCGGCTCCGGCTTCGCCGCTGGGTTAGTCTGGTCCAGGCTCGCCTTATCCAGCGCCGCTTGCGTATCAATTGGCTTCACTTTGAAGACGGGCGGCTCGCTTCTTGGAGCTAGAGCCAGGTCCGCTGGTGCGAAACGCGTTTGATAAAGATAAAGGCAGAGCAGGAGATGCAGCGCGAGCGACAACACCAACCCCAAAAACAGCCAGTTTCGCTGGCCGGTCGCGTTTAATAAAGCGTCGTTATAATCAGAATCCGGAAGCGCCATTTCTAGATAAACAAACCGGCAACGCCCGGGCCTTGTCAACCGCCTCGGGTGCGGGCAACAAATGCCCGCGCCGCGTTCCGAACTTGCTCAGCCACGTTCGCCTCGGGCGCGACAAATTTCGGCGTGAACCACGGAAATAAACCAATCAAATCGTGCGTGACCAAGATTTGCCCGTCACAATCTTTACCTGAACCAATCCCGATGGTTGGAATTTGGATTGCCTGCGAAATCATCCTCGCCGTTTCTGGTGCGACAATTTCCAGCACGACTGAAAACGCACCGGCGCTTTCCACCGCGCGCGCATCCCACAGCAGCGCTTCCGCCTGCTCATGCGTGCGACCTTTCACTTTGTACCCGCCCTCCTCGCGCACGCTTTGGGGGAGCATTCCAATGTGACCCATGAACGGGATCCCGGCCGACACGATCGCTTCGATTTGCGGAACGTGATTTACTCCACCCTCGAGTTTCACCGCTTGCGCACCTGCTTTCATAAACAAGCGCGCTGTCTCAACGGATTCTTCAGCGGTGTCGTAACTGTGAATCGGCATGTCCGCGACGATCAGCGCGCGTTTCACTCCACGGGCGACGGCGCGAGTGTGATGCAACATTTCATCCAGCGTCACCTGGGTCGTGTCTTCGTAGCCTAACACCACCATCCCGAGGGAATCACCAACCAGGATAATGTCGAGTCCGCTTTCATCGAGCAGGCGCGCGGTTGGATAATCGTAGGCAGTCAGCGCAGTGATGCGTTGTCCGTGCCGCTTCATTTCGCGAAATTTTTCCGTCGCGTTCATTGGCACGAATGAATGGAGGGTCGAACTCCGCGAGACCGCGGCCAGAGTTTCATATTACCAATTCTCGGTCAGGCGCGTAATTTTACCCTGATCCTGCAACTGCGCGAGTAGCTCGCCTACATTTTTTGTTTGTCCGGGCAAACGCAAATCCGGCGCGATATCACATAATGGTTGCAGCACGAATTTCCGTTCCGTTATTCGCGGATGCGGCAATTGCAATAGTGCATCGTCGCGGCGTTCACTGCCGAAATACAACAAATCGAGATCGATCGAGCGCGAGACATTGCGCTCATGGTTGCGTTCTCTTCCGAGGGCTTGCTCAATTTTTTGCAGCTCCTCAAGAAACGCGTCAGCCGATCTCTCGAATCCAACCTCAATAACTGCGTTGTAAAAATTTCGCGCATCCAGTTCGCAATCGACCGGCGAGGTTTCATAAACTGCTGACTGCACCGTTGGCTCCGTGATGCCATCGAGTGCCCGAATTCGATCGCGCGCATTCTGAAGATTTGCGAGCCGATCACCAAGATTAGACCCAAGTGCAATCGCGGCTCTCATGCTGAGATTGCTGTAGAGGCAGGCGTGCCGCCTGCAAATCAAAAAAGCAGCCGACACGGCTGCCACTACAGACCCAAAACGTTTCGCATGTCATAAAGCCCAGCCGGTTTTCCTACTACCCACCGCGCCGCGCGCAAGGCGCCACGCGCGAATGTTTCACGGCTGCCCGCGCGATGCGTCAACTCGACGCGCTCACCCTGTCCGGCAAAAATCACGGTGTGATCGCCCACCACGTCGCCGCCGCGCACGGAATGGATCCCAATTTCCGATTTCTCGCGCTCGCCTGATATTCCTTCGCGGCCATGGCGTAAATTTTTCGTCGGAAGCGCGCGCTGCAAAATTTCTGCCAGCGTTTTCGCCGTTCCGCTCGGCGCATCTTTCTTCATTCGATGATGCACTTCCACAATCTCCAGATCGAAATCGTCCCCGAGAATTTTTGCGGCGCGCTCGGTCAGGGCCAAGAGCGCATTGATCCCCACACTGAAGTTTGAAGCGAAGACTACGGCAATTTGTTTCGCGGCTGCGGCAATTTCATCGCGTTGTTTCGTCGAATGACCGGTCGTTCCCATCACCAGCGGCACCTTCGATTTTATGGCCGAGTCGCAAATCGAACGGCTTGCATCCGGATGACTGAAATCAATCAACACCTCCGCGCCAGCGAGCGCGATCTCATCACCGAGATCCGATTTTGCAACAATCTCCGCGTTCTCGCTTGCGGCGACGTCCGCGATCGCCTGCCCCATCCGGCCCGCCGCGCCCACAAGTGCAATACGAAGTTTAGTCATCTTCGTCTTACCTGTCGCTGTTGTAGCTGCTGCTGTCCTCAGCGGCAGGACCTGGAATTCTGCCGCCTGTGACGGCGGCAGCTACAACCTCATCAGTCGCGTTCAAATTCCTCCAGCGTCTTGCGCAGACGCGCCTGGTTTGCGGCACTCATTTCGCAAAGCGGCAATCGCACTTCCGGCGAGATTGTCCCGCGCCACGACAGCGCTGTTTTTATCGGCACCGGATTTGGCTCGATAAACAAGTCTTTGAACAACCAGTAAAGTTCGCGATGCAATCGCTCCGCCCGCTTGCTGTCGCCGTTGGTTAATGCGCTGACCAGTTCGCACATTTCGCGCGGCAATAAATTCGACGCTACACTCACCACTCCGACCGCGCCGGCCGCCATAAACGGAAGAGTCAATCCATCGTCGCCGCTCAAAACCGTGAATGCATCCGGCAAACGCACGCGCAATTCACTAACCCGATCGACGTTTCCCCCAGCTTCCTTAATCGACACAACATTCGGGCAATCACTCTGGATTCGCGCCACCGTTTCCGCGACAATATCAACCCCGCAGCGCCCCGGAATATTGTAGAGCATCAGACGGAGCGACGTAGACTTGGCAATCGCGGAAAAGTGGCGAAACAATCCTTCCTGGCTCGGCTTGTTGTAGTAGGGCGCAACTAAGAGTGCGCCGTCAACGCCGAGCTTTTCTGCCTCTTCGGTAGCCGCAATTGTCTCCCGTGTCGAATACGATCCGGTCCCGGCAAGAACCAGGCAACGCCGGTTCGCAGTTTGAATGGCGAACCGAATCACCTCTTTGCGTTCGTCATGGGTGAGCGTGGGCGATTCGCCCGTCGTTCCAACGGCAATAATTCCGTCGATGCCAGCCGCGATCTGGGATTCGATTAAATTCTGAAGGGCAGTGAAATCAATCGCGCCTTCGCGAAAAGGCGTGACCAGGGCGGTGAAAGTGCCGCGAAACATGCGCGATGCTAAAACGTTACAAGGGTTACAAAGTTAAAACGATTCGCGGCAAAATCACAATTCGAGCGTGCCCTCGAAGACGAACTCGGCCGGTCCGATGAGTGTGACATCTGTGAATCGCTCACCGTCGCGGCGAAAATCCACACTCAATTCGCTGCCGCCACGCACCAGCACGCCAATCGGCCCGTCGGTTTTTTCGGTGGCTGCAAAAATGAGCGCGCTCGCCACGACGCCAGTACCACAGGCTAACGTTTCGCCTTCGACTCCACGCTCATAAGTGCGGATTGTGATTTTCTTTCCGCCGCGTCTTTCCAGGAAATTCACGTTCGCGCCTTTGGGCGAAAACATTTCGTGCCGACGAATGCCAGCGCCTTCGCGCAACACGTCAATCTCTTCGATGTTCGCGACCGGAATAACAACATGCGGAACTCCGGTGTTAACAAAGTGAATGATTTTGTTCTCGTAGCCGGCCGCGAGCGTCACATTTAGCCGCAAGTCGGTCGGCTCGCTCATGTGCAAAGTCACAAGCTCGCCCTGAAGTTGTGCGGCAATGATTCCAGCGGGCGTCTCAAACGAAACGTTTTTCCTCGCATCAGCGACTTTTTCTACGAAACGGGCAAAACAACGCGCGCCATTGCCGCACATTTCCGCTTCCCCACCGTCGCTGTTGTAGTAACGCATCCGAAAATCAGCGCTGTTGGTCGCGGGCTCGACCAACAAAACCCCATCCGCCCCAACGCCACGATGCCGATCGCAAATTTTTGCGATTTGCTGCGCGCTCAAATGCACTTTGCCGGCACGATTATCGATCATGACAAAATCGTTCCCGGCACCATTCATCTTGGTGAATCGCAGCATGTATTTCGTGTACCACAGGGCTGCCTCAATGCCAACCGTGAGATGGAGCGAGCTATGCCGTCATCCTGAGCGAAGCATAGGAGTCGAAGGATCCTGCGGCGCTATCTTTAAGCTTTCGCATCGGGATCCCTCGACTTTGTTCGGGATGACGAGATGGCCGACGCAAAAGGCGCAACAAATTTGCCGACGCTACCGGCCAGATCGTCGGCGTCTCCAATCTTCCCAATCAAGTCGACAATCGCGCTTCCGATAACAACCGCCTCCGCAATCATTGCGACTGTTGCCGCCTGGTCCGGATTCGAAATACCAAAACCAACTGCGATGGGCAGATCGGTGTATCGTCTAATCATCGTTAGCCTTTCTTCGAGTGATTGCGCGACCGAATCGCGCGCGCCAGTCACGCCTTCACGCGAGACATAATAAATAAAGCCACGTGCGGATGCTGCGATCACCGCGATTCGCTCGCGCGGCGTAGTTGGCGCAATCAGTCGGATCCGGACTGGATTTTCCTCAACCCGATTTTCATCCTTCTTAAGGGTCGAACTCGACGGCTTTAAGCCGTCGAGTTCTTGACTGCTGCGATCTTCTTCGGGAGGGAGATCGAGGATGAGCAGACCATCGATGCCGGCCGCTGCCGCTTCGCGCTCAAACTCGGCCATCCCATAACCCAAGATGGGGTTCAAGTAGGTATAGAGAACAATCGGTATTTGAGAGCGCCGCCGAATTTCGCCGACGCATTCCAAGACACCGCGCACCGTCGCGCCGCCCTCGAGCGCGCGCTGCGCCGCGAGCTGATTGACAATGCCATCCGCCAGCGGATCGGAAAACGGAACTCCCAGTTCCAGCACGTCGGCCCCGCCTTTTTCCAGAGCGAGCGCGATCTCGACCGTCCGGACAAAATTTGGATCGCCCGCGCAAATGTAGGGAATGAAGGCGGCACGATTTTCGTCGCGGCACCGAGCAAAAAGACGTTCGATTCGTTCGGACATCGCCGGCATTCTTAGCGCAGATTCAGTCTGCGTGAAACGATCATGCTCAGCACCCTGGTAAACGGTTACATTCTCGGCTGGTCCGTTGCGTGGCCGCCGGGGCCAATTAATGCAGAAATGATCCGGCGCGGTTTATTGGCCAAGGACCGGGGCGGCGGATTCTGGTCGGCCCGGCCAATCGGTCTTGCCGCGTGCACCGGCGATTTTATCTGGGCTTTTTGCGTTTCCGTCGGCGCAGGCGCCTTGTTCAACTCGATGACGATCCGGCGTGTGCTCGCGATCGTAAGTCTGGCATTGCTCTTATTTTTAGCAGCCGACTTCGCCATGGGAGCTTGGAAAATCTATCGCGCCCATCGGAGCGTCGAGTTTCAGGCGCCGAAAAACGAACGGCGCGGCGGATTTTTGCTAGGTTTCTTTGTCGTGTTGATGAGTCCGTGGAACGTCGGCTTCTGGCTGGCCGTCATCGGCAGTCAGCCCACGCGAGGCGCGAGTGTGCGACAGTCCCTCGCCATCGCAGTCGCGGTTGTTCTCGGTGCGATAATCTGGGGCGTGATCTTATGGACGGCGGTAAAATTTGGTGCGCATATTTTCTCTCAGCCGAACTGGCAGGTCGCTACCGAGGCCATCACCGCTGCGGTTATGCTATGGTTCGCCATTCGGCTCATCCTCCATTTCCCATGAATACGATCACTGAACCGCGGGCCGCAACACTTACTGTTAACGAGATCTATCACTCGATTCAGGGTGAAAGCACCTGGGCGGGACTTCCATGCGTGTTTGTGCGGCTGACTTTCTGCGATCTGCGCTGCAATTACTGCGACACCGCTTATGCCTTTTACGAAGGCGAAAAGAAAAAGTTGCCCGAGATTACGAGCGAAGTTTTGAAATTCGATTGTCCGTTAGTCGAAATCACCGGTGGCGAACCGTTACTGCAAAAGAATGTTCTGCCTTTAATGAGTGCACTGGCTGATGCCGGAAAAACGGTGCTGTTGGAAACGAGCGGAGGACGCGATATTTCCAAGGTCGATCTGCGGGTCCATCGCATCATGGACTTGAAAACGCCGGGGAGCGGTGAATCCGAGCGCAATTTGTGGTCGAACATTGAGCATCTGACCAAGCGCGACGAAGTGAAATTCGTTGTCGGTTCGCGCGAGGATTACGAATGGTCTCGGGAAAAAATGCGCGAGCACCATCTCTCCGAGCGCTGTCACGCCGTTCTATTTTCACCGATTTTTGGCCGGATTGAGCCACGTCAAATTGTGGAGTGGATGTTGGCCGATAATCTCGAAGCGCGCTTTCAATTGCAGATGCACAAATTCATCTGGTCGCCCACGACGCGTGGAGTCTAACGCTTGCTCGGATTCCTTGGAGCTTGAATTCCTGAGCATTGGGATTTTTGCTGGAGGGTAGGAAGTTAAGGACAATGACAGGCGCGAAGCCGAAACTATGGATTGTCATCTCGCGACCCGACCGTTTGCCGACGGCACTGGCGGTAGTACAGGCACTGCGCGCGCAATTTCCGGGCGGGGCTCATTTGCTACGCGAGGATTCGAAATGGTGGGAGCGCGCGCATTGGCGGCCTTATGCGGGACAGTTTGACGAGATTCATGCTTTTCCGCACGTGAATACGTGCCGTGGGTTGCGCGATTTGCCGCGGCTTTACCGCGAGTCCGCCGAGCGGCGCGAAGCAATCGCGCAGCTGCCGATCGATAAAGAACGCGACCTCATTGTTTGCGTGGGTGGAATTCTAACCATTTCCAACGCGACGATCTCGGCGCATCCGGAGACGACAAAAGTGCTCTGCGTCGCAGAAAAAGTTTATCGCGATCTCATCCGTGTCGGCGAACGCATGCGCTATCGATTTACCACTTCGGGTTGGTTGCAAAATCGTATTGTCGAACCGATGGCAGGTTTAAACCGAACCCTCCACTTCAAGCCGCGCATCAATCCAGGTGGCGATGGAGTCCGGGTCGAGCGTCTGCAAAAAAATCCGGACTCCCTTTACCATCGGATCGTTGTCATGAGTAACGGCGGGACAGATGTCTCGAACAATCCGAAAATTATTGGCGCCAAATTTCCGAGTGTGGCCGAGCTGCGGGATTTGCCGCAAGTCAGCGACAGAAATGGGATTTGTATCGGTGGCCAGGTGATCTTTTTCGGCACTCCCTTCCTGCTTATTCATAACGTATCACCTGACGTTTACGTCGAGCGCCTCAATTGCTGTCTCGATTACTTGCGGCGGAATTTCAGCGGGCACCCTCTGATTTATCGTCCGCATCCGAACGAAACGAACGAAGCTGACCGACTAAAACTCGACGGTTTTCGGATCGAAGACGATCGCGAAGCCGCTGAGCTTTATTTTTTGCGGAACTATCAAGCGATCGCGGCCGTTTTCTCGGTCTCCTCAACAGTATCGCGAACGGCGTTGAATAATGGGATCAATGGCTACGCGATGTATCCCGTCTTTCCTTTTACCACCCCGCAGACGGAATTTTTTGCGGGCGTGATGGGTGACGTGCCGGTTGAGTTTACCATTGGCGATCTGAGTTCGCCGCCGATTCCATATCAACCCCTTGCCGTGGAAAGGGGACGCAGTTTTGCGGAAGCGCTTCAATTAACAGTGGAGCAGAAGACAGCTTCCTAGCCCCGAAGTCAGGAGCTCGTCTACCCTTCGCAGAAGCGACGCAACTACAGAATACACGACTGTTTAAGCAAATCTGTAGCCGTCGCGCTCTACGCGACGCGGTGCACGTCACGCCTACATCCGTCGGATTGAGCAAGAGCAGCCCACCCAAAACTAGTCACCATAAATTGTTACGAATTCGCCCGCGTACGGCCAATCCTCGACTTTCTCTACTAACTGAGCGCGAACTGGATTTTCACGAACGTAATCCCACTTTTGCGCATAACTTTCGTCACTTCTCAAAAGGTGATCAAAGAAACCGCGCTGCCAGATCGGATCTTGCGACCTGTCCATAGCTATTGCCCTGCCGAGAACACGTTTTAAGGTGCCGATCCATTTTCCAAGATTGAAATCGTCCGGGCCCGCGACAAACAAATGAATGTGATCTGGAAGGATCACGTAACGACCGACCGCTATTCCGAAATCTCCATGCGCTCGGGTAGCGAAGTCGGTCAACGCGGCATGAACCTCACCGCGCGCAAGAATTGGTCGGCGGCGATAGGTACAACAGGTAACGAAGAATAACGGGGTTCGTGAGAAGACCCAGTAAAGCCGCGGAGGTGTCCGCGCGAAGTTTTTCATTCTTTTCTTCCCGGTTGAAACGTGATCAAGCATCCGCGCTTCGCAGAGCGAAGCGGCTACAGCGCAGGTTGGGCACTCGGATCAATGCTTGGGCGCGCGCACGGTGCCGGTCTCAACCGCGAGCCTGCGCTGCTCGACGATCCGGTTCGCGGTTTCTTCCACCATTTGCTCGAGCAACATCCGCAAATGGGTATTCCGGCGATAATCGGCGGGCGCGATGTGTTTTACCCGGTCGGCATGCGTGGAGAGCTGAAAGCATTTTTTGAAACCAATGCGCTCTGAATCATCAGGATTATAAACCGCAATTGCTTGTCCGCCGTTTTTCTTCATCACGGTGAAGCACGGCACATCGGTCGGCCCGTCACCGACATAAATCATGTTGGGGAACGGAATCGGCCGAATTTCGGGGTCCATGTGATCATTCACGTCCTGCGCCGGGTCGAGAAAGCCTTTATTGATGCGAAAGAGAAACTGTGTCTTCTGGGTGTGACTGATGACGCGCTTTGGGAACGTGATGCGGCCTTCGTTGTCGGTCGCGAACTCGCAACCGAAAATGGCGCGCACATAAGGCGCGAGCCGGCTGCCATCGATCAATACCTTCAGGCCCGATGAAATGATGTAATGCTCGACGGTGATGCCGTGAGCGACATGTTCGGCGGTGAGTAAACCTTCGCCGCCGCAAAATTCCTCAAACATCTCCGGCAACCCTTTGTAGAAGTTGAGCTTCGCGCCGAGTTTTTTGAGTTCCTCGTTGGTTGGCCGATCCATCCCCAGTTGATCGAGCAGGACCTTCATATAGGCGAGCTCGTTATCGTAACCATGGTCGCGCACCAGCTCGGAACAACGTCGCCAGAAAATCTCGCTGTTAATTCCAAATGCCGGGAATACGACCTCGTCCTGCATGTAGCTCGGACTCAGTGTTTGATCGTAGTCGTAAACGATGGCGATAGTGTTTTGCGGAGCGGACACTGTTGGATGTTAAAAGTTAAATAGTTAAAATCGTTAAAAAGGTGAATCGGATCCTCGGCCAGTGTGCGGTTATAGCGGATTAAGCACCCTAAACGATTTAACAATTACTCCAAGAGCAAAGGGATAATCGCGCAGTCTTACCTGCTCGATGATGTCGTCGGTTGCACACCAGGATTCAACTTCCAGACCTTCGCCGAGTCTATCGATCGCCTGATGATGGGAGCTATTCACTTTTTCAAAACGATGGCGCGTTTTGCGATCAGATCGAAGCGGTTGAACATCGTGCGTCTTCTGGTCAGGCAGGTTATGGCCAGAGATGTCGAGATGGAGAGTTCCGCCGAGCGCGACATTGAGTGTTTGCAATCCTTTGCAGATCGCGAAAATCGGAAGCCCGCGTTCGATCGCCTTCTTGATTGTGTCGAGTTCCCAGCGATCGCGATCGGGATTCACATCCTTTTCGATTACAGACGGATCGGCAACAGGCTGATTCAAGAACTTGGGAGTAACGTCCGGTCCACCGGTTAGCAATAACCCATCCATTTGCTCGAAAGGGACCTTGCGCAGGGCAGCATTCGAAATTTTCACCTTTGGATAACGCGATAAAAACGGCGCGAAATATTTTTTATCAGAGCGCCGCATCCAGGTGGCGATATTACGCACCCCACAAATTGCGGTCATTCCGGGCGAAGTCGAGGAATCCGATTGTGCAAACTTAGAGGTAACGCTGCGGGATCCCTCGACTTCGTTCGGGATGACCGAGTTACGGCTGCGCTCCACCGCGTCAGCTTTACGTATTCCTCGTGAAATTCGTTAACGCCCGAGAACGATGAAGATGCCGGCGAGAAGAGCAATGATTCCTGGAATAACGCCAAAGTAGAATCCGAAAATTCCAATCAAGCCGACGAGAATGAGATACACCGCGAGCAACAGCATTCCGATATTTTTGTTAAAGGTCATGGGGCTGAGCATGGAGCATGGAGCGTGGAGCGTCGAGTAGGAAGCTCCCCGCTCGGTGCTCCCTGCTTCGCTCTACAGCCCCACCAATTCGCGTACGTATTTCACCGGCGGGCTGCCAAAGGAAATGACCGTGTCGTTGTAATTTTTGAGATTGAAGGCTGTGCCATCTCTCGCTTTGGCACGATCTCGCAAGTCAAGGTGCTCGGCCACGCCGACAAAATAGGTCGATAGTTGCGCCGAGCTAAGTCGTGCGCGTTTCCATTTCGCGACGGCCTCGCCTTCTTGTTGAAACCCTTCTTTCATCATCAGATCCATCGCTTCTTTTTCGCTCATGTTTTTGGCGTGAATCCCCTGATCGATGATGGCGTTGCAAATCACGCGCAATCGCATTTTCAACTGTTGCATTTTCACTTCTGGTCCGCCGTATCCTTGTTCTGCCATTATTTGTTCACAATAAACCGCCCAGCCTTCGACGAACGTGCCACTCTGGAAAATTGCGCGGACCAAGGTTGGTGCGCGGAATTCGTTGGCATGGGCCAGTTGCAAATAATGTCCGGGCATCGCTTCATGCACGGTCAGGTCGCGGCACATGTAATTGTTGTATTCCTTAAAGAAAGATTCCTTGCGCTGTGCGGTCCAATCCTTCGGTGTTGGTTCCACCGCGAAAAATGTTTTGCCATTCTGCTCGAGCGGCCCCGGTGAATCGCAATAGGCAATCCCCTGTCCGCGTTTGAACTCTGGCATTACGATGACATCGAGCGGCTTTTCCGGTACGGTAACGAGATCGTGTTGCTTGGTGAAGTCGGTGGCTTCACGCACAATTTTCTGCGCGTAACCAACGATGGTATTGTCGTCGGGGTGCTGCTCGGCCAGCTTGTCCAGGACCATGACCGTCACTTTCTTTTTGTCGCCTAGCCCCGTTTTGCCTGTGTTCGGGAAATATTTTTTGTAAAGTGGAAGCGCGGTTTCGTAGATTGCTTTTTGCGTTTGCGCCAGATCAGCCTGGGCACGCTGCATGATCTCTTCCATCGATAGATCAGAAGCGAGGGCGAAGCGCAATTTCTTACGAAACTTGTCAGCGCCGAGGCGAAAGTCACCGTCTGAACGTGGGAGCAAATCTTTTTGCAACCACTTCTTGTAATCTTCCAGCGCCTTCGCCGTTTTTTCCTGGATCGATCCCAGATCTTTTGCCACCTGCGGCGCTTGATTGAGCAAAGGTGAAAGGCCCTCGCGCACTAACGAGATTGCGCCCTGGGTCTGCTCGATCGCGGTCTCGGTATGGATCTTGGGCGAATGTTTCAAGTTCGCCTTGGCTTGAGTGATGACGGCGGGAATTCCTTCCAGACGTTTGCGCAAATTCGGAATGCGCTGCTCGGCCGGCGCGAAATCGCGCGCCACCAGCAAATAGATGCTGTTGGCCAGACTTTGATTGTAAACCAGCGGGTTCCACTCCCATTCCTTTAGTTCTTCGATGCCGAAGATTTCATTGTCGACGTTGTCCTTAAGCAAACGAAGATCGACGTTGTTTGCGCCGGTCACTTGTGAAAGGTCGGTAAATGCCTCGAGTTGTTGCCGTGTTTGCTTCGCCCGCGCCAATTCCTGGTCACGCGCGTCCGCGGAATAATCCGTCAGCTTGTCGTCGAAGCGATGATCTCCCAGCTCAGTAGCGTTCTCTGGATGGTTAGCTAGATAGGCTTCGATGTAGTCGTGCGCGATCTGTTGGAACTGTTCATCCTGCGGAGTAGCGCGAAGATTCGCGAGCGGAATAGCTAACGAAACTAATATGACGAGAGCTTTAGTTTTATTCATAATCAGTTTTTCTAACACAGACGCCCTACAGTCCGGAGAGCGCAGGCGCATGTGGGCGCGCCGCCAGCAACAATCGGATCGGCGTCATCTCATCCAAGATCGGCCGCGGCTACGCCTCCGGCTGAACGGCAAATCCGATTGCCGTTTCCTCTGCTGGAGCATGCTCGGCCTGATCCTGCAGATAGGTGCGGCCTTTGTAGAACGGAGCGACGATGACAAATAGCACCGCGGTGGCCAGCATCACCCAAACGAAAAACATGAAGTAGCTGGCGCCTTGGAGCTTCACGCTCCCGTCCGGATTTTGGATGAAGAAATTTACCGCGGCGGTAAATACGTTGCCAAGAAAAACTGCCCACAAATAGGTGCACATGCAAAGCGATTTCATTTTCACCGGCCCCTGGGTGTAGGAAAACTCGAGGTGCGTGGGCGAGACCAGCGTCTCGCCCGCGGTCAGAATCACGAACGCCCAAACTTGCCAAACAATGCTCGGACGCGCACCGGCATCGATGCGGGTTTGAATCATGGCGACGAGGAAGAACGACGCTGCCGTGACAAATAAGCCGGCACCGATTTTCCGCAGCGGCGTCAAACGCACGAACTTTTCCACAAATGGATAAAGCCAGTAGGAAAAGAGCGGCAACATGATCAAAATAAAAATCGGATTGACCGTCTGAATTTGCGAAGACAACCACTCAATGCCGAAAAGGTGCCGGTCCATCGATTCCGCCTGAACAATCCAGGAAGAGAAATTCTGCTGCCACAAGGCCCAGAACATCGCGACGAACGGAACCGGCATTAAAATATTGAGCAATATCTTTCCGGTTTCCTTGTTAAAAACGGCGCGAGCATAAGGACGCAGACCGACCGGTGGGATATGGACAAATTTTTTTCGACCCAACCAAAAGATCACTGTGGCGATGGCCATGAAGACACCGGGAAGTCCGAAAGCAATGTCCGGACTGTGCAAGCGCGGGCTCTCGAGGAAATTGACGATACCCGGTGAAAGCTTGGTTGCCAACTCCGGCGAGGCCTTGTAGGGCTCGAGCAGCCATGGAATCAAAAGCGTGGAGAGGGCTGAGCCTGCGTTAATGGAAAAATAAAACCAGTTAAAGACCCGCGTGAGCAGATGTTTGTTTGTTTCACCAAACTGGTCGCCAACGTTAGTCGAAACACACGGTTTGATGCCACCAGCACCAAGCGCGATCATTAACAAACCAACTGCTAGCAAATATCGCGGCTCGATCGCGTGCGCGACGGGCGATCCCATTAGTGCCAGGGTGGCATGCCCGCCGCAGTAAACAATCGACAGCCAGAAAACGACGCGAAATTTTCCGAAAATAGCGTCGGCGAGAAACGCGCCGAAGATTGGCAGAAAATAAAGCGTTGAAACAAATGTGTGATACCACGCTTCGGCGCGCGCCGGGGGCATCACGCTCGAGTGACCCATCTTGTCCAAAAGATATTTGGTCATGAAGATGGTCAGAATGGAGTTCATCCCGTAATACGAGAAACGCTCGGCGGCCTCGTTGCCGACGATGTAAGGGACACCCGGCGGCATGGTGGCGATTTTCGGCGGCGAGGTCAGGTATTTTTGGTTGTCCATAATTCCTCCCGCTAAGGTCGTTTCTCAGGGAAAAAATTCACCGGCGTGGCTGTGGCCGACCCACCCGGTGTGGGACCGGGCTTGGGATTGTTCGTTACTGCCATCAGTTCTTTTTGCACTTCGGGATATTCGCCGACTTCGTGTTTTTCACAGGAAATGGAGAGGAGAAGAGCAGCGCCGGTGAAGAAAATGCCGATGCGTGATGCGAGCCCCATGACGTAAGGAGGCACACAGTAACGAGTAATCTAGCTGTCGCGCAACCAAAACTCACCGGCCTCGCTGAGAAGCGCCAAATCCTACGCGGATGAAGGTGCTGACAGGCAACAGTGTCTATATCGGGGGCTTTATTATCCCACGCCGGAAGAGACAACCTTGAAGATAGCGGCGTACGAGGGACGATCCGGTCTTCTCGCTCGACAAAGGCGGGAATCAAGCACGAAGGAAATTGAAAGGCGCGCTGGCGGGTTTACTATCGGCACGGTGGCTCGCTCAGCAAAAAACAGCGCATGGAATGAAGTCTTCGCCATCATTCTGCTATTCACCGGCACCCTGCTCTTCTTCGCGCTGATCTCCTATAGCCCGCGCGATCTCCCATCGTGGGTGCCGTGGAGTTATTTGTCGCCGCCAAACAAGCCCGCGCAAAATTTCATCGGCCCGTTGGGCGCAATTTTCGCGAGCGTGTTTTATCTGCTCATCGGAGCGGCATCCTATTTCCTCGCCGCCGTTCTTCTCGGATTCGGTGCCGCCAAACTCTTTTATCCACGTTTGCGAGTGGTGGCGCGTCTGCCCTGGATTGTCCTCTTCATCGTTTCCGGCGCCTGCCTGTTGCAATTACAAACCCGCTACTTCTTTGATTGGAAAAAACTAAATATCCAGGGGCCGGGCGGATCGATCGGTTATGTCTTCGGCAAGAAACTCTTGCTCACCGCCATGGGCGACGTCGGTTCAATGATTCTTCTGGCCGGCATTTATCTGAGCGCGCTCATTCTCATGACCGGCCTGCGCCCAATCCATCTGGTGCGCGAAACTGTCGGTGGTGTCCGCAATGGCGTCACTCGTTTTCGCGAATGGCGATTGCGCCGCGAAATGCGCCGCGCTGACATCAAGGGACAGCTGGCGATCAGCGAACGTGAGCTGGCAAAACAACGCCGGTCGCTTGAAAAACAACTGAAGAAAAAGGGGGCGCCCCTCCCAGAGCGAATGGTGATCCCGCCGGAAGAACTGGCCGGTCGCCCGGAGCGGAAAGTAGTCGATACCACCGCGCTGCCGAAAAAACCTTCGCTTGCAGAATTGCGCCCGGCAAAAGCGAAACCATCGATTGCGGTGGCCGAAGCGCGAAGATTCGATGCCGAAAATTACGTCCTGCCGAGCATCGATTTGCTGGACGAACATGACCCCGAAGGTCGGGGCGGTGCGGACCCGGCCGAGCTCGAGCATGTACAGGAAATTTTGATCGAAACACTGGGGCAATTCGGCATTGCCGTGGCCGCGGGCGACATTACCAAAGGACCGACGATTACGCGTTACGAAGTTTATCCGGCCAAGGGCGTGCGGGTGGACAAAATTGTCTCGCTCGAACGGGACCTGGCGCGTGCGACCCGAGCGGAACGCATTAATATTCTGGCGCCGATTCCCGGGAAAGACACGGTCGGGATCGAGATTGCCAATACGCGCAAGATCAAAGTGACCTTGCGCGAATTAATGCAATCGGCCGATTGGGAAGAAGCGAAAAAGCGGTGCAAGCTTCCACTGGCGCTGGGTAAGGATGTTTACGGGAACGTTATTATTGCAGATTTGGCGCAGATGCCGCACCTGCTCATTGCCGGAACGACCGGCAGCGGCAAGAGCGTTTGCATTAATGCCCTGATCGCGAGCATTCTCTTTCGTTTCACCCCCGAAGAGCTGCGCTTCATCATGATCGATTGATCGCCTTGCGGTGGTTAAGCGACGAAATCGATCGGCGCTACAAGATTTTTGCACGCATCGGCGTGCGAAACATTACCAGTTTCAACGCCCGGCCACCGAAGAAAACGCAAAAGGAATCGGATGATGTAGCTGCCGCCGTCTCTGGCAGCAGGGAGGAGGATGCTCCCCCGAAAGCTTTCGGGGCAGCTACAATCCGCGTTCCTCGTGAAGACGAACTGATTATTCCCGACAAGCTGCCATACATCGTGCTCATCATCGATGAGCTGGCTGATTTAATGCAGACCGCGCCAGCCGACGTGGAAAACAGCATCGCACGAATGGCTGCCATCGCCCGGGCCGCCGGAATTCATCTCATCCTGGCGACACAAACGCCGCGGGCCGACGTCATCACCGGCGTGATCAAGGCGAACATTCCAAGCCGGATCGCCTTCCAAGTCGCGAGCAAGATCGATAGCCGCGTTATTCTTGATGAAAATGGAGCAGACCGTTTGCTCGGCCAGGGTGATATGCTGTATCTGCCGCCGAGCACGTCACGACTCATTCGCGCCCAAGGCGTGTTGGTGACGGATGATGAGATTCGAGAGCTGGTCGATTTTGTTTCCGGGCAGGGAGGCCCCGCCTTTGACAGTGCCATGCAGGAAAGATTGCAGTCGGGCGCAGGGCCGGCGGAAGACGTGTCCGAGGAAGACGAAGAACTGGTCGAGAAATGTCTCGAAATTATTCGTCAGGAAAAAAAGGCTTCTACTTCCCTGTTGCAGCGCCGGCTTCGACTTGGCTATACCAGGGCTGCGCGCATCGTTGATATTCTCGAGCAGCGCGGTATTTTAGGTCCCGGCGAAGGCGCGAAGCCGCGCGAGATTTTGGTCGATCTCGACGCCGCGGTTTAATCGGCAGAAGAAAAAATGTCCATTGAAGGACTAGGCAGAAAATTTCAGGAAGCGCGCAAGGCGCGCAATCTTTCACTGGAGGAGGCCGCCAGGCTAACGAGAATTAGACAATCGCGCCTGGCCGAGATCGAAGCGGACGATTTTTCGAACTTTCCCAGTCTGGCTTACGCCAAGGGGTTCCTGCAAATCTACGGCAAATTTCTCGAGGTCGACGTTTCGCCTTATCTCGATGCTTTTGAAACCTCCGGCCATCTTACGGTCGATGGCTATTCCTATTTGCAAGACGCGCCCGCGCCCAAGGCCCCGCGCGGACACCGGTCGCCACGCCGAACCGAAAATACTCGGCCCTCGTTGGTCCCTTTCCTGATTGGGATTGCGATTCTGGTGGCCGGTTTCTGGTTCCTGCGTTTTATCTCGAAGCTAAATCAAATCGCGCCCCATCCGACCGAAGCAGCGGCGAGCCCAACTCCGAGCGCAACAGTCGCCACGATTGTCGCGCCACGCGCGCTACCGGTTGAATCGTCCGCTCGCGTGGCCGCAAGTGTTCCGCCAGTAAAAACCACGCCGACCATCGCGGTCCCGGCAGCTACGCCAGTGCCCACCGCTATTGCGGTCGAAACGCCGCTCTTGCCGGCTCCGCGAGCAGTTGAGCCGGAAGTTCGCCGCGCCGAACCAGTGCGGCCCGAAGAGGTCGCGGCCGCGCAGGCCGATAACGAAGCGAGTGATGCCGAGGGCCCGAATCGCATTGACATCAAACCACTCAAAAAGACTTACATGCAGGTAACGATCGACGACGATCCCACCAAGCCGGCATTTGAAAGGTGGGTTTCGCCGTCCGACGGAACAGTCGAATTCCGCGGTCACCGCTTCAGCGTGCGCGTGCTCGATCGCGAAGCCGTCCAGATTCGCAAGAATGGCAAGATTGTCTCCAACGGCGACACCGATTTGCGAATAACAGCTCAGTGAGACCGGCGCCTGCAATCTTGAAATCCATGCAGGCGGCACGCCTGCCACTACAGGTTAGCAATTAGAGCGCAGTGAGACCGGCGAAAAACTCTTCTGTAGCGGCCGCCGTGTCGGCGGCAATTCCATACCCCCAGCGGGCGGCCCGCCCGCCACTACAGCGGCCGAAGGTGGGAATGATTAGCCTTGGCTGCGCCAAAAATCTGGTGGATGCCGAAATCATGCTCGGCAGCGTGTTGGAGCGCGGCATGGAAATCACCTCCAACGCAGATGATGCCGACGTGCTCGTAATCAATACCTGTGCCTTCATCGATTCGGCTAAGGAAGAATCGATCGACGCTATCTTAGAAGCGCATCAACAGCGCGGCCTGCACAAAGGCACGAACCAAAGATTGATCGTGAGCGGTTGTATGTCACAGAGATTTGCGGAAGAGCTGCGCGAGCAGTTGCCAGAAGTCGACGCCTTCATTGGACTCGATCAAGTGCGCGAGCTGGGAACGATTGTGGAGCGCGTCTTGCAAGAACATCGAACACCGAACACTGAACGTCGAACATCGAATGCAGACAATTCGGCGTTCGGTGTTGGATGCTCGGTGTTCGATGTTGATTCTGATCCACATCGGCAGGCGCTGAATTTCGTCACACCCCGCCCCACCTACATTCCTGATTACGACACGCCGCGCTTTCGTTTAACCCCACCGCACTCCGCCTTTTTGAAGATCGCCGAGGGGTGCAATCATCCGTGCAGTTTTTGCGTCATCCCGCAAATGCGCGGGCGTCACCGCAGCCGCACCCCAGAATCGGTCCTCACCGAAATTCGCGCGCTTGTGGCCGAAGGAGTGCGCGAAATCAATTTGATCAGCCAGGACACGACCTATTACGGGATGGATTTGTGGACGGAAAAAGCCGGTCCGCGTCAACCGGTCGATTCGGCGCGGGGGCTGACGCTGGCCTCGCTCCTGCGCGAGATCGAAAGAATCGACGGCGAATTTTGGATTCGATTGTTGTACACCCATCCCGCGCATTGGAGCGACGAATTGATCGAGACAATCGCTGGGTGCCGGCACGTCGCGCGTTACATCGACATACCATTGCAGCACATCGATGAAATGATGCTTCGCCGGATGCGGCGCGAAACTGGTCGCGCGCATATTGAAACATTGATCGCGAAATTGCGTTCGGGGATTCCAGGAGTCGCACTGCGTACGACATTCATCGTCGGTTTTCCTGGTGAAACGGAAACGGAACTTGCGACCTTGCTGGATTTTATCGAGCGCACCCGGTTTGAGCGCCTAGGCATTTTTAAGTATTCGCGGGAGGAAGGATCCCGCGCCGCGAAAATGCCAGGGCAGATACCGGCGAAGGTGAAAAACGAACGCCATCGTCGCGCCATGACTTTGCAGCAGAAAATCGCCTATGAAATCGCAGCGGACAGAATCGGAAGCGAACTAAAATTACTGGTCGACCAACCGCTCGTCGCCCGAACTGAAGCGGACGCACCTGACGTCGACCCGCGTGTCATATTGTCCCAACCTGGGCCCGTCGGCGAATTCATTACACGAAAGATTCAAGGCGCCCGTGGTTACGATCTCCTGGTATAGGTGGGTTTTTTATTGTCCGCGCGTCAATTGACGGGTGACAAAACGCGAAATTTCTGACAGACTTATTTTTCTACCTGTCAAAGTGACCGATGGCTGAAGCGAACGAACCAAAAAAAGAAACGGTCCGAATTACCCTCCCCCCTCGCCGTGGAGACGCCGCCGCGCCAGAGGATGACGATACCGTTCGAATCAATATTCCTTCGCGACCGCCCACTTCGGAACCTCCGCCAACATCGGCGCCACTGGTGCCAAAACCCGGCAACGTTCCGATTCCCAGACCGCCGGTGGCGCAGAACCCGTTGCCTGCGCCGCACACGGTACTGCCTCCGCCGCCACCGGCAGCGCCACCGCCTCTTCCGCCAGTTGCCAAAACACCTTTGCCTCGGCCGAGTGGAACAACCGTAGCAGGGTCAGCACCCGTGCCAGTGCCAAGGCCAGTTCCGGCCACAACTCCTCTGACCAAGGAAACGGCACGTATTAGCGTTCTACCCGATCCGCCGAAGCCAGCGTCGGCGAGGATGTCAAAGACTCAGCCGCTCATTACCGCGACCGCCACACCAGTTGCGCCACCGACCGCGCCTGTGACCATCGCCCCTGCAGCCCCACAGCCGGTCCTCAATGCCATCCCAATGCCGCTTTGCTGGGGATTGGTATTGGTGTCAGCCGCCATTTTGATCATTGAGATTTGGAATTATATTTCGTGATGGAAAACGCCATCACGCTTACCGAATCGAATTTTGATCGCGAAGTAAACAACAGCGACAAGCCCGTCCTGGTTGATTTCTGGGCGGAATGGTGCGGCCCCTGCAAGCTAATTGCGCCCCTGATCGATGAAATCGCGCGCGAAAAAGGCGACGCCGTCAAAGTGGGTAAGGTGAATATCGACGAGAATCAGAATCTTTCCTTCAAATTCAAAATCCGCGCGATTCCCACCCTACTGATCTTCAAGAACGGGCAGGTGCGCGATCAGGTCACTGGCATGACGAGTAAGAAAGATTTAGTCGGCCGGATCGAAGCGCTCGCCTAAAATTTCGCGTTGCGAAATTTTTCGGTGAGAAGTGATTAGTGAGAGGTTGGGCGCGTAAATTTTTCACTTCTCACTAATCACTCACTTCTCATCTTTGGGGCATGCGCCCGGCGCGGCTCGAACGCGCAACCTTCAGCTCCGGAGGCTGACGCTCTATCCAGTTGAGCTACGGGCGCTGGTGCGGAGCGTGATTATAATTGGCGGGCAGCCGATCACAACCGTTCAAACCCGGCGGCGCTCCTACTCGTGCTCAT
>QHPP01000132.1:22022-40393 GCA_003219125.1 Verrucomicrobiota bacterium
AGCCGGACTGGCGGTTTTACTCGGGATGATCGAAGACTACTCCCGCACCGCAGTCGCTTCCTTGCCTTTGCGGGTGCGGAGATAATTGAGTTTGGCTCGGCGCGCGCGGCCTTCTTTTTCGACTTCGACTTTCGCAATGCGCGGCGAATGGAGCGGAAACACACGCTCGACTCCTTCGCCGTAGGAAATCCGCCGGACGGTAAATGTCTCGTTCAGCCCGCGACCTTTTCGACCAATGACAATGCCGGCAAAAATTTGAATGCGCTCCTTGTCGCCTTCCACTACTCGGGTATGAACGCGGACGGAGTCGCCCACTCGAAATGCCGGCAATTCCGTTTTGAACTGGTCTTTCTCGATGGCGTCAATGATGCGGTTCATGGCAGCTCCTTTTCGCGGGCGCTCAATCTCCGCAGATGCGCGCCAAACGCAAGTGCCGTCATCCCGAGCAACAGTCGAAGGATGACAAGAATTGGCAGAAAATGAATCTGCGGATAATCTTCGTCCGATGTACCGGCGTTGCGGTTTTCGTTATGAAAAAAAACTGCGCGCCCTCGGTCTCGTCCGCATCGCGGGAATTGACGAAGCGGGCCGTGGTGCGCTGGCTGGGCCAGTGGTGGCGGCGGCGGTGATTTTGCCGGAGAAATTCCGGCACCGGAAATTGAAGGACTCGAAACAATTGTTGCCCGAGCTGCGTCAGGAAATCTATGACGAGCTGATGTCGCATGAGGATATTTTTTGGAGCATTGGCGTCGTCGACTCCATCGAGATCGATCAAATTAATATTTTGCGCGCGACCCACAAAGCGATGCGCTTCGCCCTCGACGGGCTGAGCGGGCCGCCCGATCATGTGCTCATCGACGGACTTCCGGTCTCGCCTTTCCCGCTCCCCCAAACCGCGATCATCGATGGCGATTGCATCAGCCTTTCCATCGCCGCCGCGAGCGTGATCGCGAAAGTGACGCGCGACCGTTTAATGCGTGAGTTTTGCGCGCGATTCCCGGAGTATTGTTTCGGCCAGCATAAAGGTTACGGCACCGAACTTCACCTCATCAAACTTCATGAACATGGGCCTTGTCCGATCCATCGCCGATCTTTCGAGCCGGTGGCGCAGCCGCTTCTCGCGCTCGAAGGAATTATCTGAGCATCTGCGGCTGGGTGCACGCGGGGAAAAGCTGGCTTGCACCTTCCTTCGGCGCGGAGGTTACAAAATTCTTTACCGCAATTTTCGGGCGCGCCATGGCGGCGAGGTCGATATCGTTTGTCGCGATCGTGACACACTCGTCTTCGTCGAAGTAAAAACGCGCACTCGCGAAGATTTCGGGCGGCCGGTTGAAGCGGTCAACGCCCCGAAACGCAAATTGATTTCACGCGGGGCGTTGGCCTGGTTGCAGTTGTTGGATAACCCAGACGTCCTCGTCCGATTCGACGTCGTCGAAATCGTGCTGGCCGAGGATGGGCAACCGCGCTTTGAACTAATCCGCGATGCCTTCCCTCTCTCCGCGCCCTACGTTTACTAACGGTTATTGGAGGGACACGCGCTGTTGAAGCCAAAAGTGCAAGAAGTGAGGACTGAATCCTATCAGCCCACAACTGAGCTAAGTTCCCGATATGATCTTTGGTTTTCTCAAGGAACGCAGGCGTCGGCGGTTGCGTGCCCAAGCCATTCCGCCGGCGTGGCGGTCCATTCTCGAGCGCAACATGCCGATTTTCCGACGCCTCGCGCGCGAAGATCAAACCGAGTTACTAGGGCATCTCCAAATATTCCTGGCCGAGAAACGGTTTGAAGGCTGTGGCAGTCTTAAACTCACTGACGAAATTCGAGTTACGATCGCCGCACAAGCGTGTCTCCTCCTTCTGCATCGTAAGACGGATTACTATCCGCAACTGACCACGATCCTTGTCTATCCATCGGGTTACATTGCCTACGAAAAGCGACATGTTGAAGGCAACATCTGGCAAGAGGGTGAAGAGGGCCGCCTTGGTCATACGGGGCGTCGACTCGGAGCGCTGGTCTTGGCTTGGGACGCAGTCAAACGTGGCGCTGCAGACCCTTACGACGGCGAGAACCTGGTGCTTCACGAGTTCGCTCATCAGCTCGACTTTGAAGACTACGGCAGTGACGGGGCACCAGCACTCGCGACACGTGCTGAATACTTAGCCTGGGCACGGGTGATGAGCAGCGAGTTCGAAGCTCTCCGTGCTGCCGTTGAAGCCGGTAGACCGACCGTACTGGATACTTACGGTGCGACAAATCCGGTCGAGTTCTTCGCCGTGGCAACTGAGGCGTTTTTTGAGCGTTCGCGCGCGCTCCGCGGCCGGCATCCGCAATTGTACGCCGAACTTAGTCGGTATTTTCGCCAGGATCCTGCCTGCTATTCAGCGGAGCCGACAGGCGATTGAGCTCGCGTTTTAGACCCACGACCGGGTTCGCCCCGAAATCAATAATCGCGGCGGGTCTTTGCGCGCTCGGCCAGGCGGGTGCGGGTCATGCGCTCGCGCAGACCACCCTCTTTGACGAATGCTTCCTCCAAATAACGCAGCTGCTGATCGAGCAGGTAGTTTGTCAGCTTAGTCAAGCCGATCATCACGTTACCGGCGATGGCTGGATCAGGATGTTCGACGTCTTTCCTGAACGTCTCGCGCAGGAAAGCGGTCCCTTTCGTCCCTTTCCGTCGTTGAAATTGTGCGGTCAGCAGCCGGGTAGGGCAGGTTCGAGCTGCAACCTCCATCAGAGCGGCGCGGCTAACAATTCGTAGGAGAGCACGCTGAGGCAGTAAATTGCCGCCGTTTCCACCCGCAGAATAATCGGGCCGAGGGTGATGGGACGACAACCGTTGCTGCGGGCGAGATTGAGCTCCGCTGGAGTGAAATCGCCTTCCGGGCCGATGCACATCAAAACACTCGTCGGGCGCGCGTGGTGCTCGCGTTCGTAATCAGCGAGCACCGTTTTTAAATGGATCGCGTCAGATTGGAGAGAGCCAATTAAACGAAGTTGTTGTAGAGGCGCTCGCCGCGGCGAGCGCCTGGAGGAGGGTTCGGCGGTCGGCACAACCGCCGCTACAACGTTAGCCGCAAAGAAATCACGTGGCCTTTTCGGCATCTGCACCGTTGGCAGCCAGTTTTGCCCACATTGTTTGGCGGCTTCGATCGCGACCTGTTGCCATTTCGCTTGTTTTTGCGTCGCTTCCTTCTCCTCGAGATGAACGATAGTGCGCTCGGAAATAAGTGGCGCGATCTCGGCCGCTCCGATTTCGACTGCTTTCTGCACAATCAAATCCATGTTCTTCCCTTTCGGAATGGCCTGCGCCAGCGTTATTTGACAGGGCAGCGGCGGCACCCGCGCCTCGTGCATTTTGCGCAAGTGAATCTCCTCGCGATTTACCGTCGCGATCTCAGCGGTGATTTCATGACCGCGACCGTCGAACACAACTACCCGCCCGCCAGACTGCAGGCGAAGCACATCGCGCGCGTGATGCGCTTCCAACCCGCCCAAAACGAGCGAGTCAGGATTCCAATTTTCCGGGGCGATATAAAAGCGATGCATCAAAATTGATCGGTCATCCCGAGCGTGAGTCGAGCGATCCCGTTGCGCCGGCTTTAAGGTATCATTACGGGATCCCTCGACTTTGCTTGGGATGACGGGAGCGAAGCTACCGAAAGAAATCTTTTGCGCGTTCAAAAAAACTTCGATACAGCGGAGTATTTTCCTCACCGCAAAGCGCGGAAAATTCCTCCAGCTTGCGGCGTTGCTCGGAGTTCAATCGCGTTGGCACTTCCACCATGACGCGCGCGAGCAAATCTCCGCGTCCACGGCCCTCGAGGTTTGCAATTCCCTTGCCCCGCAGCTTGAAGACCTGGCCGCTTTGCGTTCCGGCAGGAATTCGCAAGTTTGCCTTGCCTTCGAGCGTCGGCACCGGGACCTCGCCGCCGAGTGCGGCAACCGCAAAAGAAATTGGAACCTCGCAATAGAGATCATCTTCGTCGCGCTGAAACACAGGGTGCTCTTTGATGTGAAGCACGACGTAGAGATCGCCCGCCGGCCCGCCGCGGATGCCGGCTTCGCCATTTCGCGAAGAACGCAGCCGCGAACCGCTGCCGATACCCGCTGGAATTTTCAATTTGATCCGGCTGGAATTTTCGACCCGCCCTTCGCCGCCGCATTTATGACATGGTTTTTCAATAATTTGTCCGACTCCCCGGCAGCGCGGACAGGTTTGCGACACCTGGAAAAAACCGCGGGAACTGATCACCTGTCCGCGTCCGCCGCAGGTTGGACAATTGATCGAGCGCGAGCCGGGCTCGGCGCCGCTACCGTTGCATTGATCGCAAGTGTCCAACTTGCGAATTTCGATTTCTTTCTCCGTGCCAAATGCGGCTTCCTCCAGCGCGATCTGCATATCGTAACGCAAATCGGAACCACGCTGCCGTTCGTCCGCGCGACCGGCGCCGCCGCCACCGAAAAAACTCTCGAAAATTCCGCCACCGCCGCCGCCGAAGGCCTCGCGGAAAATATCGAACGGATCGTGGAATCCGCCCCCAAAACCGCCGGCGCCCTGCGAAAATGCGGCGTGTCCGTACCGATCGTAGGCGGCACGCTTATCGGCGTCGATCAGGACGTCGTAGGCTTCGCCCAGTTCCTTAAATTTTTCCTCGGCGTGAAGATCATTCGGATTTTTATCCGGGTGGAATTTGATTGCGAGCTTGCGATAGGCGCGCTTGATTTCATCCTCGTGCGCACCCCGGGCCACCCCGAGCACTTCGTAATAATCGCGTTTGGTAGTAGGCATTTAGAATGGTGAGCGACAGGCGAATAGTGACATCAAAGCAAGGTTTCTGCCGACCAGACTTCTAACTTCTCACCTCTCACTCATCACCGCTTCTACCGGCCCCGCTCGAAACCACCACCGCCGCCGGTCGCAAAAGCCGATCTTTCAAGCGATAGCCACGGCGGGTTTGTCGGATGACCCGACCTTCGGCAATTTCGTCGCTTGGTTCATGGCCGATCGCCTCGTGCAAGTTGGGATCAAATTGTTTCCCAACTGCATCGATTGGTTGCAGTCCATTGTCCGCTAGAAAATCAGTAAGTTGTTTCAGCACCATATTCATGCCGGAATAAATCGGCGAGTGCTTGCCCTCCTCCCGGGCGGCGGAGAGTCCGAGCTCGAAATTATCGACAATCGGGACCAGGCGCTCGAGCAGCGAGCGATTGGCATATTTAATCCCTTCATCGCGCTCGCGGGCCGCGCGTTTTTTGTAGTTCTCAAAGTCCGCCTGGGTTCGCAGCGCCAGGTCGCGAAAGCGATCCAGATCGCCTTGCAAACTCGCAACCGGATCGTCCGTAGCTTCCCCATCGGCTGAACTGTTTTCCGTCGGCACTGGAGGTGGAATTTTGTCTTCTTCGCGCGGTTCAGGGCTGGTCTTTTTCATGTTTACGAATGGTAATTAACGTGATGTCGTCGTTCTGCGGATGAGCGCCGACGAAATTGCGCACGTCATCAATTAATCGTGTGATGATAGCCGAAGCGCCGTGAGCCGCGCTCGCCCGCACTGATTGAATCATCCGGTCAACGCCGAATTCAAAACCCTCGGTATCCAAAGCTTCTGTCACGCCATCGGTATAAAGGACCAGACAATCATCCTGCTCGAGCGGGATGGCAAAATCGTTGGTGATCCGATCGAACACACTGCCACTGTCGATGCCGACGACCATTCCAGGTGGCTTAATTAGTTCGACCGTTTGCTGCGCGCGCCGGTAGAGCAACGGCGCATCATGGCCAGCTCGCGCGATCGTGACCGAACCGATGGAATAGTCCACCACCAAATATGCCATGCTAATAAACATGTCCTCTTTGATGTCAGGATAAAGCTGTCGATTGACTGCTTTTAAAACCTCCGCCGGCGATGGATTCTGCGGCGCCTGACTACGCAAAACGCTTCGGCAGATCGCCATGATCAAGGATGCGGGCACGCCTTTGCCGGAAACATCCGCGATCGCCAGGCCGAGACGATGTTCGTCTATCCGGATGTAGTCAAAGTAATCGCCGCTGACCTGACGCGCCGGAATGTTGAGACCGGCGATTTCGAAACCGGGAATGGCCGGCGATTTTTCCGGAAGCAGAATTCGCTGAATGTCGCGCGCGATTTCGAGATCGTGATCGAGCCGCTTTTTTTCATTCGCTTCCGAGTAAATGATGGCGTTGTAGAGGGCGAAGGCGGATTGCTCGGCGATCGATTTGAAGACGACAAAATCACTCGGCGTGAATGGCGCGCCCCTCGAGCCATTACCAACCGCGAGGACGCCCATGTTTTGTTTGCCATAAAGCAAGGGCGTCGCCATCAGCGAAGCGGTTCCGAGAGGTGTCTCGCGTAAGCGCGCCAATTCCGGCACGTCCCGCACATCGGCGAGCGAAACCGGTTGCGCCGTCTGCCAGACGGTGCCGATCAAACCTTCGCCCGTTGGAACATTATGCATCCGCAAAAATCCTTCCAAGGCAGCGGGGGTAGTCGCGGCCTGATGCAAAATGTGGCCCGGCACCGGCACGAGTGGCGGACAACCCTTGGAAAGAAACACCGGCACAAGCTTGTTCCCGCTGCGATCGGTAAGATAGAGCGCGCCGCCATGAGCGTCGAGAATTCGGGTGGCCCCTTCCACGATCAGCCGATGCAAGTCATGCGGCTTGATCGTTTCACGAAAAGCTTCACCCAGCCCGTGTAAAAAATCGAAAACAAGCGTTTCTTCGACCTGGATTTCCTCCTTCGAGCGCTCGAGCGCGTGCACCTTGCGCCTTTGGCGGAAGGTGCTGATAGTCCAACCGCAAATCGCGATAGCCAAGAGCGCGTAGAGAAGAGTCGGCCACATGAAGTCGGGCGCCAACTTACTTCTTTACCGGGTTGTCGTGAAGGTCCTGCTTAAGGTACTCGAGAACGTCTTTGAACCGTAAAAGATTTTCCGGCACCGCTTCACACAGCGCTTCGTGAGCTGCCAGCATTTCCTTGGCCTGCCCCTTTTTTCCCAAGGTTTTGGGAGCAAGCGCGTCGCATTCCGGAGCACGCGCACCGTCGCTAGAGATTTGGAAAAGTTGATCGAGACCAAGGCCGGAAAGCAATTGGCGGCTGCGTTCGCCGCAATGCACCACCCGGAGATGTCCTTGTCCAAGTTCCTTTAACCGCAGGGCCAGTCCCGCCATTGTCCCCATAAAAGTGGAATCCATCATCACGCAATCGACGAGATCGACCACGAACTCGCGATAACCGCGGTCCACCATTTCGCGGGCGAACTGCTTGAAATTGCCGCTGTTCAGAAAACTGCCTTTGCCCTCCACCCGGACCCAGACGGCAGGGCCGCTTACTCCAACCTGAATCGACGATTCCACAATTAACTATAGAAAGTTATGAACTTTAGCCCTGGCAGTCAAACGGACTAGTCCCATAGAAAAGAGCGTTTCTCGGCTACAATCCGGCCGTGTTCGATGAGTAAGCAACGCCAGGCCAGCACTTGCCCATCATCAAAATACTCGTCGCCCACCACTTGAAATTCACTGCGATTCGTCCCGCGCACGTTCTGGTAGGCCTGCTCTTTTGCCTGCACAAAAGCGCGAAGTTTCTCCTGCTTATATTCAAACCGGACCGTCACATCCGAGGGCCGTTTTGCCCGCCAGAAAAAATCAAAGTATTGCCCGAAGCGTTGTCGTTGATCCAGCGCAGTCACCGCGCCAAACATGCGATAGGAGCGTTCAAAAATTAGCGAAGCTTCCTGAATCGCGCTACTCGATCTGAAACTGGCCTTGCTCGTCAGATTTGTGGGATTGTTCCCTCGCTGCCCTCTGTTGCGGGGAAGGTTCTGCGATAGCGTATAAATCTTAGCCTTGCGAAACTGGAAATCGGGATTGAGCGCCAGTGGAAATTTCCCTTGCTCGATATCGGCCCCCGAGACAGAGCTCACGCTGAGCAAAAGCGCGACTGCGCAGGTAAATCGCATTAGCCATATCAAACCGGCTGCGTGCGACGCTGTCAATGCAGAGCGAATGCCGGCAGGAACGCCGGCCTCTGGCCGGTGCGCCCAGCGGGTTTCTAAGTCGCTGCTCTCAGCAACCATCGCAGGCACCAATTTCAGCGGAGTAGAACTCCGCGGGGCGCACAGATTGGGAAGTCTGTGTTCCTCTTCTGGCGTTTCAAATCACGACACTGGCCGAATGCCGGTTTCCCTGCGGAAGCAGGCAGCTAGATTTCGGTGTGATCGATGTTCGATACGAGCGTGGCGTTTTTTTGCCGCAACAGAATCTCTGGCTCGACCCATGGGAAGCCAAGGATTTCGCCTTCGTTTCGCACGCCCATAGCGATCACATCGCGCCGCATCGTGAGATTATCGTCTCGGAACGGACCGCGCGTTTAATGCAAGCGCGCCTTCCGGGAAAGCGCAATGAAATCATCCTGCCGTTCGGCCAGGAAGAGAATGTTCGGGGAATGCAGATCACCTTGTTTCCGGCCGGTCATATTTTTGGTTCAGCCCAACTCTTTTTGCGCACTGAGAATGATTCGCTGCTTTACACCGGCGATTTCAAATTGCGCCGGGGTCAATCGGCCGAGCCCGCGGAATGGACGGCGGCCAGCACCCTGATCATGGAAACGACCTACGGCATTCCGCGTTATCGCCTGCCGCCGACCGAGGAAGTGATCGCGCAGATTATCGCTTTTTGCCGCGATGCAATCGAAAGCGATGAAGTTCCGGTGCTACTCGGCTATTCGCTGGGCAAAGCGCAGGAAATCCTTTGTGCCCTCGCCGGAGCCGATCTCGTACCGATGCTTCACGGTTCGGTCTATCAAATGACCCGTATTTACGAACAATACGGCCAGAAATTTTGTCATTACCTTCGTTATCAGCCGAATGATCTCGCCGGCAAAGTTCTGATTTGCCCGCCGAGCGCGAATCGCTCGCGCATGCTTGAGAAAATTCCGCGCAAACGCGTAGCGATGATTAGCGGCTGGGCGGTCGATCCGAGTGCGATTTATCGCTATCAGGTCGACGCGGCATTCCCACTGTCCGATCACGCCGATTACGACGATCTGTTGCGCTACGTCGAGCTGGTGGGACCGAAACGGGTTTTCACTTTGCACGGATTTGCCGCGCAATTTGCCCTCGATTTACGCGCGCGCGGGATCGAGGCGTGGGCGTTGACCGAGGAAAATCAGATGGAGCTCACTTTCGGGACTTCTCTTGCACAATCATCCGATATAGCCGTCGCCGTCTCAACCGCAGAATTGAATGGTCTTCCGCCAGTGACGGCGGGAGCTACAACGCCAGCTCCGTCGGAATTTCTCGGGTTCGCAAATGTTGGCCAGGCGATTGCGGCGACTCCGGCAAAACTCGAGAAGGTTCGTCTGTTAGCAGAATATTTCTCGACGCTCGATGACGAGCAACTTGCGATCGCCACGGTTTATTTTACCGGTCATGCTTTTCCGCAAACCGATCTGCGCACGCTGCAAGTGGGTGGCTCCGTCATTTACCGGGCCCTTGGCGGCGCAACAAAGATCAGCGACGCAGAATTTCGCCGGATTGCCCACCGTCATGGCGACGCCGGCAAAACTGCGCTCGATGTACTCGAGGGTCGTACCGTTCCGGAGCCTTTTGGTATCATCGATTCCTACAAGTTTTTTGAACAACTCCAGCGACTGCGTGGACCCGTAGCGAAAAAGGAGGCGCTGCAAAATCGCTTGGCGCGCCTCTCCGCGCGGGAAGGTCAGTATGTGGTCAAGATTCTCACCGGCGATTTACGCATCGGATTACGCGAGGGCCTGGTCGAGGAAGCAATCGCCAAGGCGTTCAATGCTCCGCTCGATGAGGTGAAGGAAGCGAACATGCTCCTCGGCGACATCGGCCACACCGCGGTTCTGACAAAAAATAACGACCTTCACCGGGCGGAGCTTTCGCTCTTCCGCCCCATTAAATGCATGCTCGCCAGTCCTGAACCAAATGCCGAAGCGATCTGGAAACGATTCGTCGATCTAGCTGTCCCGAAAGCTTTCGGGACAGAACCGAAAAACCTGCTGCCAGAGACGGCGGCAGTTACACCAGCAGGTAAAACGCCGCCACCTACAGTATACGTCGAAGACAAATTCGATGGCATTCGCGCGCAATTGCACGTCAGTCGGGCACGCTCGGAAATCTTTTCACGCGATCTCAAGCGTATCACCGGCCAATTTCCCGAAATCGCCGAGCAGGCGCGCGAATTTTCAGAGGAAGTAATTCTGGATGGTGAGATCATCGCGTTTGCCGAGAATCGCAAGCTGACATTTTTCGATCTGCAGAAACGGCTTGGGCGAAAAACCGACGCGCTTGATTTATTTGAGACTTCTTCGGCGGACGTGCCGGTAATATTTGTTGCCTTCGATCTATTATTTTTGGACGGCCGTTCCTTGTTGAGAACTGCGCTGCGGGAGCGACGGGAGCTTTTGCGCGGTCTAAAGCTGCCATCGAAATTTCAGATTGCCTCCGTGGTGGCAGCGCATTCTGCTAACGAGATCGAGAGCGAATTCAAGCGCGCGCGGCTGCGTTTAAACGAAGGGCTAATGGTCAAGGATCCGCAAAGTTTTTATTCACCGGGACGGCGCGGGATGTTCTGGTTCAAGCTGAAGAAGGAGCTGGCAACGCTCGATGTCGTGGTCGTGGCAGCTGAGCTTGGCCACGGAAAAAGAAATCACGTGCTCAGCGATTATACCTTTGCCGTGCGCGACGAACAGAACGGCGAATTATTACCAATCGGCAAAGCTTATAGCGGGCTGACCGACGCCGAGATCGCCGAGCTGACCGAGCATTTCAAGGATAACACGCTGGTTGAGCGCGGGCGCTATCGCGAAGTGAAACCCGACATTGTCTTGGAAATTGCCTTCAATTCCATTCAGCCAAGCACGCGCCACTCCAGCGGACTCGCCTTGCGTTTTCCCAGGATCAAAGCCATTCGGCGTGACAAGACGATCGAGAATATCGACACCCTGGCCTACGCGCAGCAGTTGGCGGCGCAACAGGGATCGCAGTAACAGCTCATCGTCATCCCGAGCGCAACCGCCAGTCCGGCTCGGACCGAGGGATCCCGCCGCGTAAGCTTTAAGGTAACTTCAACGGGATCCCTCCACTCCGCTCGGGACGAACTTAAGGCGACGGAGACGGCGAAACGGATGGCTTCGCTCGCTTTTTACCGCTGGCGCTGCGAATCCATGACGCGGTCGCGGAAGCTGAGGTATCGGGTTTGGCGGTTTTTTGAACCTGCGACCCAGTCTCGGCCGAAACAGTCGGAGCAACCGACGATGCGGGAGAATTGAATTCGGCTGACGCGGTCGCCTCCGGAAGGGGCGTACCCGTCAATAGCGGGTTAAGCCGCAGGCGCGGCGTCGAAGTAGCAACTGGTTTTTTGCCAGCCTCGGGCGTTGGCGCAGTCGATTCCGGTGTGGATGAAATCGCGGGCGTCGGTGTCGCCGTTCGCGATAAAATGGGAGTCTCCGTCGCGCGGGGAGTCGCGCTTGCTTCCGCATGCGGTGTGACCGATGCAACTGGGCTCGGCGTCGTCGCCATGTCTGCTGAAGTCGGCGTCCTCCCGATTTCTGCCGGTCCTTTCGCAGGCGAAGGCACCTCGGATTGGATCTGGGCACGCACCTGGTCACTAGCATGCTGTTTTTGATACGCAAAAAAACATGCCGTCAGCGCCAGGACACAGAAAGTCTTTTTCATCAACCTTTAGACGTGGCATCGGCTGCCGACCGGCGCAAGCTCACCGTCGTTCCGAACTTAAGGCGTTGAGGAGGGCGAAGCCGAAGCTTCCGGGGTAAAGCGGGTGACGGTTGTCGTTTCAATAAGATCGCGATGCGCATTTTGCCAGTTGGCGTAGATCGCAACGACGATCAGACCAACAACAATCGCGATCATTGCGATCAACGCGCTTTTCGAAACGCGCTCTTCCTTTTCCTTACCCCTTTCCATCGATCGTTAGTTTAGCGATTTCGTTCATCACCCGCTCGCTCAAACGTTGATACACTTCTTTTCCTCGTTCCGCGATGTCTGCTTGAGTGAAAAAAATCGGATGTCCAACGACGATGGTAATGGGATGAAGACGGATTTTTTTGCTGCCGCGTGGCCAGGCTTCGTGCGCGCCGAAGATGCGCATCGGCACAACCGGCGCCAGCGTTTTCGCAATCACCAGGCCGAGACCGGGCTGGGCCGGCTGCAAATTACCGTCGAGCGTGCGCGCCCCTTCCGGAAACACGAGCGTCGCTTCTCCCGCCCGTAAAATTCGGATCAATGCTTTCAGAGCGCTGCGATCACTGCCTTCCTGGTCGACCGGAATGACATTCAGCTTGGGCAGAAGCCAGCCCCAAAACCAATGATCGAGCAACGTTCTGCGGGCCAGAAAAAAAATCGCGCGATTGGAAGCGTTCCCCGCTAGCGGCGGATCGAAAAAGCTCTGATGATTCATCGCCAGAATCACTGGCCCACTTTGGATCATGCGTTCGCGATGCAGGATGTGAAATCGAAAAAAGATTTGGGCAAGTAAACGAGAGAATGTGTATCCCAGCCAATAGTACGGATTCATCCGTTGCCGGCGTGTTGTCACTATCCGGGAGTGAACCGGCAAACCTTTTGCCAGTAATCGCCGCATGATTTGATCGACTACGTCATCGATGGTGAGCGCCGAGGTATCGATCACTATGGCGTCCGGTGCGATGATAAGTGGTGAAGCGACACGGGAAGAATCGGCGCGATCGCGCGCGGCGATTTCATCGCGCTGCCCTTCGGCTAGGCGCCGCTGCACCCGCACTTCGGGGGAGGCGTCGATATAAAATTTGAAAGGCGTTTCCGGAAAAACAACTGACCCGATGTCGCGACCTTCCATGACGAGGTTGTCTTTCTTTGCGTACTCGCGCATGTGAGCGACGAGAATCTCGCGAACACGCGGGACACTGCTGACGAGAGAAACGGCGCGATTGACATCGTCGTCGCGTAAATGCGGCGCCGCATCGTGATCATCAATTAAGATGCGCGATTGGTTATCGACAAGATCACAAACGATTCTGGATTGCTCGATGGCGGTGGCAACAGCAGCTGGTTGCTGCACGTTCAGGCCGCGTTGCAAAACGTGCCACGTCAGCGCGCGATACATTGCCCCGGAGTTGACGTAGGAAAATCCAAGTCGCAGTGCCAAGGCGCGGGCAATACTACTTTTGCCCGAAGCAGCAGGACCATCAATGGCGATGATGTGATGAGTGGGCATTGGGGCTTGCGACGTTTCTTCATTGGAAATCGCGCGGAAGCAAGCTCTTGGTCACCCCCTCGTCATCCCGAGCAGAGGCGAGGGATCCCCTGATGAAACCTTTAAACTTGCGCAACGGGATCCCTCGACTTTCGCTCGGAATGACCGTGCTTTGTTTCTGGAGCGGCGCCTAACGACTATTAATCGACCGGCGCCAACGAGAGTGATCCGATCACGGGTGTGCTTCCCGGCCCGCGCTTTGCGGTCATGAATTGTTCGAGCGCGTTTTTAAAACCGGGATAGGAAATTTCCACGCATTCGGAATCCTCGATGATGGTTTCGCCGTCAGCGAAAAGTCCGGCAATGGCAAACGCCATCGCGATGCGATGATCGCCGAAGCTGGCGACGCGTCCGCCGCGCAACGGTGCCGGACCATGGATCTCGAGTCCGTCACTCATCTCGAGCACTTGCGCGCCCATTATTCGCAAGTTGTGAGCGATCGCAGCAATACGGTCGGTTTCCTTTACCCGCAATTCCTGAGCTTGCCGGATAATGGTGGTACCATTGGCAAGGGCGCCGGCCACGGCCAGCACCGGAAGCTCGTCGATCAATTGCGCGACCTCTTTTCCTTGAATGACGGTTCCTTTCAAGGTCGCACCGGTTATTTCCACGATGCCGCGCGGCTCGAGTTGATCCACATCTTCAATGGCTTCGCGAACCTGGGCTCCCATGCGCACCAGAACGCCGAGCACGGGTGTGCGCGTGGTATTCAAGCCGAGTTCGCGGACGAGCAAATGTCCTCCGGGTTGCGCGGCCGCCGCTGTCAGCCAGTAGGTGGCGGAGGAGAGATCACCGGGAATGCGGAAGTCGCGCGACTCCGGAACCTGATCGCCAAAAATCGCGATGGTGCCGTTTTCGTCCCGCGTCGTGCGAACGAAGAAATAACGCAGCATTCGCTCGGTGTGATCGCGAGTCTGCGTCTGCTCGACAACTGCGGTTTTTCCTTTGGCAAAAAGACCGGCGAGCAAGATTGCGCTTTTTACCTGGGCGCTGGGGGCGGGCATTTGATAGCGAATTCCGCGCAACGAGCCCCCGTGAATACGCAGCGGCGAGGTTTCGCCCGGGCCTTCCGCAGTAATGTTTGCACCCATTCGCTGCAATGGAGCAATGACGCGATCCATTGGCCGCTTGGAAAGAGAAGCATCTCCTACCAGCCGGCTCTCGAATGTTTGCCCTGCGAGAAGTCCCGCCATCAATCGCATGGTGGTAGCGGAATTGCCGCAGTCAATTTCGGTGGCCGGCGGAGTGAGCACGCGCTTTTTTCCATGGACGATAATTGTATTGGGCTCTCCCTCATCGATACGAACCCCGAGCGCGCGCAAGGCATTAACCGTGCGCATGCAATCGTCACCGATGAGGAATCCCTCGAGACGGCAAACTCCGTTGGAAAGCGCGGCGATAATGGCGGCCCGGTGCGAAATACTCTTGTCCCCCGGCACGGTCATTTCCGTGTCGATGTGAGGTGCGCGTTTGACGCGAAGTTCCATTTAACGTTTCAAATCCGCAGCCGCCCGAAACCTGGGAGGAGGAACCATCCGATATCCGGCGCCCTTGTCCAGCAACCGTCGCCAGAAGAGGAACACAGACTTTGCAGTCTGTGCGCCCAGCGGAGTTTTACTCCGCTGACGTGATTCTTGGGCGGGGGTTGCCGAGAGCAGCGGGTTTAGAAACCCGCTGGGCGCACAGGCCAAAGATCTGTGTTTCTGCCAGCATCCTGCGGCGCCACACCAGGACACAGACTTTTGTTCTTGTTCCCAAACTCCAATGGCGAACGCTAAGCGAACGCAAAAGAAGCGAGATTCCTACGGCACCAGAAAGATTTTGTTGGTGTAGGGATCTTTCACTTCAGTTCCCGGCGGGAAGCCGCGAACATCAACATACCCCTGGTTGGGCGCGTAGGGGCTGGTCACAAATCCAGCTTTTCCCGGGACTGGAATACCGTAAGGCAAATCGCCCTTGGTTGTTCTCGCTGCCGGTGACGCGGAGGCTTCCGGTGGAGGATTCTGCTCTGTTGTCTCGGGCGGCGCCGGGGGCTGGTTGGGATTATAAGGCTGGGTGATCGGCTGGTCCTCGGGCGCATTTGGATAACGGGCCACATGATGACGCACCGGCGGCTCGTTATCGGCGCAGGATACGAAGACAAAGCCAGCGAGGAAAACGAGCCACGGTGAACATTTCATAAAATCGATTCGACGAAACCCTCCCTTTCTAATTCAACCCTAATATACTGACAATCGAAAAGCGCGCTCTTCGATAATTGCGCTATATCGTTCCGCTGATACATGTCGCGCGCGATTGCTTTTCGATTCTATAGCAAAGGATGACGTGCGCGGAGAATCCAATCCTGGTGGTGGATGACGATCGGGCGAGCCGGCGGCTGCTGGTGCGAACGTTGACTGCCGCCGGCTATGCCTGCACCGAAGCCAAGAGCGGCGAAGAAGCGCTTGAACTTGTCCGCAAACAGCCACCCTGTCTTCTCCTCCTTGACTACGACATGCCCGGCCTCGACGGCGCCGATGTTTCAAAACAAATTCGTGCCGATCCTTCTCCGGCGGTGGCGCAGATTCCGACGATCATGCTTACCGGTCACGGGGGAGAGGAAAGCGAGGTGCTATGTCTCCAAGCGGGAGCGGATGATTTCGTGACCAAGCCCATTCATCCCGAGGTGTTGCGGGCACGCATCGAAACCCAATTGCGCTTGCGTTCGATGCGCGAACAACTGCTCAAGCAAAACGAAGAATTGGAGGCGTGGCGCGGAAATTTGGAACAGGACCTTGACGCGGCTCAACGAACGCAACGCTCTCTGATTCCAGCCACACCACCAGCGTTGCCCGGGTGGGAGATTGCGGGGTTTTATCGTCCGGTCATTCAAGTGGGCGGCGATATTTACGGCTGGCTTCGCATGCGCGACGGCCGGATGCTTTTTTGGATTGCTGATGCCACCGGCCATGGCGCGGCCGCAGCGCTCCTGACCACGCTGGCGAAATTGCTTTTTCATCACGCGAACGCCGAAAACGGAACCCCGGCGGAAATCATGCGTGCAGTCGATCGCGATTTTCGCAGCATTCTCGGCGCCCGTTCCTTCATGACGGCGATGTGCGTGGCGCTCGATCCGCAGAGTGGCGCTGGCAGCATCGTGGGCGCAGGCCATCCACCGCTGCTGGTGGCACGACACGGCGGGCAAACAGAATCAATCGCTTCGACCTCGCCGCCGCTGGGGTTGGTCGCCGGCTCAAGCTTTACCGAAACGCCAGTGCAATTGAGCAGCGGAGATTTGTTTCTGCTTTACACCGACGGTTTGTACGGCGCGGGCGAGAGCGACCAACCCCGGCTCGCGCCCGCGCTGGTGGCGAAACAATTACTTGCCGCGCCAGGCGATGCCCAGTCGTTTCTGCAAAATTTATTGCGCGAACCCGCGCCTTCCCCGGCCGGTCCTGTCCCGCCGGATGACATCGCGGTGCTGGTCGTCCGGCGCCTCAAAGCAAAAAATTAATTTCTCCGAGGCAAAAAATATATTGCCCTGCTCGTTGCTTCGGTTTTAATCAGCGGTCATGCCGAAAACCAAAGCCAAAAAGTCCAAACGCAAGCCGAACGCCGCATTCATGCGCCCCGTCCAGCCTGATGAAAAACTCTCTGCCATCGTTGGCTCGAAACCACTACCGCGTTCCGAGCTCACGAAAAAACTGTGGGACTACATCAAGAAACACGGTTGTCAGGATAAAAAGAAACGAACGATGATCAACGCGGACGATTCACTCAAGCCGGTATTTAACGGCAAGAGTCAGGTTAGTATGTTCGAGATGACCAAGCTCGTCTCCGGACATATCAAATAAGATCTTCTGGTGAAAGCCCGGCGTTTCCCCACGCCGGGCTCTCTCCTTTCCTGCGGGGCAATCAGGGGCAAACTTGCGCAAGCCGCTGCGTTGGCGGAAACTTGTGACGTGAAGAAACTGCTCCTCCTCTGTTCCATAATTTTAGTTTCCGCCGGCTTCGCCTCGGCCGAAGTCAACTGGCTGACTGATTTCGATGCAGCCAAGGCGAAAGCGAAATCGGACCACAAGCTTGTCTTGCTCGATTTTACCGGCTCGGATTGGTGCGGCTATTGCAAGCGCATGCAGGCGGAAATTTTTTCCAAACCGCAGTTCCAGGACTACGCCGCAAAGAATCTGGTTCTGGTCGAACTCGATTTTCCTCGTGCCAAACCACAAAGCGACGCGGTCAAAAAGCAAAACATGAAATTGGCGAGCGAATATGAAATCGAAGGTTTTCCGACTCTGATCGTATTGGACCCCGAAGGGAAGCGAGTGGCCAATTTTTTCGGCTATATCGAGGGCGGACCGGACACCATCATTGCCGCGCTGGAAAAGTTGCGCAAGAGCTAGCGGACGAACGCCGGGTCGGTTTTCGAATTCGTAACGGCTCGTTGCAATACATCCGCCAGATCGCGCCGGGTAAACGGCTTCGGCAAGGCCCCACGGAATCCGTATTGCAAAAATTCCGCCAGCGCCGCTTCATCGGAATAACCGCTGCAAATTATGGCGACGACGCTGGGATCAATATTGCGTAAGCGCGAGATCGTGGCCAATCCTCCCATACCGCCGCGAATCGTCGCATCCAAAATCACCGCCTGAAAATTTTCGCCGCGTCGCATGGCGCGCTCGTAAGTATTCACCGCTTCCACGCCGTCGGTCACGGCCGTGACTTCATAACCGAGCGTATTGAGCAATTGTGAAGTGAGTTCCCGAATTCCCTCCTCATCGTCCATCACCAGGATGCGTTGCAGAGTAGATGACAATCCAGAGCCCGCGACCGTCCTTACGACTGCTGGTTCAGCCTTGGCTGCTGGAAGATAGAAAGCAAAATTGGCGCCCGCAGGGGAGGATTGTTCGAGGTGCAACATTCCTCCGTGTTTCTTAACAATAGAAAAGCTTATCGAAAGGCCCAACCCGCTGCTCACCGGTTTAGTCGTGAAATAGGGATCGAAAATTTTCGTCGCCATATCCACTGGAACGCCGCCCCCGTGATCCGCGATCGCAACTTTGATGTAGCGGCCGCCCGGCAAGAGCGCGCCCG
>QHPP01000345.1 GCA_003219125.1 Verrucomicrobiota bacterium
CGCGCGTAGCTCATTTCTGCTATCGTAAGCCATTGCTGCACGTACTAGACGGTTATCACAAACCGTTTACAATTGCCCGTCTTGAGCATCATCGTCGGCATCACGGGGACCTAGGAGCTTGGCTGGCAGTGCTAAACGAAGATCGCCGAGTGCTTGCCAGTAAAGTCAAACGGCGGCTTTGGAATTTGGTTGGGAGATGAAGGTGCTAATCGTTGCCAAAAATATCATACAACTGAAATTCCAGCTAACCTCGTTTCAATATGAATGACATGCCTAGTGTGGTTTTCTTAATCCCATTCGCATCACGAAGGCTTAAGTCCAAATGGGAAATAGCCTGCGCTCATCTTCGGCAGACGCTCAAATCTATACAAAACTCAACCAGCGGGAATTACCGTGTAGTTGTAGCTGGCCATGAAGCACCTGATTTCGGTGTCGGGTTTGATTCAAGATTTTATTTCCTACCACTTAATCATCCCTTTCCCGACCATGTAAATCTCCATACTGCTTTAAGGTTGGACAAATTGACTAAAATTGCAGCGGCCTGGGAGTACGCGAAGCCAACATGGAATCCAAAGTATGTGATGAAACTAGATGCAGACGATTTTATTAGCTCAAAGCTGGTTGACTGGTTAGATAATGCAAACGACGAAGCAGGCTATCTTATCAAGTATGGATGGCTTTGGCGCGGGGAATCACGTTATGTTATCCAACGCACCGAGTATCTCGACCGAGTATGCGGTTCCTGTTTGATTATTAGAAGTGATCTTGCGGATAAGAATGGACCGTTTCTCACTTCGACGGAAGGCGTGCCTTTTGATGAGGCAAGCGTGAAGTTCGCTGCTAGCGATCATTATTCGCTTGTTCCTGGATCAGGGGTCAGCTCTCTTCTGTTGAACGATAGCCACCAACGTTATGCAGCCCAATT
>QHPP01000346.1 GCA_003219125.1 Verrucomicrobiota bacterium
TTGGCAAATGCGAAGTTGATTGTGAATGAAACGGGACGCGGCTCGGTGGTATCGCGCAACCAGATGGTGCGCGAGGCGCGGGGCGACTTAGTGCTTGCGCTGGATGATGACAGTTATCCGGAACAATTGGATTGTATTAATCGCATCATGCCGTTTTTTGAGAACAACCCAAAGCTTGCGGTGCTGCATTTTCCTCAGCGTACCGATGAGTATCCCGAAACGCTTATGCAGCCGAATTTCAACCCGGAACATTTGACGCGTTCGTTTGCCAGTTCCGGGGCGGTGCTGCGGCGATCAACTTATCTTCAACTGCCGGGCTTTGAATCCCGTTTTTTTCACATGTACGAAGAGCCGGACTACGCGCTCCAGTGTGTTGCGGCGGGTTATGAGGTGCTTTTTTCTCCAGTTGTCACCGTCCGTCATCACTACTCCGGTCAAGTGCGCAGCGAAATGCGAAATCATCATCGTCATTCGCGGAACGAGCTGTGGAGTGTGCTATTGCGATGCCCGTTTCCATACGTCGCGCCAGTGGCGATCTACCGCGCTGCGACGCAGTTCGGCTATGCCTGCCGAAGAGGGTTTAGCTGGGCCATTCGAGAGCCAGTATGGTGGTGGCAAGCCATGGCTGGATTTCCGTACTGCCTGGCGAAACGTCATCCGGTTTCGTGGACGAGTTATAAGCGCTGGCTTCGTTTGCCTGAGACTCCCTAATGTGGTTTTGTTCTCAACTTGGCGCGAGAGAGCATTATGCGATTCCGCGAGCGCTATTTCGTCAACGCGTTCTCGAG
>QHPP01000133.1 GCA_003219125.1 Verrucomicrobiota bacterium
CCGATTTTGCATTTCAGCTTACGGTTGAGGAAGTTACAAACTTGAGGTTGCAATTTACGACCTCAAAGAAACACGGTGGACGTCGTTATCTCCCGTGGGTTCGCAAAACCGCGCGCATATAGATTATGGCGAATACCCAGGACATCCGGCGCCGGATCAAATCGATTCGCAACACCGCGCAAATTACCAAGGCGATGCAAATGGTGGCGGCGTCAAAAATGCGCAAAGCGCAGCAGCATGCTCTGGCTGGCCGTCCGTATGCGGCGTTGATGAACAAGGTGCTGATTTCGTTGCAACAGCGGACCGATCCCAGACTTCATCCCTTGCTGCAGGTGCGCGAAGTAAAAAAGGAGCTGGTCGTTGTTATCAGCACCGACAAGGGCTTGGCGGGCGCGATCAACACGAACCTGCTGCGCGAGGCGGCACGATTTGAAGCGAACAAAACGGGCTACATTGTGGTTGGCCGAAAGGCGCGACAATTCCTAGCGCGGACAAAACGCGATTTACTCGCCGATTTCGAGTTGAAGGACGCCCCGACCTTTGTCGAAACCAAGCCGATCGCCAAATTCGCGACGGAAAAATTTCTAGCTCGAGAAGTCGACAAGGTTTCGGTGGTTTACACCCATTTTATCAACACGATTAATCAACGGCCGACGGTGCAGACGCTTCTGCCGATTGACCACGGTGAGCTTCCAAAGGGTGAGGAAGCGTCCGCGAGTGATCCTTTGCTTGGATATGTCTTTGAACCAAGCGCCGAGCGCGTGTTGGAAGCGATGCTGCCTTATTATCTCCAGTATCAAATTTTTCAGATGATCCTTGATGCGCGCGCTTCCGAGCATAGCGCGCGAATGGTGGCGATGAAGAACGCGACTGATAACGCGCAACAGTTCATCAAGGATCTGACACTGGAGTATAACAAAATGCGGCAGGCAAGTATCACGACCGAGTTACTCGAAATCGCAACCGCACAGATGGCGCTCGGTTAGTAACTAGCGAGATTTATGAATACAGGAAATATTGTTCAAGTCATCGGCCCGGTGGTCGATGTGGAGTTTGGCGGTACCACGGAATTGCCCAAAATCTATAACGCGCTCGAAATCGAGTACGAGGTCAACGGTAACCCGACCAAGCTCACGCTCGAAGTACAACAGCATCTCGGCGAAAACTGGGTGCGCTCGATCGCCATGTCGTCGACCGAAGGGTTGAAACGCGGGATGAAGGTGAACGACACCGGTGGCCCCATCACCGTGCCAGTAGGTGAGGGTACCCTTGGGCGCGTTTTCAACGTTACTGGCGATCCGGTCGATAACAGAGGCCCGGTTAAATTCACCAAACGATATCCCATTCACCGACCCGCGCCGTCGCTTACGGATCAAGACGTCAAAGCGCAAGTTCTTGAGACCGGAATTAAGGTGATCGACTTGATCTGTCCCTTTACCAAAGGTGGCAAAGTGGGCGCATTCGGTGGCGCCGGTGTTGGGAAGACGGTCGTCATTCTCGAGTTGATCAACAACATCGCCAAAGGGCATGGCGGATTTTCCGTCTTCGGCGGGGTGGGGGAACGGACACGCGAGGGTAACGATCTGTATGTCGAAATGAGCGAAGCCGGCGTGATCGATCAAAAAGACCTCAGTAAATCCAAAGTCGCGCTGGTTTACGGGCAGATGAACGAGCCGCCTGGCGCGCGTCTGCGAGTTGCCCTCTCCGCTCTCGCCATGACGGAGTATTTTCGTGACGAAAAAAATCAGGATGTGCTTTTGTTTATCGATAACATTTTCCGCTTTTCACAAGCCGGTTCGGAAGTATCTGCTCTACTCGGACGCACGCCGAGCGCGGTCGGTTATCAACCAACGCTCGCGGCGGAGATGGGTGATTTGCAGGAACGCATCACCTCGACCAAGAACGGATCGATCACTTCAGTGCAGGCAGTTTATGTGCCGGCGGACGATCTGACCGATCCGGCGCCGGCGAATACCTTCGCGCATCTTGATTCCACCATTGTGCTGGAACGTTCAATTGCCGAGCTCGGGATTTATCCAGCAGTCGATCCACTGGCTTCCACCTCGAAAGCGTTGGCGCCAGAAGTGGTGGGGGAGGAGCATTATGCGGTCGCGCGTGGTGTTCAGAAAGTGCTGCAACGTTACAAGGATTTGCAGGATATCATTGCTATTCTGGGAATGGATGAGTTGTCGCCAGAAGATAAGCTTACTGTTTATCGTGCGCGCAAGATCCAACGCTTTCTTAGCCAGCCGTTCCACGTCGCAGAAGTTTTTACCGGTCACAAAGGCCAATATGTGCCAATTGCGGAGACAGTGCGCGGCTTTAAGGAAATTCTCGACGGCAAGCACGACGAAGTGCCGGAAACAAATTTCTACATGAAGGGCGGCATTGATCAGATCAAGGAGGAAAGTTAATGGCGACGCTGCGACTTGAAATTGTGACGCCGGAAACAACCGCCTATTCCGAGGACGTCGAGATGGTGACGCTTCCGGGATCAGAAGGTGAACTTGGGGTTTATCCGAAGCACGTCCCCGTGCTAACAATTTTAAAACCGGGAGAGCTGCGCGTGGTAAAAGACAAACGCGCCACTTCACTGGCGGTCGGCGAAGGTTTCATCGAAATTACACCAGAGCGTGTCTCGGTTCTTACCGATATGGCCCTGGAAGCCCAGGTAATCGATGAGGCCGCGGCCGAGAAGGCAGTCGCCCGCGCACAGGCCGCAATGAAGGAAGATCATACCGCGGAAGAAGTCGCTGCCATTCAGGCATCGCTGCAAAAGGCCCTTGCGCAATTGCATGTAAAACGCCGGAGGCATTCCTAGCTGCTCTTTCGCGCGAAATTGCACGCGCCCGATCAACTTGCCATCATCGCCGGCAACGGCGTTTATCCGCGGATCCTCGCGCGCGCGGCACGAGCAGCAGGCGTGCGGAAAATTCTCGCTCTTGCTTTCGAAGGAGAAACCGACGCAGAACTTGGTCAGTTCGTCGATGAAATTTGCTGGCTACGCGTCGGTCAATTGAATCGAATGCTCTCTACCTTGCGCGATGCCAGGATTGCCAGGGCGATAATGGCCGGCCAAATCGCGCCACGAAATCTATTCGACCTTCATCCCGATTGGCGCGCCCTGCTGCTCCTCGCAAAAATGAAACAACGCAATGCCGAATCGATCTTTCGGGCAATCGCCATCGAGCTCGACAAGATAGGTGTCGCGCTTTTACCGGCGACCACTTTCCTAGAGGATTTTCTGGCAGGAAAGGGTTTGATTGCGGGACCGAAACTATCGCGCCGGGAAAAGTCGGACATCGATCTCGGCTGGGAGATCGCGCAAAAAATTGCCGCGCTCGATATCGGGCAAACCGTAATCGTCAAAAATGGGACCATTCTCGCGATTGAAGGATTTGATGGAACCAATGAGACAATCCGCCGGGGGGGTGCGCTTGGTCGGGGCGGCGCCGTCATGATCAAGGTCGCCAAACCCGATCAAGACATGCGTTTCGACGTTCCTGTCGTTGGTCCCGAAACAATTTCCGTGGCGGTCGAGGCAAAGATTCGAGTGATTGCGTTGGAAGCAGGCCGCACTCTGTTGCTGGAAAAAGAAGACGTCATCTGTGCGGCGCAAACCGCGGGAATTTCTGTGGTTGGGCGTTAGCTACAAGTTTCGCCAACTGAGATGGTTACCAAGAAGAGCGTGTGACGTCTGCTTGAATTTTTTTCGCGTTCCAGCTGCGCTGCCTAATCGGCTTTCTTTGGTTTGTCCCTATAGTATCTATAATAAGGGGGTGACGCTTGGGGAAACTTGGCCTTCAGCGGGCGGTTTTCCGGAGAGGCGCAAAATATTATTCCAAGCCTTCTCAATGCTGCAGAACAATCTGCAAGAAGGCACACAGAGTGCTGCAATTTTTGGCAATGGCTTTAGCTCGCCCCACGCGACTTCAGGCCGGCGCCACGCTCGCCGAAACCCTCGTCGCTGCCACCCTTGTCGGCGCCTTTTTCGTAACCATTTTCGAAGTCAACGCCGTCTGCCTGCGTTACATCGACGCGAGCAAGGAATGTGTCGCAGCCGTGCAAGGTGTCCAGGACCGCATTGAAGGCTTACGCAACCTCGCCTTCACCGATCTGATCTCACCAGCCTATATGATGAACCCGCAGCCCACCCCTTCGGGGTCGCCCTCAGGGTCGAGGCCGATGTCGTTGGTTTATCCTTCTAATTCGTCTGATCTCGCTGCCCGGGTCACAGAAAAGGTTACAGTCAGTGGCTACCCAAGTGGCACTCCTCTTCCAGGCGGCACACCCATTATCACTTACACGCGCTCACCCGGCGCCGCGGTTTATCCAAGCGCTTCGCCGGCGACGGCGCCAGACTTCAGCAGCACGACCATGGTGAAGGTGAAGGTGAAATATACCTGGACCGCGACCTTCGGCGGTCGGCAACGGAGCGAAGAAAGCGAAACGCTAATCGCGGCGGGAACCAAGAAATGAAGCCGGCACGCCTGCAAAACCAGGGCTTCACCCTGATCGAAATGATGCTGGCCGTGTCCATCGGCTCGCTCATGCTGGCTGCGACCGTGGCCGCTTCGATCTGCCTGCAACGGAGCTTTAGCGCGGTGGATAATTACTTTGCTTCGCACGTGCAACAAGTCCGGATCATCGACTATCTCAGTCGGGACGTGAAGCGATCTTACATTGTCACCACCAGTACAGATCGGCAAACTGTTACTTGCATCATTCCGAACTACCTGGTCGACAATGGCAGCAACCAGCCCACGCGTGCCACGCCAACGCTTTCGCTGGTTGGGAACAAAGTTGTCGCCAATTATCAGGCTAGTACTGTGAATAACGTTACAACAACGCAAGGTTCTACCAGCGTTTCCTGCCCTGGGCTTGGGCTGGTTTCTTCTCATTTTTCGAATGCGAACGTCGGCCAATCTGTCGTTGGCACCGGTATTCCGGCGGGAACCACGATTCAAAACGTCTCGAACTGCCTTTTGGGGAGTTGTAGCCAGGCGACCATGTCGCAGGCGGCAACTTCCAGTAATGGCAACACTACCCTTACGATAGGCGCGCTTACTAACGTCGTTTACTCCGTCGTTAATCAATCGATCCAGCGAAGAGAAAACGGCGGTATCACCAACATCGCCGCAAGTGCTGACAATTTGATTCCCGTCACTAGCGATATCGAGCTTCTCAACACCGAATTTACGCAATCGACGGTGACCTTTCTGCCGAGGTTCGCCAGGGGCGGTCAAAGTTTTTTAAATAACGAGCGCGCCGGCACAACCATCTTTTCTCTCACGTATCTTCGCAACCGGAGAAGAGGGGACGGTTGATTTACTGAAGCTAACGAAATGAAGACACAAGTTCACCATGGAGATAATGGCAACATTCTCATCTGTGCACTGTGCACCATCGTGATTATCTCTTTAATCGGGGCCAATGTTTTGGTTAATTGTACCAGGTATTACAATATTACGGCCAAGCAGCTCAAAGCATGGAAGGAGGCTCTTTACGCGGCAGAAGCGGGCGGCGACGCGGCTTTTGACGAAGTGCGAAAGGCTCTCGATCCAATCAATCTGTCTTTTACTACCGACGGTTGGGTTTCGGCCTCGCCGTCGCCAAGTCCCGGTCCTGCCTGGACGAAAACCATCAGTAGCTTCGGACAGGGAGGCAGCCTTTCTACCACTGTAACCATCGACAAACTCACCGATAACACGGGGACCATTCCAGCTACTACCCCTTATTATCGGATTCGTTCAGTTGGAATTGCCCGGCTCTTTGGCTTACCCCGCGTCGGTCTGTCCGATCAGTTTTTTGCGGGCGGCCCCAATTTCGTGGCCAACTCGGCCAGCCGCGGCGTTGGCGACACTCTCCTGCGCAAGATCGATTTCAAATACGATCACTTTAAAGCAACTTATGGCGACGGTGACGGGAATAACCTTGTTTTGTCGACGGTCACATATCCTCAAATTACACGGCGCATCGAACTGGTTGCCGTTCCGAAGTATTATGTATTTAGCGGTGCGCTGAGGATCGTAAATGCGTTTGACGGCCCCGGCACCACCGGCTTCGTCGATAGTTACAATTCCAAAAACCCAACTAATCCGAATCCCAGTAGTCCCAAAGTAATAAACAACGATATCCCCGGACCAAATACCACTTCGTACTACGGGTCTAATCCGTCGAACTCGACCTTTCTGGCAGACGCGCACGACGGCGACGTATCTGTTGCAACAAAGAACTTTATCGAAGGCGGGCCGATCTGGGGCGACGTGACAACAAACGGCGGCAACGTCACGCATTCCGGTTATCAGATTAGCGGAACGATCGACAACAATGTGCCCCTCACGCTTCCGCCGCTATCGGCGCCTGACACAACCGGCTTCACCGCTACCAGTTCCGGGACCGGGACCATCACCGCGACTGGCACGAGCGAGAGTAGTCCAAGCGGGTTCGTCTGTTCGGGAATTAGCGGTAGCGTAACGATAACGAATGGTAACGCCGGCAGTCCGACGTTTCCGTACGCTTACGCGAAGATCGTTGCCAACGGCCACATCACCGGAAAGATCACCATCGAGAGGGGCGTAACCGCGGAGATCTGGTTCACCGGGAACATGAACGTCAAAGGAGAAGACCTCGATAATCAGAATGTTGACCGGGGTACCCAAACCCCCAATCCTGGCAGCGCCGGCGTCCCACCATCGATCCCGCCAACCCTGGCTGACGATCCGAATCCGAGTCGGGTAGGCCACATGAAGTTTTTTGGGATCAGCCCCACGGCCGCTGGTACTACGCAAACCATTGAGATTGATTCGCCCGGGAACATTTTCGCAACCTTTTACGCGCCCAGTGCCGACATTACGCTAGCAGGCAACGTCGACGTCTTCAGCGCGATCGTGGGTCGTAGCTTCTCCGGTAACGGGAATGCCGGCGTTCATTACGACAAGGCACTCAATCAGGTCCAAATAGGTGTGGTGACGGATTACCAAATCGCGAGTTACGTCGAAGACGTTCGTTGACGAATTCATTTTGTGGCGATCCACAAATCCTCGCTCTTCGCCGCAAACACAGGCCCTCAGCCGTCGCTCCACGTGCCTTCTGATCGCGATATTGATCGCTGAACCCTGTTGCAAATCCGTAATCAGCGATCCAAAATCAACAATTCTTTGCGGGGTCTTAGCTCAGTTGGTAGAGCGCCTCAATGGCATTGAGGAGGTCAGGGGTTCGAATCCCCTAGGCTCCATTTCGTAACCTGGGAGGGAACATAGGTTGCCAGCCCGTGCGTCCAGTGGGCTTTAAGCCAGCTGCGAACCTGGCCAACCTATTTCTTTTGGTAGGCGCAAGTCTTTCGATAAATGGCCGCAAGCACTGAGATAGGCACCCGTAGCAGATAAAGCAGCGCAATCAGTCCGTAAGTAAGAGTTAGCCGCCATGCCCCAATTTTCTCGTAGCGCCGAGGGCTGGTGATCAAGCGCGAAGGGATAATCGCGATACGGCCGAGCCGTCGAAGTTTGCAGAAGAATTCTGCGTCTTCCATCAACGGTATTTCGGGGAATCCTCCCGTTTTTTCGAAGGCAGTGCGTCGGCAAAAGAACCCGTGATCGCCAAAGCGCATGCCCAAAAGGAGGCCGGCATAATGCGCGAACGAATCGGTCAGGCGGTAGACGAGACGCTTATTTGGAATCCGGATGCGAAAGAAACCGCCGGCTATCTCCGCTTGACGAAGGACGTCGGATATTTGTTGAAGGCAACCGGCTGGCACTTCGCAATCGGAGTGAACGAACCAAAGAGTGTCGCCCGACGCAGCCCGCGCTCCGGCATTCATTTGAACCGCGCGACCGCGCGGAGCGCGCAAACAGCGATCGCAATGATTTCGTGCCAGGTCGACCGTCGCATCGCTACTGCCACCATCGACTACGATTACCTCGGCACCTCCAGCTCTCTCAGGCAAGCACCGAAGAAACCGCTCGATGGTCGCGGCTTCATTTAACACTGGAACAATGATGGAGATTAGCCCGGAGCGGATTTTGGCCGACTCCTGCTGAGCGTTAGGCAGTTCCGGTTTCGTCAAAATGATAACGTCGTGCAAACTTAATGCGTGAATCGGTTCTCTGAAGCGCTCACCACGCATTCTTTGTCCTTGCGTCACGCGAAAACCGAGGTGTTGCAGGTCAACGTCGGGAAGCTTTGCAATCTAACATGCGTGCATTGTCATGTGAATGCCGGTCCCAAGCGCAAAGAAATCATGACCCGCGATACGGTCGATCGCATCGTCGCTTGGTTCGCGCGCACGGAAATTCCAACGATCGATCTTACCGGTGGCGCGCCGGAAATGATTCCGGATTTCCGCTATTTCATCGAACGGGTAAAAACGCTGCGCCCGTCGCGTCGGGTGATCGACCGCTGCAATCTCACCATCCTGCTCGAACCGGGCTACGAGGGACTGGCGCAATTTCTTGCTCGCCACCGAGTGGAGATCATCGCATCGATGCCGTGTTACACGGCGGAAAACGTGAATGCCCAGCGCGGTCAGGGGGTGTTCGATAGTAGCATTAAAGCTCTGCGTGTCTTAAACTCGTTAGGTTATGGCAGCGATCTTCCTCTTCATCTGGTCTACAATCCGGTGGGCGCATTTCTGCCCGGTCCGCAGGCAGAGCTGGAAGCGGATTACAAACGCGAGTTGAAGAAACATTTCGAGATCGTTTTCAATGATCTCTACACCATCACCAACCTGCCCATCGCCCGTTTCGCTTCTTACCTTCGCCACAACAATAAATTGGAAGAGTACAATCAGTTGTTGATCGACAATTTTAATCCGGCAACAATCGCCGGCTTAATGTGTCGCGATACTATCAGCGTCAGTTGGACGGGCGAAGTCTTCGACTGCGACTTCAATCAGATGCTGAAGATGAACTGGCGAAATGAAAACGGTCCGCTTTATCTTTGGGACCTCGATCCAGCGGTGGTCGAGAATCGCCAAATTCTCACTGGCAATCACTGCTTCGGTTGCACCGCCGGCGCCGGCTCCAGCTGCGGCGGAGCGCTGGTGTAAGATTCGCCCGCGGATTTAAATCCTAAATCTACCTCTACGACGAACCCAGGCTTAGGAACACAGACATGTCCTCCATGCCCCCCAATATACATTCTGTCTGTTAGGCTTCGGTGCAGCGGGTTAACGACCCGCTGGGCGCACAGGCTGCAAAGCCTGTGTTTCGCTGGCCGGCCGTCGCGCAAATAGGTCGGTCGAGCAGGCCCTTGCTCGATGCTACCGTCGCGGTGAAGTCGTCCTTCTCCGTGGGCCGCAACCCTTTGCCTTCGGAGTGGCGAGTTGCCATTCCTGCCACCGCTCCATTCCAGCGAACATCGCAACTGAATCGGAAACTTTAACATCACGAATCAACCGAAAGCATCTGCCGAAAATTTCTGCTGCTCCTGTTTCGCTCAATGGATAAGGCGGAGGCTCCGGCTCTTTTCCATAAAAAAAGATACCTACAAGCTTTCCCCGCGGTCGTAGCAGCTGCGCGACACGTTTGGCATATTTCGGCCATCTCCGCGGGTGCAGCGCGCACAAAAAAGTCCGTTCATAGATCAGATCAAAGCGATTTTGGAAATCGAACTTGAAAAAATCTCCACGAATAATCTGGCCGTCAAAATTCCTCAGAGCTTTTCTGGTTTGGGCGACGGCCACGCTTGAAAAATCGATTGCGGTGACTTCGAAGCCGGCGGTTTGAAAAAACTGAAGGACTTCAAGGTCGGTTCCGCAGCCAGGGATTAATACCGTTGTTCCTCGCCTCTGCCTTCTCTTGACGAAAGAGCGGACCGCCGCGGGAACAGCGTGAAGCGTCCATGGTGTCTCGCCTGAGGCGTAGCGTTCGTTCCAAAAATTCGGCCAGGCGCTATCGAACGATTCGCCCATGTTTGTTGTTTGTATCCGTGGGCAATCTTTTGCGCACGCATACAGATAACGAATGGAAGCGCGACCTTCCATTGCGCTTCGGTCGCACTTCGCAGCGGGCCGTAAAGCGTGCGTGCCTTCGGCGACCTCCTCGCCACAGAAGGGGACGGCCAAGTCGTATTGTTCGGCAAATCAGGCCCCATGTTATTGCAACAAATTGATGCGAGCGATAGCGGCTCGTGTTTTTACGGCCTCACCCTCGACGGTGTGATGGCGATGTGACGCGCGGACTCTGGATTCCACCTCGCGAGACCGGCGTACAACCGTCTGCGTGAATTACTGATCGCGCAGGCACGACGGGAAGAGCCACGGCGCGATAGCGATTTTTCCATTGGCGTCATTTCTGGTCGCGCGCGAGACTACCCCTGATGAAAAATTACACCAAAATTCTGTTTTCGATTTTGGCGGCAGCGATTTGTAGTGCTGGTTTTGCGGCAGAGCCTCAGAGCTGCAAGAAAACCGGCAAGAACTGCCCCATGAACGATAACAAGAAATGCAATTGCGGGAAGAACTGCAGCTGTTAGTCGCGGCTTCCAGGTAGAGGCGATTAACTCCGAAAGCTTCCGGACGGACTTTAACCGGCCGCTGTTGACCGTAGCTGCGGCACTCTGTCGCCGTTCGCAGGCCTAAAGACGCCCCGACACAGCGGGGCCGACTACAATTGCGTGACAATAGTCCCGCTAGCTCATTATCTGAAAGCGTTCCATCAATTGCTCACGCATTTCCATAGCGAGTTTCGGGTTGAGGCGTTGGAGCACTTTTTCCCGGCGTTCCGGCTCCATCGCCGCCAGTTCGCGCACGAGTTTGTCGCGCGTTTTCCGTTTCGCGTAAGCACTCCAGCCAATACCAATCGCGAGCAGCCCGGAAATTGTCCAAACGGTGACATCAGTTCCAGTAATCATTCTTAGTTACCCGCATCTTCCCTGCACCTACGCATTAACTTTCACTTGCACTTCCCCCGGAAGCCAGACGAAAGCTCGCACAAGTAATTTGTAATCAGTTAGCGAGAAGAATTTCGCTTTGTCGATTTTGCTGGCGGTCTTCGGCGGGCGGTTCGCGCCGGCGTGATTGGCAACGCCAGGACCCGAGCAAGATCTTTTTCGTCCGTCAGGTCGAGGCGGAGAGGCGTAATGGAAACAAAATTTTTACCAAAGGCCCAGCGGTCAGTGCCTTCTTCTTCGCCTTCCAACGGTTTGATGGTGAACCAATAGATCGCGCGTTTCATCGGATCCTTACCTGGAACAACCTTGCCGTCGTACTGCTTGACCGCCTGACGCGTCCAACGAATGCCTTTTGGTTTCTCTGGCAGGTTCACATTAACGAGGCGCATCTCTTTTTCTTCGAGAAGAAGCTCGAGCACTTTCTCGACGTGCGGTTCGAGCTGGCTGAAATCCGGCGCTTTCTCGGTAATAGTGACAGCAGTGCTAAAAGCGATACCGCGCAGCCCGAGCAATGCGGCTTGCTTGGCGGCCGCCAGTGTTCCAGAGTGCCAACAGGCGCTGCCAAGGTTCGGTCCGAGATTGATCCCGGAAAGAACAAGATTAACGCGCTCCCATAAATAAGTGCCAAGCGCGACACAATCTGCCGGAGTGCCATTGACCCGATAGGCGTCGAATCCGCCGGGCAACGGGGTGCGCCGGTAACGAAGGGGGCGCGAGGAGGTGATGGCGTGGCCCATGGAGGATTGCTCGACATCGGGCGCGACAATGCGCACGTCGCCGAAACGGGAGGCGACCTTCGCAAGAGAGGCGATGCCGGGACTGTAAATGCCGTCGTCGTTGCAGATCAAGATACGCGATTTCATTCCTTAAATGAAACGCGTCTGAGCAGGCTCCCGGCCGAATGCCCTCGAAGATAAGCGCGCCTTCATGCTGCGCTACGAGGTACATCGATGCGCATTCTTTTGGTGCACAATCCGAAAGCGGGAAGTAAGGAACACGAGGGCGAGGATTTCATAAAAGCGCTGAAGAAAGCGGGACACAAAGCGACTTATCAGTCGTCGAAAGAGAAGGGAATCGCGAAAGCGCTGAAAAAGAGGGTCGATCTCGTCCTGGTGGCGGGCGGAGACGGCACCGTAAGCAAGGCGGCGCGTCACCTCGTCGCGATGAACAGCGAAGTTCCGCTGTCCGTGCTGCCGGTGGGTACGGCGAATAATTTCGCGCGTTCGCTCGGCTTTTGCCTTTCGGCGAAGGAATTGATCGAGCGACTGAATGACGGGAAATGCGGCACGTTTGATGTTGGACTGGCGCGCGGGCCGTGGGGCAAACGCTATTTCTTTGAGGGCGCCGGCGCGGGATTGTTTGCAGATTATATGCGAGCACCAAAAAGGGACGGCAAAAAAGATAAACCAAAATCAAAAGCAGAGGCGATGCGGAGTCATGTCAAAGAGCTGCGTCGGCGATTGCAGACCTATCGGGCACGCCAGTGGGAGATCGAAGTTGATGGCATCGATCTCTCCGGACACTACTTGCTTTGGCACGTGATGAACATTCGCTCTGTCGGTCCCGTCCTGACTCTGGCGGCGGACGCGAAAACGAATGATGGCGCATTTGATTTTGTCGGCGCGCGGGAGAAGGACCGCGATCTGCTGCTGGATTATTTCGACGCGCGTGTGGCGGGCAAAAGACGGAAGTTTCCGCTTCGAGCGAGCCTATTTACGAAGATGCGGCTGCGCTGGAATAAATGGCCCCTGCATTTCGATGATGAGCTTTGGCCCGCTAAGGATGAGACGCCGCCTAAGCGGTGCGAAATTCAACTTATCGTAAAAGATTCCGCGCTCCGGATTTGGCGGATCGAATGAAATGGGCGCGCTTCTGCGCGACCCCGGACATGGAGACGCATGTCCCTCCTGCTAAGACTCGCCGCTGGCGCACTGGCCCTTCCTCTAATCGGTGATGAGGAAGCAGACAAACTTCAAACCTACAACGACTTACTTGAAAACCGCAGTCGGAATCAGGGGTTAAACCGATGCGTGGCTTGGACGGCGACGGTAAAGCGGGTGGATCGAATGAAACGGAGGGACGCAGCTCCGCGCGTTCGCGGACATGCAGAAGCATGTCCCTCCGCTCGGCCGGATGGCGCACGTGTTGTTGATGGCGACGACTTGGTTAAAGGCAATGGCGAAGGCCCCGCCGAGCGAATCAAACCTCAAACTTCCGATCCCTTGCTCTTTCCAGAGCAGTCCATAGGATAAAATGCTCGTGGAAGATGATCAGGAGGAAAATTCCCAGCCGACGAGGAAACGGCGGCATCGCATTTGGATTTCGATTGGGATAATCCTTGCGTTGCTCGTCATTTTTCATCGGCCAATCCTGCTCGGCGCAATTCGTTGGTTCGCCGTTCACCGCGCAGCCAAAGAACATCTCAAGTTAAGTTTTCGCGCAGAAGGAAACGTTTTTACCGCACTCACGATCCGTAATCTCCATATCGTTCCGATCGGAACGGCTGCGATCGAAGTTGCGGACGCAGAGTACATTCATGCGGAATACAGTTTATTTTCCTTGATCCGTGGTCATTCCGATTTTCTCAATTCGATCGAGGCACGAAACGCCCACGTGGTCGTCGATCCCGGGAAAGTGCGGGTGCAAGTTGCGCCGCGCCCGCGCGAAAAGGTGACGTTGCCGGCTGTTTTTCCGGAACGCGCGCGCTTAGAAAATGTGACGGTGATCGTGCGCGATCCGGCGCATGATTTCATCGCGGAAAATTTGTCGCTCGACTTGAATCCACAGACCCCTGGTGCTCTCAGCGTGACGTTGTTGCAATTACCGACCGGCGCAGCGTGGACGCGTGTGACCGGAACGGCCAGTTACGAAAATCGTAATCTGAATTTGCGCGACGTTATCTTGAATGAGCAGACGCGCTTTTCCCTCATTAATGTCGATGCCTCGCGCATTCGGCAGCACATGATGGCATTGCGTCTGATCGGGACGCTCGATGGCGCGCCGATCGATTTGCAGGCGTCGCTGACAGAACAGGCCCGGTCACTTTTTATTAAGTCACACACGACCGCGCACAATCTTTCGCTCTCATCCGCAAAGAAGCTCGGTTTATTCTCGGATGCGCCGGTACAGGGGGAAGTCGAGAATTTCACATTTGATTTTGTTGGTTTATTGCGTGCGCCGAAAACCTGGGTGGCTTCGGGGGACGGCATTATGCGCGATTTTCAGGTGGCGGGCGCGACTTTCGATCGGGCGACGGCACAGTTTTCCGCTCACGACGGGGTGGCGACGATTCAACCGGTCGAAGTCATTCGCGCGGAAACAGCGCTCCAGATTCACGGAACAGTTCAATTGCCGGAACTCGCCGACGATCTGGGGCGCAGTCCCGCGAAGTTTGAGATTGTTGGCAACGATCTCGATCTCGGCCCCATCACTTCCGCAATGGAGAAACCGCTAAGTGGTCACGGACAAATTAATGGGACGTTGGAAATTCGCGACGAGCGGTTGCAGGCCACGCTTCGTGTTGCTTCGGGATCGGTTCGCAGTGCGGATTTCGCTCTGGAAAAGCTCGAAGCAACGGCGACGGCGGCAAAAGATTTACGATTGCAGGCGAAAGACGCACCCTGGTTTGAAGGGCTGAGCGCTAATGCCACAGCTGTGATCTCAGCGGTGAGCAACAACGAATTCGCTGCCGATTCAATTTCGGCGCAGCTCGATCAAAGCGGCAGCCTCATCACCATCAGCAACGTTAGGGTGCAGCGCGGGTTAAACCAGATCGTGGGTAACGCTTCAATGCGATTGCGCTCCGACGAAAAAGATTTCATCAAACAACCGGCAACGGTCCAGATCGTGGCCAATGCTCCGCAGGCGGCCGATTTTTGGAATGGAAACTCGCCCAATCGAGTCAGTGGTGCGTTTAATGCCTCTGGAATTGTGCAGTGGAACGGAGCGACTGCCGATGGATGGTTCAATGTTTACGGATCGAATCTACAAATCCGAAATTTGTCGGTTCCGCAGCTAAGCGGCGCGGGATCAATCTGGCAGAGCAAAATTTTTCTCAATGATTTGACCGCCAATCTTAATCAACGCGATTTCGTGAACGGGCAGGGGACGCTCGATTTGCGGGGCGAGAAAGAATTCGCGGGCAAACTCGCGGTTGATATTGCGGATGTGAGCACGCTCAAGCCGTTGCTGGAGGCGAGCGGAAACAAAACGGAATTGCGCGGTTCATTTTTACTGAATTGGGATGGACGCGGCTCAGCCTCGAAGTTAACGCAAAATGGATTTTTAAAACTGGCCTGGAAGAATGGCCAGCTCGGCGACATGAAAGCGTTGACGGCGAACGTCGACGCCACTTATTCGCCAGCGGGGCTCGAGATTCCGACGATCTTCATCGGTAGCGACCGGATGGATTTTCAGGCAATCGTTTCTGCGAAAGGCGAGATCCTGGAAATTTCAAAAATTCAGCTTGATCAAGGGCAGGCGAAATACGCATCGGGCTACGCATCCATTCCCTTCATCTGGGGAAATGTCGGCACCAGCCAGCCGGTTTTTCCGCGTGATGGAAAAGTAAACGCGACATTTGATTCGGCGAATCTGGATCTCAAGAAAATGTTCGATGACTTTGGAGTCGAGCCGCTCGCGAGCGGATTCTTGTCAGTGAAGCTGCAAGCCGGCGGCACCCTGGCGGATTTGCAAGCCCATCTCGATGTGGAGGGGCGCGATTTGCGCAACCCTACACTACCGAATCTTGATCCGGCTACATTTCGTGTTTCGGCGGACGCCGCGGGAAACAAGCTCAATCTCGCCGGCGAATTGAAGCAACCGAGAATTCAGCCCGTCAGCATTGCGGCAACGATGCCGTTCGACGCCGGCAGAATATTGAGCACGCGCTCGTTCGACGAGAACACGCCAGTGCAGGCGACAGTCCGCTTGCCACGAAGCTCGGTGAATTTTTTGCGGCAATTCATTCCCGCGGTCGAACAACTTGATGGCGACGTTGCGTTCGATGTCGCTATTGGCGGAACGATTGCGCAGCCGGCCTTCACCGGCAGCGGCGACATCACGATTAATGCGGCGCGCTTCACTAACGCGACATTGCCGGCACTGCGCGGATTCCAATCCCGCCTGATTTTTCGCGACAATGCCGTGACCCTGGAAAAATTTCATGGCGATCTCGCCGGCGGACCGTTCACTATCGGTGGCCGGGTCGTTTTCACCAAGCTAACCGACGCCAACATTGACCTCGATTTGCGCGCGGAAAGTGTCCTGATCGCGCGCGACGATTCACTCACCGTACGGGCAGATGCGAATTTGAAAGCAAGCGGGCCGGTGATGAGCGCGACAGTGAAAGGAAATGTCGCGCTGACGGATAGTCATTTTCTTAAGGATATCGATTTAATTCCGATTGGGTTACCGGGCCGGCCCGCGCCGGAGCCAATTGAAGACCGGCCGGATTATTCAATTAAAACTCCACCGCTGCGCGATTGGAAATTCGATGTCGCGGTCAAAACGAAAGATCCGTTTTCCATTCGCGGTAATCTCGCGAATGGAAATGCTATTGTCGATCTGCATTTAGGCGGCACCGGTTCCCGTCCGGAATTGAAAGGGATAGTGAAATTGCAAGGCGTAGAAGCGACGTTGCCTTTCAGCCGGCTCGATGTGACCAACGGCTTTCTCTATTTTGATCCGAGCGATTCGTTTAATCCCAAGATCGATCTTCACGGCACATCGGTGATCCGCGATTACACCGTGCGGGTTTACGTTTATGGGAACTCGCTCTCGCCGCAGGCTATTTTCACGAGCGAGCCGCCCTTGCCGCAGGAAGAAATTATTTCCTTGCTCGCGACCGGAACTACTCGCCAGGAGCTGGCTGGAAATAGCAACGTTCTGGCTGGTCGCGCTGCAATGCTGCTGGTGCAGCAGCTTTACCGGAAGATTTTTAAGAAAGGCCAGCCTACCCAGAGCAATTCCGTCTTCGATCGTTTGCAGGTCGATCTCGGCACGGTCGATCCGCGCACCGGCCGCGAGCAGGCTACCGCGCGATTTAAAGTTAACGAGAATTGGGTGCTTGTCGGTGACCTTGGAGTTGGAGGAGAATTTCGCGGTCAGGTGAAATACCTCATCCGATTCCATTGAAATGCGCCGCGCCGCTTTTTTCCTCCCGCTAATGGCAGTCACGAGCGTGTCGGAGCTGCCTGGCCAAAGTGCAGTGGATGTGAAACGGCCGGAGCAGGCCGCGCGCGAACACAAATTCGTCGAACATGAGGAAAAGAAAAAGGCGCAAGCTACCAATCTGGAGATTCGCGGCGCAACCGCATTCAAAGAAGAAGAATTGCGCTCGGTCTTGAAGGAACAAATCGCCACCATCCACGATTTTGGATTAACCGCCGCGCGCGCCGATGACGCCGCATTTTTTCTCGAGCTCTTCTATCGCAAACACGGTTATGCCAAAGTAGATGTGCACTATTCGATCGAGAGCGGATCGCGCCTCGTTCTTGATGTAACCGAAGGACCGCAGGCGATTCTGGGCACGATTAATTTCGTCGGTAACAATCATGTTCCAGCCGAGAAACTTTTCGAGTACGCGGTCGGCCCGACACGAGAGCGTTACTCGCGCTTGCAAAAGGACCTGCCATTTGTCGCGACCGATATGCAGGAAGGCGCGGACCTGGTGCATCGCTATTACGTCGGAGAGGGCTATCTCGACTCGCTAGTTGATGCGCCGCAATATCATTTCAGCGCGGACGGCGCCCGGGTAGATGTCACGATCCCGGTGCATGAAGGCAGGCAATACTTTTTTGGAGCTCTAATTTTTCGCGGAAACCCCGTCTATGACGGAGCAACGCTACGCGGGCAGATGGTCGATTTGCTTTCGCAACCTTATACCGACCGTCGGGTTGATGACATTTCGCGGCGCTTGCAAGCCTACTACAAGGCGCGCGGTTATTATTCGGTGAAAGTAGAAGCGACCGGCGAGGTGGAAGCTTCTGTTGCTGGTCATGTCCCGGTCGTGGTCGTGATTTCGCCGGGACCAGTTTACAAATTTGGCGAAGTCAATGTCGCAGGGCTGCGTCGGCTGCGGCCGAGTTATGTCTACAATCGTTTTGCTTCGTTGCGGGGGAAAACTTACAGCCCGGATGTGTTGGACGAAAAGTTTCGCGAGCTGATGCGCACTGGCCTTTTCAATGTCCTGCAAATCAATCCCCAGCCCGAGGGTGAAAATTATCTTCGGCTCGACATTGCTGCCGAAGAAGCAAAAGCAAAAGAGTTTGGCTTTTCCGTAGGCTACGGTTCGTATGTTGGCGGAATCGTCGGCTTTAGCTTTGCCGATCGTGACCTGTTTGGTTATGGCCGGCCTCTGATTACTTCGATCGAGGTTTCACAGCGTGGCTATAAGGGTGAAATT